>CAYLVY010000105.1:9806-12629 GCA_964387205.1 uncultured Draconibacterium sp.
CAGAATAGTATAAAGTTCGCTGATGTCAATTGGTTTTGCAATGTAATTGCTGCACCCTGCCGCCAGCGCCTTCTCCCGCTCTCCTTTGAGTGCGAAAGCGGTTTGGGCGATGATCACAAGGTCGGTATTGAACTTCCGGATTGCCTGGGTCGTCTCGTACCCGTCGAGGATGGGCATCCTGACGTCCATCATTACGATATCATATTGATGTTGTTTGATCAGTTCAATCGCTTCAATACCGTTGTGGGCCCAGGTAATCTTCATGCCGGTATTTCTGAGGATGCGTTCCAGCAGAAAATAGTTCGACTCCTCGTCTTCCACTACCAGAATCGATTTTCCGGGCCATTTCTGACGGGCTCCGATAACCGGTTTCGGGCCACGTGGATGGGCAGTGGGTGAAACATTGCTGCTGGGCAGGGGTAGTCGAAGGAAAAAAGTGGTCCCTTTGCCCTCCTCTGAGTCCAACCAGATCTCTCCGCCGAGCAACCTGGCCAGGTTCCTCGAAATGGTGAGGCCAAGTCCGGTACCACCATATTTACGGGTAGCTGTGTCGTCCACCTGTCTGAAACGCTCAAAAACCAGGCTGTGTTTTTCAGGTGAAATTCCGATACCGGTATCTTTGACAAAAAACTCAATATAGGGTTCGGGGGACTGTGGATGAAGGACATACCCAAAATCGACCAACCCTTTCTCGGTAAATTTCAGGGCATTCTCAATCAGGTTGGTCATGATTTGGCGAAGACGGTTTCCATCGGTAGGGATGGTGAATTCCGGTTCCGGTTTGCCGGGGTGGCAGAGAAGTTCCACCTCAGTTTTCCCGTGACGCCTCTTCAGTTCGTTCAGCGTAACCAGAAGGTTGTTTAACAGGATATTGACCGGACATTCCTTGATTTCAAAGTTGACCTGTCCCGATTCAATTTTCGATATATCGATGATATCCTCGATGATCTTCATCAGGTCGTTGCCCCGTTCCCTGATGATCTGAATGAATTCATTCCTCTCCTGATCGGAGAGTCCAGGATCGCTCAGAAGGCTGGAGAATCCAAGGATAGCGTTCATCGGTGTCCGGATTTCATGTGACATATTAGAGAGGAAAGCCGATTTCAACCGGTCGGCCCCTTCTGCCTTTTCCTTGGCGGCAATAAGTGATTTTTCAGTCTGTTTTCTTGCCGTGATATCACGGTAAATTCCATAGGCACCGAAAATGTTATTCTGCAGCATGATGGGGGTAACGAGCAGTGAAACATCGATCAGGCGGCCGTCTTTGTGTTTTCGAAGGGTTTCAACCTCATAGTCTTTGCCATGCGCAATTTCGTTGGTGATCCTGATTGCATCCTGACGGTGTTCCGGCGGCGCAATCAAATCATCAATATTCTGACCGATCACTTCACCGGAATTGTAGCCAAACAACTTGCAGAACTCCGTATTGACCTTCATGATGGTACCCTCAGTGCTGATCATGACGATGGCTTCCGGGCTTCCTTCGAAAAGTTGGTCAAGGTATGCTTTCTCACGTTGCAGCATATCCTCTGCAGATCTTCTGGCGACTGATGCCGCGATCTGTTCCGAGACAAAACTCAGGAGTTCCAGATCTTTTTCGTTATAACGCTTTGGATTGTCGTAGCTCTGTACAACCAATACACCGATGATCGATTCACTCAGCTTCAGCGGCACGCCGAGCCATACTTCCGCGGGTGTGCCAATGATTTGAATATGGCCATCCTCCGCAAGTTTTTCTATCTCCTTCCGGTTGACAAGCAAAGGTTTTCCAGTCTTGATCACATAACCGGTCATGGTTTTTCCGACAGGGAAGGTGGCGAATTTATCTTTCAAATCGACTTGATAGGGAAGCGAGATGGTATCGGTGATGGCATCATACATGGCCACCAGAAAATTTTCAACATCAATTATGCTTCCCAGGCTGTTACGGATGACCTCGAACAACTCTTCACTGCTCCTGGCAGAGAAGGCAGCATTGGCAATGTTGAAAAGTACCTCCTGCACGATGGCAGCACGGTGTGCTTCTGAAACATCGGATATGAATCCTTCTATGCTCAGAAGTTCCCCGGTGGGGGAGAAAATTCCGTTGGCCTTTTCAAACACCCATTTGATCTTACCGTCCGAGGTCCGGATGCGATAGTCCAGCGTGTAAGACTTTCCGGTCACTATCTTTTCCTGGACAGTATTCCAGACCCTTCCCTGATCATCAGGATGGATGATCTGATTGTAGGAAATGACTTTATTGAATAGGATATCACCAGGATCATAACCGGTAATCTCCCGGCATCCATCACTGATGAACTCCATGGTCCAACTGTGGTCGTTACGGCATCGGTAAACAAACCCCGGAAGATTGCCGATCATGGAGGCGAACTGCCGGCGTGACTCATTCAGGTCAGCCAGTTTCCTTTTGCGCTCGGTAATATCCACGAAAGTTTCGAGGAAGAATTTTTGTTCTCCAATGGTGACCGATGCGGATGATTTTATCACGGGAATCTCCAGGCCCTTCCGGTTGGTCAGGATGAACTCTATGCGGGGGCCAGGGGTATGGATGAAGTCATCCACGTCAACTGCTCCAATTGGTTTTCTGAAATAGGTTGAAGATTGCTCTGCAAGGCATGTATCACCTTCACCGAGTCCAAGAAGCTCTTTTCCGATCGGATTGATATACCATATCAACCCTTCCTTTGTTATCAGCATCACCCCGGCAGGAATTGCCTGAAGAATATTTTCGATATCAATGACCGTAACGGGCCCTGTATTGTTTTTGAAATCTGCAGGGAGTCTGTGCTCCGGATTCTGAATCATCTTCTGGATTGTTTG
>CAYLVY010000106.1:0-7741 GCA_964387205.1 uncultured Draconibacterium sp.
TCATCTGCTGATGCCGTGGAAAATCAGATTCTCGACTTTACCGACTGGGGTTTTCTGACATACGATAAGAACAGGAAAGAGGGTAGGCTGAAGGAAAAGTTGTTTAATTACGTCAAAGCAGCCGCCAAGCAGTCGGATTATGATGAGATCGTCTTTAATTCCTTTGTGGAGAATGCCTCTAACGGGCTACTGAACCTCCGGTCCTTCGATCTTCAGCTCCGCGGTGTGGAACGTATCGTTTTAAGTCAGGCACAAACGGTGGAAATTATTCCCGCCCACAAGGATGTAGTTCTGAAAAAGGGGATGAATTTCACCTTTAGTGGTACGGTGGTAGCCGGTATGTTCGACTTTCATGCCAGCGACTGTGCTTTTCAATATGCCCCGTTTAAGATCAATATGCCTGTTGTGGATTCGATGGTCTATTATGTTTTCGAAAAGGAAGAAAATCCGAGGACAGGGATGGTGGAAAGGGTCAGGGTGAGGACAGCCGTGCACAACCTCAGCGGAACCCTGCTGATCGATGACCCCGGAAACAAATCGGGATTGAAGTCCTTTCCCAGGTATCCTGTATTTACGAACAACGACAGTTCTTTCGTTTATTGGGATTCCCGTTCTGTACACAAAGGTTCCTATGACCGCGACAGGTTTTTCTATCAACTGAATCCTTTTACCATTGAAAACCTGGATTATGTGGAAACGGATACCCTGATGTTCCCGGGAAAGCTTATTTCGGCCGGTATCCTGCCTGTTATCGGGGAACCACTGCACATCAGGCCTGATTATTCGTTAGGCCTTGTCAAGAAATCGGATACGGGCGGAATTCCGGTGTATAATGGCCAGGGTACCCTTTTTGCAGATATCGACCTGAGCAACAAGGGGCTCAGAAGTAACGGACGCCTGGAGACCATGAACAGTGAAACGGTCTCCCCCGATTTTCTGTTATTGCCCGATTCAATGGTAACCGTGGCAAAAAGCTTTGATATCAGGGAGCAGGTTTCCCCGTTTGATCTTCCCCAGGTACGCGGCGATTCGGTGAAACAGGTATGGAGGCCGGAGTTTCGCAATATGACGGTCAGTACCCTTCATAAACCTATGGCCATGTATCGCAATCAATCAGGTTTCTCCGGGACCTTATCAGTGAAACCCGACTCGCTCAACGGAAACGGTAAAGTCATGATACTGGATGCAGTGATGGAATCCCACGGTTTTAAGTTCCACAGCCGCTCCTTTGATGCCCTGATCGCCGATTTCAGGATAAAATCATACGACCTCACCGCCAACACCATCGAAACGCAGAATTATCAGACCCATTTCGATTTCGACAAGCGAAAGGGGGAATTTAAATCGAATGTCGGTATTTCCAAGGTGAATTTTCCCATCAATCAGTATGCATGTCTGATGGACCGTTTCGACTGGCTTATCGACAACGAGGAGATTATGCTGGCCAATGAGAGTGAGTTGGCCGACAGGGCCGATACCCTCAGCCTGTCGCAATTGATCGATGTGGGTTATACCGGCTCAGAGTTTGTTTCTACTCATCCAAAGCAGGATTCGCTTCGGTTTTTTGCAGCCCGGGCCCGGTATCATTTGCGGAGCAACATAATCAATGCAGAGGAGGTGAGGATCATCAAGGTGGCTGATGCTGCTGTTTTTCCCGATTCGGGTAAAGTGGTGATAGGCAAGGATGCGAAGATGAATGTCTTCCATCGTGCCATTCTGATCGCCAATACCCAAACCCGTCATCATCAGTTTTACAATGCCGATATCTCGATCGCGTCCCGCAACAATTATTCCGGACAGGCAATGTACGACTATGTTGATCGTACGGGGAAAAGACAAAAGATATTCTTTAACAAAATACGGGTCGACAGCGATGTGAAAACTATAGCAGACGGGACCATCAGCGATTCAGCCGCATTTCTGCTCAGCCCGGAGTTTGCATTTCAGGGCGTGGTGACCCTGGAGGCTGATAAAAAGCATCTCTTCTTCGACGGCGGATTTCATCCTGTCACCACATGCATAGAGGCCACTCCCCAGTGGGTTGGTTTCAAAAGCACCATCAATCCCGATAGCGTCAGGATCCCGCTTACATCTCCGTTACGCAACATACAAAGAAAACCACTACAACTGGCCCTTCTGTATAAAACAAGAGAAAATCTCATTGGTGCATCCTTTTTCCGGCCGGTCATCCATCAGGGAGATTCGGTTTTATGCACCTCCGAAGGTTTCATCGAGTATAATATTCCGACCAACGAATTCAGAATCGCTTCCGCGAAGAAGTTAAACAATGTGGCTGAACAGGGGTCTTTCCTGTCGTTCAATACCTGGAACTGCAAAATGAGGGGCGAAGGGAACCTGTCCCTTGGGCTGAACTTTAACCCGGTTGCCCTGGAATCATTCGGAACAGTGGATTACTATACCCTCACCGATTCCGCAATGGTCCGTTGTGCCCTTGCCCTCACCTTTCCCTTTGGCGATGCCGCCATGCAACGAATGACCGATCATCTGAATTCCATCAATCTTCAGGGAGTCAAATTGACAGGGACCAACTACAACATGTTCATGGAGCGATACCTGCCTGAGGCAGACCTCAAGCGCCTTCGCGGCGAACTTGACCTGCTGGGGAGGTTCCGCAAAATCCCGGATGAACTGGAGCGACAGATCGTGTTTGCCGATTTGCCTCTCCGTTATGATACCCTGACACGTTCCTATACCCACACCGGAAATATCGGTATTGCCACATTGGGTAAAAACCATGTCAACAAGTATGTGAAAGCGATAGTAGAGTTTTCGAAAAAGCGAAACGGAGATGAGTTTTCCATCTACCTTGAATTGACATCCAATGACTGGTATTACTTCAACTACAGAAATCAGTTGTTGAGTGTGGCTTCCTCTGATATTGCCTTCAATGACCTCGTCAAAGAGGCGGATCAATCCTCAAGGGAGCAGAAGAAATTCAGGGAGTTTTCAAGGAATTACATTGTCTCATTGGTTTCGGAGAGGAAGAAGCAGGAGTTTCTGCGTAAATTTCAATCCGTGGAAGAGGAATAATCCGGTTGAATTTCTTTACTTTGCATAACAGGTTAAAAAACAAAAAGAATTGATTACCGTATATATTTTAACTATAATTTTGGTAGCCTATCTGATCGGAGCGATTCCGTCGGCTGTATGGACAGGAAAGTGGCTTTATGGCATTGATGTCAGGGAGCATGGCAGTAAAAATGCCGGGGCCACCAATGTGATCCGTGTGTTGGGTTATAAGGCCGGAATACCTGTTTTACTTATGGATGTATTCAAAGGCTGGCTATCGGTCCAGTTTCCGGTTTGGATCGCATTTGAGGGGCAAACGCCTGAAATGCTGATTTATATCCGCATTGCCGCTGCCGCCGCGGCGGTACTGGGCCATATTTTTCCGGTCTATGCGGGTTTCAGGGGGGGCAAGGGTGTGGGGACGATTGCCGGTGCCGGAATATCCCTGTTTCCCCTCTCACTGATCATCGTCCTTGGTGTATTCATCGTGGTGCTGGCCATGACCCATTACGTATCCCTGGCTTCCATCATGGCTTCCCTGGCATTTCCGATTGTGGTGTGGTTTATTATCGGGGTCCGCCACCCCGGTCTCATCGGAATGTCGCTGATGGTTGCACTCTTTATTCCCATTACCCACCGGCGAAATATTCGTCGCCTGATACGCGGAGAAGAAAACAAATTCGATTTCAAACGAAAGAAAAAGCCATAATAGCAGGTTTTAGCTTATCTTTGACACCCAAAAATAGAGACACCATATGAGATTTATCATTTCCAGCGCTTTGCTGCTTAAGAACCTACAGGCGATCATCGGCGTTATCAATTCCAATAATACCCTTCCGATCCTGGATGATTTTTTATTTGAACTGGAGGATGGACAACTCACCATCACCTCATCGGATCTGGAAACCACCATGAGGGTCAGGATACCGGCCGATATGGCCGAAGAGAACGGGATCATCGCAATCCCGGCCAAAATCCTTACCGAAGTATTGAAAACCTTGCCGGATGTTCCGGTCTCCTTCCTGATCAACATTGAAACGATGATGGTGGAAATAACCGCCGGCGAAGGTAAATATAAGATGCCCGGACATGATGCGACTGAATATCCCCGGACACCGCCTATTGAGGATCCCACTTCCGTTACCATTCCTTCGCCTGTCCTGGCACAGGCTATTACCAAAACACTATTTGCTGCCGGAAACGATGAACTTCGGCTGGTACTCTCCGGTGTTTTCTGCGAATTTACCCCGGACGATGTGACCTTTGTAGCCACGGATGCCCATAAGCTGGTGAGGTTGAGAAGAACGGATGTCAAAGCGCCCGAATCAGCCGCTTTCATCCTTCCGAGAAAACCACTCAACCTGCTGAAAAATATTCTTTCTTCGCAGGATATTCCGGTTTCTGTGGAATACAACCGTACCAATGCCTTCTTTTCTTTCTCCAACCTCTCCCTGGTGTGCCGGCTGATCGAAGGTAAATATCCCAACTACGATGCGGTAATCCCGAAAGATAATCCCAACCGCCTGGTGATCGATCGCCATACCCTCCTCAGCACTATCCGCCGGGTTTCTATTTTTGCCAATCAGTCGACCCATCAGGTCCGCTTCCGCATTACCGGTCAGGAATTGATGATCAGCGCAGAGGATATCGATTTCTCAAATGAAGCCAGGGAACGGCTGAATTGCAGTTACAGCGGGGAGGATATGGAGATTGGCTTCAATTCCCGTTTCATGATCGAAATGCTTAATAATCTTGAAACGGAAGAGATCAGCCTCGAACTCTCCGCCCCTAACCGCGCCGGTATCCTGACCCCTGTCAACACTGAAGCCAGGGAAGAGGATATCCTGATGCTGGTTATGCCGGTCATGTTAAGCAAATAATAACCTTGCTGCATCAAACAATAAAGGCCGCCCACCGGACGGCCTTTATTGTTTTCGGGGTTGCCCGTCTAAACCTTCTTCACATTTATAGCCTTTTTCCCACGGGTATCTTCTGCAATCTCGAATGTGACCTGATCATCTTCGCGGATTTTGTCGATCAGCCCACTGACATGAACAAAAACATCCTGCTGGGTCTCGTCATGGATAATGAAACCAAACCCCTTTCTTTCATTGAAGAATTTTACTTTACCTGTTGACATGGTTGACAATAAATTAAAATTAAAAACATGGGCGAAAATACGATTTTGAAACAGCGAAAGCAATAAAAAACAAAAATATTCATCCCGGGCGCCTGACAATTCATTGCTAATTCTATAACTTTACAGAAAAATCAGGACTATGAAAGATATCTCTTTATCACTTGACAACCTTAATGAAGCATTCCCGGATGATTTCACTCAGGAACAACTGGCGAAGGCAAAAACGATATTTCTGAAGAAACTGGCCGAAGAGGCCCACCATTTCTATCACGGAAAAATTCAGACTGTTCCCAAAGCCCCGGTGATCGGCTTTAACTGGTTCAATGTCTGGTACACCCCCGGAGTATCCAAGGTTTCTACCGATATCCGCGACAATAACGATGCTTCGTTTGAATTGTCGAACCGCGGTAACCTGGTCGCCGTGGTCAGTGATTCCACCCGGGTGCTGGGCGATGGCGATTGTACCCCTCCCGGCGGACTGGGTGTTATGGAAGGTAAGGCTTTTCTGATGAAATACCTCGGAGGTGTGGATGCCGTGGCCCTTTGCATCGACAGCAAGGGAAAGGATGGAAAAAACAATCCGGAGAAGATCATCGATTTCGTGAAGATGTGTCAGTCAAGTTTCGGAGCCGTCAACCTTGAAGATATTTCGCAACCCAACTGCTACCGGGTACTCGATGTTCTCCGCGAGGAGTGCGATATTCCGGTATGGCACGACGATGCTCAGGGTACAGCGTGCGTTACCCTGGCAGGCGTGATCAATGCCCTGAAACTGGCGGGAAAACAACTCGGCGATGTCAGGATTGTACTGAATGGCGCGGGTGCCTCCAATACCACCATCGCCAGGTTATTGATCGCCGATGGAGCCGATCCGGCAAAGATGGTACTTTTCGATACCAAAGGTTCGCTCCACTCCGGCCGTGAGGATATTAAAGCCGATCCGAGGTTCTACCGGAAGTGGGAACTTTGTATCTCCACCAATCCTGGAAAAATTCCTGCTATCGAAGAAGCCATGAAAAACGCCGATCTGCTGATCTCCCTTTCTACCCCGGGGCCTGATGTGATTAAACGGCCCTGGATCCGTAGTATGGCTGAAAAATCGATCGTTTTTGCATGTGCTAACCCGGTTCCTGAAATCTATCCCTACGCCGCCAAAGAAGAAGGAGCCTTCATTGTGGCCACCGGCCGGGGCGACTTTCCTAACCAGGTCAATAACTCCATCGGCTTTCCCGGGATTCTTAAAGGGGCACTGATGGTGCGCGCACGCAAAATCACCGACAACATGGCCATTGCCGCTGCCCACTCGCTCGCCGATTACGCTGAAAAAAGAGGAATAAGTCCTGATAATATCGTCCCCAATATGGAAGAAGCCTCCGTTTTCCCGCATGAGGCTGCCGACGTGGCCATGCAGGCCATCAAAGACGGAGTGGCAAGGGTTGATATTACCTGGGAAGGGGCATTTACCAAAGCAAAAAACGATATTGAACATGCACGGTGCCTTACCAGGGCACTGATGGACAAAGAGTTTATCGAAACCCCTCCACCCGACATGATCAGAAAAGCGCTTGCTTTCGCGATCAGCCAGGTTAAATAAAAATCTTTTTAGTTTCTGTCGTGCCGCGGTGCAGTAAGGGTAACCATCCTTGACCCGTGAGGTCTCGTTCGGAGTTCAAAATGATTTCTGACCAGACCAAGATCCTGTTTGGTCCATAGGTCCCTGAGCATCCATTTCCCTTCCAGACAGAGGGAGTTGAATGATACCGGAACAGGAAGAACACGCTTTGTTTTATTGAATACCGCCACCGCTTTCCTGCCATCTGCCAGATCTTTTGACCAAACCTCATAATCCTCATTGTGGAAAATACGTGTGGCCTGCTGCCCCAATGGATCCTGATTGATAGCCAGTACCTCATCGTTGGTCAGCAAATTAAGGGTAAATGGGTCAAGCCTGGTGAGATCACACCCCAGAAGCAGGGGTGAGGATAGCATGCACCAAAGCGAAATGTGCGTGTACTGCTCATCGGGATCAAGCCGCGTGTAGCGGAGGTCGGGGCCCCAACCTACCCATCCAACTACCAGCATGTCAGGATCATTCCATCTTCCTGGTTCCGCATAGGGAGAACATTTATATTGGCCAAAACCGATGGTGGATATGCTTTCCCAGGTATCGGTAATGTCACCGGTAGTTCTCCATGAGTTGCCATCCACTTCCGCACCCCATTTCCAGACATCACCCATGCCATATTGACACAGGCTGTAGTGGATGTCCCGGTTTTGCTTCCGCAACGCGTTGCGCATCTCCTTATAGGGTTTTTTCAGTTGCTCCGGAGTCGGGTCCGGGGCAATGCTGAAATAGGAACACCAGTCATACTTCAGGTAGTCCATTCCCCAACGGGTATACAATGCCGCATCTTTTTCTTCATGGAGATAACTTCCTTCATAACCACCACAGGTCAGAGGCCCAGGTGATGAATAAATACCAACTTTAAGACCTTGATTATGAATGTAATGACACAAAGAGGCCATGTCCTGAAAACGAGGTTTGGGTTTCATATTACCCTCTTTGTCGCT
>CAYLVY010000106.1:7751-12554 GCA_964387205.1 uncultured Draconibacterium sp.
CCCGTCTGCCGCTTGCCTGACACGTGCATCGCTGATGCTCAGCCCCCAGCAGTTCCAACTGTTCCATCCCATCGGCGGAGTCAGGGAGATTTTCTCGCCACAGATTATTTTCAGTGGACTTCTGGCTGTTCCGTATCGATTGCTGACTTCGATATCCAGGATGTATTCTCCTTTTTTCTTCAGGAAACCACTGATGATGCCATTGTTTTTATCGATGGACAAACCGGGTGGAAGCCCGTTTGCCACATATTCCAGAGGTTTTTCACCGGTGGCGGCTACTTTGAAATACATTGGCGAATAAGGTCTGACGCCGAAAACCGAGGCTCCGTTAACCCGGGGATGAAGTGGAATCGCCGGCGTCAGGATATAGGGGACTTTTGCCTCATGCATTATCTGTTCACCGGAGGTTTTATCCCGGAAGGAGATTATCATGATGGCAGGCTGTGCCGGATCGTGCCGGAATACAATGGTTTTTTCCAGTTTCAGTTTCGGGGTGAGTAGAATCCCTGTTTTTTCACGGTATAACAGGTGTCTGCTGTCGGCGTCGACCACCCGAATATCGAGATTTCCCTGATATTCAGCGGTGGAGGAAATATTTTCTGCCGTAAATGTTTTGGTAACAACAGAATCCTTCAAGACAAATGGTTTTGTCAGAAGATCAAACAAAACCCGGTCCCTCATTCCGATCCTCGATACCTCAAACCGATCACCTGTTATGCCGCCAGGGCCACCCTGGTCAAAACATCGTACCGCAATAACATTCTCTTCATCCCATTTTATTCTCGGATCACTGATTTCCAAAGTGTAGCGACGAGGCTTATTCCAGATATGCCGCGCTTTGATAAAACCACTATCGGCCTGGCGACCGGAGGCAATATTGGCACAGTTCTCTCCGATAAGAAAACCATTCAGGAATACCTGGTCAGCATCATCCACTTTTCCCAGAAAAAACTGAAGACTGTCACCGGCAACCGCCTTATCCCTTAATTTGCCGGCAATAACCACACGCGCCCTGTACCAGCCTATTCCATCATAATCCTGGTGCCCTTGTCCATCCCAGTTTTCAGAGACACTGATTACTTTCCATCCGGTATCATCAAAATCAGGATCAGCCCGGGTAAGGTGGTCACCTTCAGAAAATTTCCATTCAGTGCCAAGGTCAATAATGAAAGGGGAACTGTCCTGCCGGCAAGACGTAAACATCATAATTAAAGCAGCCAGTGAGAAAATGGTAAGGTATTTCATCGGGATGTATTTGTTTTACCGGTTGGATGAGGTCATAAATTTATTTTCGGAGTGTGACTTTTCTGGTGATAGCGCCCTGGTTATCCGATAATATGATCAAATATTGTCCGGAAGGGTGCCCTGAAAGATCGATCCGGTATCTGAGGGAACCCTGAACAGGGATGCCGCTTTTATAATACACCGGAGAACCTGCTGTATTGCGGACCGTAATATCCACTACCCTTTGCCCGGGCAATACCAATTCTATTTCGGCCAACCCTTCCGTGGGGTTGGGATAAACGGTTACCGTGGCATCCTGCCACTCCTCCATACCCCCGCAGATCCGGAATCCGATCCTGACAGAATCAACAGTGACACACCCGTTACTCCCGGTCGCCATTAAGGTGATCATCCGGTTATCCAGTCCTATCCCGGCGGAATCAATCGTGATGGCGGGTGTTGTTTTGCCGCCGTGCGACCACAGATACGCAACAGCCTGGGCAGAAGTGGCATCCAGCACTATTGATCCGTTGGCACACAACACGGTGTCCCTGCCAAGTTCCAATATGGGCGAATCCTTCAGGGTTAAAGTGGTAACGTCTGAGGCATCCGGACAGGCCGCATTTCCTGTAACATTCAGGGTCAGGCTGACGGTCCCTGCCATCAGGTCGCCAGATCCGGGATGGTAACCTGTCTGGAGCATCCCGGGTTGGTCGAAAACACCATCTCCCGATGTGGACCACTCCACGCTCTCATAGTTAAGGGCCGAAGCTGAAGTGTTGAAAATCTCTCCTTTGCATATTTCTGCGTCAGGACCGGCATTGGCGGAAACAGGGGGGGCAATAGTCAATGTCATGCTGTTGTGTCCGGTAATATTGTTCTCCGAAAAAATCGTAAGTGTCAGTATTACTGAACCATTGGACAAATCCTGGGAGCCGGGGGTGTACAAAGGATTTAAAATGCCGGTATCACTGAAGATGCCATCACCGGCAGTACTCCACCTTAGCGAATCAAAACTGTAGGCCATCCCATGGAGCTGATAGTTGTCGCCGCTGCATATTTCTGCATCTCCGCCTGCATTGACCGACGGTTTGTATTCGGGAGGGAAGACAATAAAATCGATATGGCAGGCATCGTCTCCCTGTGATAATGCGCTGTTCTTCTCATAGACCCACTTAAAGGTATGGGTTCCCGCCAATACCGGATAGGCAGAACGACGGAATGTTGTATCGGTGAAATTTGACCAGAGCCCGACCATGGCACCATCGATATAAAACTTCAGCACATCCTTGATGGGCTGGGTGGAGACCCTTCTGTAAAAAGAGATGCTGTCGTCGATCGCTGCATGATAGGTGATGAAGATTCCTGTCGTGTCAGCATCACCGATACCGGCAGTCCTGGCCGAAAATAACTTCTCATAGCGTATCACAGGATCAATGGCCCATGGGTTGGACTGCTTGGTAAATTGCCAGGGAAATTTGGAGAAATCACCGGTTTCCCAGTCTTCGACGATGAGTCCGATCCGTACATTAAATAATTTGTCGGTGACCCTGAATTTGGATGTTGCCTGGTTGTGCAGGGTGGCATAAGAGCCTACCGGGGCAGTGGGGTGTACATTGACGGTGAAGGAAACAGGTACAGACTGTCCGGCCAACAATGTACCGATAGGGTAAGAAGGGTTGCCAATGGTGAGATACCCGCTTTGGGAGTTAAGGTAGCTTACCACCTGTTCCGCATCCCAGATCCCCAGGTTTTTGGTCTCGATGGTGACTATGGCTGTTTCCCCCGGATCAAGGCGGCCATTTTCATTGCCGCCCGGGGCAGGGTCGGAAATGGTCAACCCCAGAAGGGAGACGTCCGGAGCATGGGCAATAAGCTGAAAGGTACTATAAGTGGTACTGTCTTGTTGGTCTGTTGCTTTGACGGTGAAAACAACCGACTCATTATTGGCAATGGAATCATTTACCTTGAACCGGTAACCGTCGTGGATATATTTAATCTGTTCAGGATCAAAATCTCCATACTCCTCTGTGGGGTCCAGGATGGTGATGTGCGGGTGGTCGCAGAGAAGCTCTACCGTTACCTCCTCCGCGGCTGTGTTTCCGGTATTCTTCATCTGCAGTCCGACCAGTGCGGTTTCTCCATAATCCATCAGACCGTTACCGTTTCCAAAGGTGGTATCGTTCAGGTTTTGTGCGATATTCTGAATACTTGCGGAAGGGATGAGGATTTCAATGGGCGAAATATAGGTGAGACAGTGTCCTGACCTTGTGTCGGTCCAGCAGGGATAGGCTTTCCCTCCGTAAGCATCCAGCGCAAGGTAGTCGCCCATATATTTGGAAGCCATCATCGGGATGGGAGAGGGGGTAAAAGTGACATCACTAACCTTCAGGTCTTCGAATGTTTCTCCGCCGTCAGTCGAATAAGCCATCCATGCTTCTGCTTCATTGGCGGCACAATTCCGGTTGTCATAAAACACTAAACTGAGGTAGCCATTGGACTGATCACAGGCGATCCATGGGAAATAGTGATGTTTGCCCGCGGTTGAATCAGAATTGATGCGTTCGGGTGTGCTCCAGGTGATCCCCTTGTCGGTTGACCTGATCATATAAACAGAACTGCCTGGTCCGGTATTTATTCCGGGGACTCCGATGTTGGACCAGACGATGTAGATATTTCCGCGGTGGGGGCTGTTGCTGATGTCGACTGCCATGGAAGGAAAAGAGTTGACCCTCATGTTTTGTGAAACGCCCGAGGTCCGGATACCTTTGGTATTGTTGATTGCCCTGACGGCCGGCTCCCAGGTCTCACCGCCATTGAAAGAGCGGGCGAATCCGATCGCTTTTTCATCCCCCGGCCAGTTGTCATATACACTCCATGCAGCATAAACCTCCCCGTCGGGCCCGCATTTGAAGTTGATACCCTGATTATGGCTTCCGGCCGCCGTCGCCGCACTGATATTGACCGGAGCGCTCCATTCTGTACCATTGGTTACCGAGCGGCTGACAAAAATATTGTTATTGGACATCCAGCCATTATATAAGTAATTCTTATACGGACTGACAGGGCTTACATCAGTCCATAAATGGTTTTTATCCAGCAGGTTGGAAAAACTACCGTTGGCCACTTTTTTTACGGTCCAGGTAGCGCCGTTGTCGTCGGAATATGAAACGCTCTGACCATTGCCATTGTCGATGTAGCCAACAAACCATCTGCCGTTGAGATCGATCAGCAATATTGCCTCATTGTTCGGATTGATCACGATGCTGTTTTCGCTCTGGGTTGAATTCGAGGGTTCATTGGTGGTACAAATATCAGGCGAATCGACAACCCTGACACCCCGCAGCAACACTTTACTGCCGGTGTATCGTGCCGGTGGTATCACCGTATATGGCTGGACAGGAACCAATCCCCAGGCAGCACACTGTCGCCAATAGCCCATGTTATCAATCCGGGTATCCACCCTGAAATCGGGAGGCATCTGAACCGGATTCGTTTGCTGGGCTTTTACATCTGCTAATACGAAAAGCAATAGCAGCATTACCGTGAGAGGGTATAAACGATGGAACATAGCTAATA
>CAYLVY010000107.1:0-12539 GCA_964387205.1 uncultured Draconibacterium sp.
TCCATCGGGGGCAATGGTAGCCAGCAGGTACCCACCGGCCTGAACCGAAGTACCCGGCAGGAAATAGATCGCCTGACCGGCAATAAAGGTAGCACTGCCTCCGCTTTCAACAAGGAAGGTTGTGGGGGTGCCGGCAACGGTTATGGTCTGCAGGGCATTATAACACTCCGTCTGGCCATTGGCGATCGTGACATTCTGAACCGTGATATTCTCCTCAATTCCGCTCACCGTCATAGTGATGGTATTGGAGGTAACCGGGTTCACTGTCACACAGGTCAGATCAGAGGTCATCGTACACATAACCTCGTCGTTATTGAGCGGAATATAACTGTAAGTTGCGCCATACTCGTCAGGAATTACGCTGCCGTTCACCTTCCACTCATAAATCGGAAGAGCGCCCCCGTTCACCGGAGAAGCGGTAAAAGTCACGAGGGTTCCTGAACTGACAGGGTTCTCTGATGCAGCAATGGTGACTTGCGGCGTAACGGGAACATCAACGGTAACGTTCAGCACGGTGGGTGCCGCGGCGGCACAACCTGCTGCACTTGAATAACTGACACTGATCCATTGCGCACCGGCGCCATTCCAGGTCACTGTCATGGTATTGCTGGAAGAGGTACCACCACCGGTATTGATCCCACCACCGGAGACATTCCACACGTAATTGGTCATTCCGGCTTCGGTAGTATATATCACGCCGGTCTGGCCCTGGCAAACTGCAACAGCGCCACTCAGGGTCGGGACCGGTTTTGGATGTACCGTTACATTAAACTGTGTCGGATTTGCTGCCGTACATCCGGAAGCATTAGTATAATTTACCCTCAGCCATTGTGCGCCTCCGGTATGCCATGTCACGACAATAAGATATCCGGCGTTCAACGTAATGGTACCACCGCCGGAAATCGTCCAGGTGTAATTCGACATGCCCATATCGGTCATATAGATGAGGTTAGAACTCCCTTCACAGGTATTGGTCGTTCCGGTGATGATCGGTACCGGCAATGGTTTGAGCGAAACCGTTACGGTGTTGGAGGTAGCAGGATTCCCGCTGGTACAGGTGGATGAGGAGGTAAGGAGACAATTTACTGCATCGCCTGCCGCAGGCACGTACGAGTAAACTGAACCCGTGGCCCCGGAGACCGGCGAACTATTCACATACCATTGATAAACTGGTGAATCGCCGCCATTTACGGGTGATGCCGTCAGCGTTACAGAAGTCCCGGTACAAACCGGATTTGCATCCGCTCCAATGGTAACGCTCACCGGTAATAATGACCCGACCTCCATGGTCACCGTATTGGATGTTGCCGGATTACCCGATGTACAAGCCAGGTTAGAGGTAAGTACACAAGTCACAGCGTCCTGATCTGCAGGAAGATAGGTATACACTGAATTGGTGGCTCCTGATACCGGATTGGCATTGACAAACCACTGGAATTGGGGCGCGCTTCCTCCGTTAACAGGCGTGGCCGAGAATTGAACGGTAACCCCTTCACAGACCGGGTTAGCATCGGCTGCGATGGTAATGCCGACAGGGTTCAGGGCATTTACGGTCATGACCACCGGATTTGAGGTGGCGGGATTACCCGAAACACAGGGTTCATCCGAAGTCATCCCGCAGGTAACAATATCCCCGTTAACCGGGACATATGAGAAAGTGGATGAAGTGGCGCCGGGCGCATCCGTGCCGTTGATTTTCCATTGATATGCAGGGGAAGCACCTCCATTGACCGGAATGGCTGTGAAGGTGACCGTGGTTCCTGCACATACCGGATTATTGTCGGCTCCAATGACCACCATCACCGGCAGCAACGGGTTCGCCGTCATGGTAATGGTATTGGAAGTGGCCGGGTTGCCGGAGGTATGCTCCAGGCTGGATGTCAGTATGCAAACTATTGCATCTCCGTTGACGGGAACATAAGAGAATGTAGCTGAAGTGGCGCCGCTTACCGGGACACCATTGACCTTCCATTCGTAGGCAGGTTCTGTACCACCGTTAACCGGGGTGGCAGTAAAGGTTACTGTTGTCCCTGCGCAGACAGGATTTTCATCAGCCCCGATGGTTACGGATACCGGCACATTGGGATCCACGATCATGATCACAGTATTGGATATGACCGGGTTGACCGATAAACAAGTTTCCGATGATGTCATCACACAGGAAACCTGATCGTTATTGACAGGAACATAGGTAAAAGTTGAACCTGTGGCCCCGGATACATCCACCGAATTGACCCGCCACTGATAAGACGGTGCAGTGCCTCCGTTTACAGGCGTAGCGGTAAAAGTAACCGCCGTTCCTTCATATACCGGATTGGCATCGGCATCAATGGTTATACCGGCCTCCCGTATCGGATTTACGATCATAGTGACCGTCCCGGAAGTGGCAGGGTCGCCGCAAGGTTCACTGGAGGTTAATATGCAGTAAACCTGGTCGCCGTTCGCCGGAATATAGGCGTAAGTTCCATCATTGAAACCGGTTATCTCCATACCGTTAACAAACCACTGATAATAAGGGCTTGCCCCGCCGTTGACCGGTAAAGCCGTAAAGGTCACGGTTGTCCCGGCACAAACTTCATTGAGATCGGGCGAAATGGATACACTCACCGATATCAAAGGATTGACTGTCGGATAAAGGGTGTTCGAGGTGGCCGGGCTTCCGCTCTGACAGGCTTCACCAGAGGTAAGAATACAATACACCTCATCGCCGTTGGCAGGGATATAACCATAGGTGTCGGTGGTAAATCCCGGTTTTTCAACCCCATTGACGAACCACTGATAAGCAGGGGCAAGGCCGCCATTGACCGGCGTCGCGGTAAAGGTAACCGTAGTCCCGGCACAAACCGGATCAAGATCGGATGCAATGGTCACACTGACAGGAAGGATCGGATCGACCTCCATGGTGATGATATTGGAAGTAGCCGGCCCTCCGCTCTGGCACGTTTCACCGGATGTCATGACCACATAGACCTCATCGCCATTGGCCGGTGTATAGGCATAAGTACCGGTAATATATCCTGTAATCTCCACACCATTGACAAACCACTGGTAGACAGGGGCAGGTCCGCCGTTGACCGGAGTAGCGGTAAAGGTAACCAATGTACCGTCACATACCGGATTGGAATCGGCGGCGATGGTCACGCTGACCGGCAGTACCGGATTGACTATCATGGTTTCCGTGTTGGAGGTAGCAGGGCCTCCGCTCTGGCAAACCTCACCGGAGGTCAAAATACAATACACTTCATCATCATTCCCCGGCATATAGGAATATGTTCCGGTAATGAATCCCGACATTTCAGCATCATTGACAAACCACTGGTAAGTGGGGGTCAATCCGCCATTGACCGGGGTTGCGGTGAAGGTAACCGTTGTACCCGCGCATACATCGTTCTGATCGGCTGCAATCGTAACGCTGACAGGGAGCAGCGGGTTCACCACAGCAGTGAGGGTATTCGAGGTGGCAGGCCCTCCGCTCTGGCAGGTTTCACTCGATGTCAGGATACAATAAACCTGATCACCGTCGGCCGGGATATAGGCATAAGTATCGGTACTGAACCCGGTCATTTCCATTCCATTGACAAACCACTGGTATGATGGAACCGCACCTCCGTTGATCGGGGTAGCTGTATAGGTAACGGTAGTACCCGTGCAAACCGGATCGGCATCGGCAGCGATGGATACGCTCACCGGGAGGATCGCGTTTACTGTGGCTGTCAGCGTATCGGATGTGGCCGGGTCTCCGCTCTTACAGGTTTCACTGCTTGAAAGGATGCAATATACCTCATCACTGTTGGCCGGGATGTAAGCATAACTGTCGGAATTGAATCCGGTCATTTCAATTCCATTGACAAACCACTGGTATGAAGGGGTGGCACCTCCGTTGACCGGCGTAGCCGTATAGGTAACAGTAGTACCGGCGCAAACCGGATCGGCATCGACGGCAATGGTCACGCTCACCGGAAGTACCGGATTCACTGTTGCTGTCAGTGTACCGGAAGTGGCCGGGCTTCCGCTCTGGCAGGTTTCACTACCGGTGAGGATGCAATATACCTCATCACCATTGACCGGGATGAAGGCATAGGAGCCGGTATGGAAGCCTGTCATCTCAATATCGTTGACAAACCATTGATAAGACGGGGTCAGCCCTCCGTTAACCGGGGTTGCCGTAAAGGTAACCGTTGTTCCCTCGCAAACCGGATCGGCATCAGCGGCAATGGAAACGCTCACCGGCAATAGTGGGTTTACGCTCATGACAACCGGATCGGAGGTCGCCGGGTTGCCGGTCACACAGAGTGTTTCATCAGAGGTCAACACGCAACGCACTGCGTCACCGTTGACCGGCATATAGCTGAAGGTCACGTTAGTCGCTCCTTCTGCATCAAGGCCATTGACGGTCCACTGATAAGCGGGATTGCTGCCACCATTGACCGGAGTGGCGGTGAACTGAACGGTAGTGCCGGCGCAAACGGTAGTTTCATCGGCTTCAATGGTAACGCTGACGGCAATAGTCGGATGAATGGTAAAGTCGAAAAGCGCTACCGGGGATCCTGAACAGCCATTCGATTCAGGGGTAACGGTTAAAGTGCCGCTGATGGCTGAAGTTCCGGGGTTAGTGGCCGTGAACGCGGGAATATTTCCCGTTCCGGCACCAGCAAGGCCGATAGCGGGATTGCTGTTTGCCCAGGTAAAGGTGGTACCGGGAACACCGGATGTCAGGATGATTTCGCTGGTATTATCGCCGTTGCAATACTCCTGCCCAGCCACCGGATCGACTCCCGGAATGGTATTGATCTCCATAAAGACGTCGAAGAACGAAGAGATACAGTAATTCTCATCGGTGATGGTTCCATTGTAGGAGTAATTCCATTGGGGGTAATTGCCGGATATCCGCAGGGGGGTTATTCCACCTCCCATCTGATAGGTCAACCCGTCGATGAGTTGAGGATCACCTGCAGATTCATAAATATAGAAGATGGGTGCATCACCATTGATGATCAGCCACATCTGATCCTGCCATGGGTATTGGTTTCCGGAAGGGCCGTTCACCCCTTTTCCGGACCAGTAGTTTAACCAGGTCGGAGGAAGATTATCCTGCCTGACGATGAATGGGTTCAGATGGCCATCCAGCAATGTCTGGCTTACGGAAACGGAGGCCAGATCCAGATAATAATAAGCAACATCCGGATCGATGCAGATCGAATACCCCTCGGGCAGGTCACCGTTCAGCGGTTCCCAAGGACCGGAAGGTGAAAGGGAGTATGTGAGTTCAGCATCTGTCATCACCGGAATGGTATTGACTTCAAGGAAGACATCGAAGAAAGAGGAGATGCAGTTATTGACATCGGTGACCTTTCCCTGATAGGTATAATTCCACTGGGGATAATCGCCCGGCAGCCGAAGCGGGGTATATTGACCGGAAATCTGCCAGGTCAAACCGTCGATGAGTTGATCATCACCACCGGTCTGATAGATATAAAAGATGGGTGCCAGACCATTGATGATCAGCCACATCTGGTCCTGCCAGGGATATTGGTTCCCGGAGGGGCCATTCACGCCACGGGCTGACCAATAGCTCCACCATGTGGGTGGAAGGTTATTGATATCGAGTGAAAAACCATTGAGATGGCCCGGAAGGAGCGCCGGGTTTACATCAAACTGATCAATATCGAGGTAATAGTTGGCCACTGCCGGATCAATGCACATTGTATAGCCACCGGACAGGGTCCCGCTCACAGGCGACCAGGGCCCCATCGGGTCCAGGGCAGATTGAATGGTAGCTGAATTGACAACCGGCAACGGGTTTACGGTAATAACCACCTGATTCGACATGGCAGGATTACCGCTGGTACAGGTTTCATCGGAGGTCAGTTCGCAGGTTATGGCATCGCCATCGGCAGGAATATAAGCATAGGTAGCATCGTTGGCACCGGAAACGGGCGAACTGTTCAGGTACCATTGGAATTGCGGATTGCCCCCCCCGTTCACCGGAGTGGCAGTCAATACAACCTCCTCACCGGTGCATAATGGGTTTTGATCAGCGTTAATGGTCACACTGACCGGAAGGACGGGATTGATGGTGATGGTCTCCACAGTGGAGTACTCCGGATTGCAGATTCCATTTTGGACCACAACCCGGTACTGGGTAGTGGTGATCAGATTGGCAGCGGTATAAGTATCTGCCGTGTGGGCAATAACATTCCAGGCTGATCCATCTTCACTATATTGCCATGAAGATATGGTTCCATTATAACCTGTGAGTGAAAGCAGTGTGCTGTTGGGCCCGGCGCAGTAATCAGCTCCGCCGGAAAGGGTACCTCCGGCGCTCTCTGCCACGATATCCCATGAAGCATAAACATAGCCCGAGTTGGTACAGGCAGTACCCACTGATGTACGCCAGGCCCTGACCTGGATCTGAGCATTTCCGGCAGTTGCAGCCGTTAGTGGAGTTCCGGGTGTATAGCTTTGCCAGGAGGAGCCTCCGTCGATGCTCGATTCATAGTTATCTGCGGCAGATACCCCTCCCGATCCGCTTCCAAAGGTGGCTGAAACCGGGGTTGTAATGCAGATGCCGGCCAAATCAGGATCCTTGATAATGGTGGGTGCTACCAAAGGTTCGACAAGTCCGTTAATATAAAAAGAGGCGGTTGGCGTATCGGTCAGCCAGGTATAGGTTGGAGCAGGGCCCATGTAGAGACATTGGGTCCCGGGGGAAGCGGGATCTGACCAGGTCAGGTTACTTGTACCGCCATTGTATGTGAAACTCATGGTAAACAGAACCGAATTGTCGGCATACGTAACACCGGAAGTACCGGCAATCTGTGAGGAGGGGCCTGCTGTAATGGTACCGGTGCCGCCGCTGACAGAGTTGGCAACTGTCAGACCTGTGAATCCTGAAGTATTGGTATAGCCGTTGTAGGTCAGAACGGTGGAGTTATAGGTCATTCTCAAGCCGTAAACGCGGCCGATATTTTCGAAATCCGACACGGTGACCGGAACGCTGATCGTCTGACCAGGACAGGCGGTGATGGCAGGTGCTGTAGTGACAGGAGCATAACCAACCCTCAGAGACCCTGCGATATAATAGGTGGAAAAAGGTGTGTCGTTGAGTATCTGATAATCACCATCCCCCCAATAGCATGAATATCCATCATCTTCGAACGTCAGTGATGAGGATCCGGTGGCAACTTTGGTAAACTGAAGCCTGAATATTGTAGAATGGTCAGGAAGGTCAACCGGTGGCCAGTTGAACCAGGTAATGACGATTACCCCGGGGCTAGATATATTAGCATACAATGTTCCGGGGATTCCGGGTCCACCGGCTACTCCGGTTGCGTTGATCACAGCAGGATCGTATAAAATACGCAGCTGGCAATCGGTGATATTGGTGAAATTCTGGACCGTGATCGGAACCTCAGGAGCTGCAAGGTTACTGTTCACGTTGCCAATGGTGGATATGGGGGCATTTTGCGAAAATGCCTGCCAAACCATGACCATTACAAGAGAAATCAGGAGGATAGCTTTTTTCACGATAAAGGGTTTTAGGTTTGCTTTTACTTGATATTATTGAAATTATAATTGCAAAAATAATGAATGTAAGGTTACCGGATACGATCCGTCTTGATAAATATTTTTGTAGCTCTGTAAAATTTTCCATTCGATTGCCCCGAAACATGCAAAAAATATAGCCCCGGTACCAACTTTTCAGCCGGCAGCGGGGTTGAATAATACCCATTGATCCAGAACCCTTCCCGGTCAACATAGTGTTCCTTCCCTGCAAGATCGTAAATATGTAAAATAATTTCCATCGGCTCCGGAATGAACACCTGTATACAGGTTTTCGAATTGACAGGATTCGGATAAATAACAATGCCTATTTCCTCTTCCACGATCCCTGAAATCCCGACCGGCGGAGAGACACTCAGGGTTGCTTCACCGTCGGTTACCACTGCCGGCGGACAGAAACCGCTTACCTTGCAACGATAACGGTTTCCGTTCATCGACAACGGCGGTTGGTGTATGGTCAATTGTGCCGTTCCGGAACCGGAATAGACACCTCCGTCGTTCAGGTCGCTCCATTGGTTGCTAAACTCCTGCCATTGATAAGAGAGCAGGTATCCTGATGCCCCTGCCATAAATTGAGCTGTTCCGCTTCCGCTGATCACCGGTGGAGGGCTGACGGGTTGGGTGGTCAGCGCCGGAGCTGCGTGGAGGGTGACCCCGAAAGGGGGTGAAACTCCACCGGTTCCGCAGCCGTTTTCGCCATAAACCGTGACCGGGCCTGAGGAGGCCCCCGGCATTGTATTCACCACCACCGTGGACGTGCCGTTTCCGGAAGCGATCGAAAATCCATCGGGGAATGCCCAATGATAAACCTCCGCTCCCGCGATGGTATCCACCGAAAAAACCACCCCTGAATCCCCATCGCAGATCACCCCTCCGGGTGGCCCGGTGATAATTCCTGCCGGCACTGGTGGTGAAATTGAATGAATATGTCCATCAAAATAAAACTGGTTGAGTGGGGAATCATTCAGGACAAACCAGACAGGGGAAGGTCCGGTGTACTGGCAGGAAGGGCCATCGTCATACCAGGTCAAAGGGCTGCCATTACCCGTGGACTGAAAGTGTATCAGGCACAGGACTGAACTGTCAGGCAATGAAATGCCTGCCCCTCCTGAACCGGTCACTCCGCTGACTGCAAGTTTTCCGGGGGTAAGAAAGATCACAGAGAGGTTGGGGAACCCTGAGACATTGCTGTATCCCTGATAGATCAGCCCGGAGGGTTCATACCGCAATTCAAGGTTTACCTTTCCGATGTTACGGAACCTGGTAACCCTTACCGGCACCTCCGCTTGTTCACCGATACAAACGTCAGACTGGCGAAGCAGGGTGTGCGGGGCATCCGGGTCATTGAAGGATAAAGTGCCGTTGATATAATAATCGGCGGTCGGAATGTCAATAAGTTCAACCCCGTCGCCATCATTCCATGCACAGGTAAATCCGGTATCATACCATTCCAGCGCAGTGGTGCCAAATCCGGATCGTGTAAAATTTAACTGAAATGCCATGCTGTTGGCCGGCAGGCTGGTACCAGGCCATGTAAACCAGCTGAGAATGATCACCCCTGGATTGGAGATATTGACTACCAAGGAACCGCCCATGGCGGGATTGGCCGTGGCTCCGGTGGCCAAAGCCACTGACGGGTCAAAGTGTACCTCCAGAAGACAGCCGCCGATATTGGAAAAATTGGTTACAGTTACAGATACTGTCGTGGTATTGGTGTATACCGACTGGTTTCCCAGGGCAGAAACCGGCGCATTCTGCGCTTCGGCGAAGAAAGGAAGGATAAGGAAAGCAAAAATGATAAATCTCCTGATCATCATGGAATGATGAAATCACCAATTACGGTCATCTGACCGGTGGCCCCTTCAATTGTCAGATCCTGGCATTGTGTCCCGAGGATAAAATCACCGCTGAACTCAGGCCAGTATAGTGCAGCGGAGGGAATGGTTACCGGGGTTAAGGCACCCGGGACCAGGTAATTATGCCAGTTTCTCTGGTCATCCCATGCGGAGCTGAATGCCCCCGTCCACAATCCCGGGGTTCCGGCATGAATGTAATCAGTGCGCACGATGGTCTGCTCACATGCGCCGGCCGATACTACGAGAGAAACCGAATACGGGCCGTTATAGGAAAAAACAACCTGTGGATGCTGGCTGTTGGAATGTGTTCCGTTCACGTAGGTTACATTGGACGGAGAAAAATTCCAGCTCCAGCCGGTGGGATTTCCGGTGGACAGATCGCTGAAGACCACTGTTTCACCCAGAAGGGGCAACAGATTATTAGCTGAAAAACCGGCAGTAAGGGATGGGCCAATCGATCCGTTTATATAGTAATTTTCGTAAGGAAGGTCGTTCAGGACAGGGAATGAGGAGGCCGGCCCGGCATATTCACAGGAGCTTCCGTTGTCGTACCAGGTCAAACCGGCCACACCTCCGGAATAGCTGAAAGTAAGGGTAAAAAACACAGATTGGTCGGCAAGGGTGATGCCGCCCGATGTAAAGGTAAAACCGCCGATGTTGATAGTTCCCGCGGAGGGATTGAAGGCATAAAGGCCCGGGAATCCGGAACTGTTGGACCAGGAAATGAAGGTCAATTTATCTTCATCATACAACAATCTCAGGCTCACGGAGCCGATCTGATTGAATCCGGTTACTTTGACCGGAATCGTGATGGTACTTCCCGGACAGGCCAGGGTATCCGGCAGACGGGTAACGGGAGCATTCTGGCTGAACATCCATCCCGGAAGGAGCATCATGAACAACAGTAGTGTTTTAATGATTGAGCTCATAGCGATTGATTTCTTAACCAGGGGATAAAAAAAAAGGAACGGGAAGGTTGCCCCTCCCGTTCCCTGCAGGTGTTCTACTGATTGCGTATGATCTTGATCGTACGTTTCAGTTGTTTTCCGTCGGCCTTAAGGTTGAGGGTGGCGGTATAGACACCCGGTTTCAGGCTGTTGGAATTGATGACATACTTGTGTTGACCCGAGGTAATATCTTCATTCAGGAAGACATTGACCACCTTGCCCAACATATCACGTACTTCAATGGTGGCGAATCCGCTGTAAGGCAGATCAATCACGAAGGTAGTGGTTTCGTTGAACGGGTTCGGGTAGTTGGCGAATCCAAGGGAAGTGCCATCCACTTCAGTGATTCCAACCGATTTGGCAGCAACCCGGTCGGCCAGGAGGATCACATTCGGGATAACATCGGAATGACCATTGGCCAACTCGTTGCGCGGATCACCCTTAAGGTTCAAGCCGATGGTTTCACCTTCAGCGAGTGTTCCGATCAGTCTGACTTTCAGGGTCAGAACGCTTTCGCCGGCATTGACGTTCACCGGGAAGCCTGACATCCAGCCCAGACGCAGTTCATTGCCGTCGAGGTTAAACA
This sequence comes from uncultured Draconibacterium sp., assembly GCA_964387205.1. Lineage (GTDB taxonomy): Bacteria > Bacteroidota > Bacteroidia > Bacteroidales > FEN-979 > CAIVAT01. The sequence continues at coordinate 10,953 of CAYLVY010000107.1, forward strand.
TCACGCTGTTACCTTCATCGTTGTCCATCCATGCATCGAGGATCTCCAGTTTATCAGCCGGGAATTCCATGATCATGGAGAGGGCGCCGATTTCGAGGTTAGCGGTTGCTTTGAGCGGAAGTTCAAATTCAGCCCCTGCATCAACCTTCACCACTTCGGCATCATCCAGTCTGAGGTTTGCAGATCCGTTCTTGACTCCGATAATAAGGCTTCCGTTGAAATCTCCGGTAACCAATCCGTAGAGATCGAGGGTAATCGGACCGCTTGCTTCAGGAACCGACAGGGTCGGATACTGAATATTGTTGTCCGGTATTCCGGGATTAGCTGAGATGGTTTCATCAATATAGAAAGTCCATTTCGGACGGCAGATGGTATTGGCGGGCGGTATGCACCAACCAATGGTACCACTGGTGAGGAAGTAGTTCTGGATACGGGTAGCATCGTTTGGCAGGAGGATGTGGTTCATCAGCACGTCTCCGGCCATGAACTTAACCTTCTGTATTTCAAACGGACCGGCAGCCCATTCGGCTACTTTAGCAGCATCGGTTACGTTTACAGGATCCTGAGCTGGAGGATCAGTCTTTGTTGTTACAACGGTATAGGTACCCGGACACACCGTCGGGAACGAATACTCTCCCATGGAATTGGAAGTTGTTGACAGAATTTCCACACCACCCTGTTGCAGGGAAACGGTTACATATGGAATCCCTGTATAGGTTGGCGGGTTGTAATAGTTAATCGTCCCACTGACCACGATCGGTGCTGGTTCCACTATGGTTACCGAAGTGATTATCAGATAGCATGGTGTGTGAGCCGCATCGCGGATATAGACATCATAACTGCCAGGTGCCAGATCGGCAAAATCTCCATTGGATTGCCAGCTTAACGGGGGAACACCTACGGCAAACTCATAAGTACCGTATCCGCCTGTAGGATCGGTAACCGTAATGGTTCCATTATCGGCACCATTGCAGGTTATATCCGTTTTGGCAACGGTTGCATCCAGTTCCTCGGGTTCGGTTAGTTCATAATCCTCGGCGAGTAAAACAACACATGCGGTGTGGGCAGCGTCGCGGATGTAAAGATCAAATAAGCCAGGTGCCAGGCCGGTGAAGGCGCCGGATCCCTGCCAGTTGCTGCCATCAATGGAATATTCAAAGGTGCCGTATCCACCGAGCGGATCGCTGAAGGTGATGGTAGCATCTGCTACTCCAAAGCAGGTAGCATCAGTACTGTTGATGGTAGCATCGAGTACATCGGGCTCGGTGATCACGAGGGCCGGATCGAGAACGATCTCGCAGGCTGAATGAGCGGCATCGCGAATTTTCACTTCATAGCTTCCCGGAGCAAGATCGGTGAAGGAGCCGGAAGCCTGCCAGGATGCGCCTGTGATCACGAATTCATACGTGCCATAACCACCTGTCGGATTGCCGATGGTGATGGTTCCGTCGTCCGCGCCGTTGCATGTGACATCTGTTTTACTGACATCGCCGTTCAGTACGCCAGGTTCTGTGATAACCATGGTCTCCAGTAAGAGGGAGCATGCGGGATGCTCGGCATCGCGGATCCACAGATCATAGGATCCCG
>CAYLVY010000108.1:0-12529 GCA_964387205.1 uncultured Draconibacterium sp.
TTTTCTTCTGAAATCCATTGAAGAGCACCACCAATTGTCCCTGGTCAAAACAACAGAAAATCAGGTAGATATTAGATTGATACTCAACCCGGATCTCAAATAGTCCGTCACAACCTGTCATTGGTGCTAAAAACTTCTCCGGAACTCTTTCAACCTGTATTATTAATTCAAACACATACTTCACCTTCTGTTTGACTTTGATATCCAATGTCTTATAAAATTCAATGAAGTGTTCCTCGAAAAATATTATTGTTCGTACCATTGTTTTTTGTTATCCGCAAAGATAACTATAATTTTTTAAAGTTATCTCAATAATGAACTTTTTTTCTTTCTATTATGCCCCATAACAGATAATATCTATAGTAGTATAGCTGATATCTATATATGCAGTGAAAAAACTGCGGTCAGATGGGATGTTTTTGAAAGTTTACATCCATCCTTTCAGGCGGTAATAGCCGATTGCGAACCACTCCCTGGTCACCCGCAGGAGATAATCCATTTGCGTCCAGCATTGATAGCGCAAGGAGAGATTTTCGCCGATGTCGGGTATCAAGGTTCTTCCGCCTAAGCGAAATCCCCGGAAAGCAAGGTCCGATTCGATAGCCTGCTCCCATGCGGCCTGGCCGTCGGTACGGTAGAATCCTGCTTTACGGAATGAATGAACGGCGCGGTAGAGGTGTTCGGGGGAGGTGATGACCAGCAGGGAGGGGGCATGGAGATCGATACCGGCAGGCGAAGCGGGTGTCATTCCGGATAGTTTCTGGTGGATATTCATCGCCTGTGATCGGGTATTTGTTCCTGCCGCTTCGTAGATAATACGATCCGGGGCAACCCCGCGGAGGGACAGTTCCTGCTTCATGGCGGTTACAGAACTGAAAGGGTCGGTAGTATCCCCGGGCAGGGCTATGATCACCCTGGCGCGGGGAAACCTATCCGCGATCGCCGAAGCGTACCAGCACCGGATCAATCCCGACTCGCTGGGCATTCCTCCTCCGCCCATCAGCACGATATAATCGGGCGGACGGTGGATTTCGCAAACGCGTTTTCCGAGATCATACCAGAGTCGGAAAGGGATGGTGGTAAAAGCCAGTATCAGGGGAACCAGCGAAAGGGTCCCGAGGATCATCAGGATAATGCCGGCTGTTTTTTTTCCCTTTTTCATAGGGGTGCAAGGGTTTTCCAGCCCCTCCGGTTTTATAGTTTTGCCTTAACGGTCTTCAGGATTTCCGACATGGTGATCCTTTCCTGCAGCATGGTATCGCGGTCGCGGATGGTCACGGTATCATCCTGCAGGCTTTGATGGTCGATGGTGATGCAGTATGGTGTTCCGAGAGCGTCCATGCGGCGGTACCTTCGTCCGATGGTATCTTTTTCTTCGAAAAAACACCGGAATTCGTATTTCAGGGTCTCCATGATCTCGCGTGCTTTTTCGGGGAGTCCGTCTTTTTTGGTCAGCGGGAGTACAGCAAGTTTCACCGGGGCTAACTGCGGCGGGATACCCAGCACCACACGCTCGGAACCATCCTCCAGTCTCTCCTCGCGGTAGGCATGTCCAAGAATGGCCAGAAATGTACGGTCGAGACCGATCGAGGTCTCAACCACATAAGGGGTATAACTTTCATTGGTTTCGGGATCGAAATATTGGATCCTCTTTCCGGAATATTGCTGATGGGCGTTCAGATCGAAATCGGTTCGGCTGTGGATACCCTCAAGCTCCTTGAAACCGATAGGGAATTCAAACTCGATGTCGGCTGCTGCATTGGCGTAGTGGGCCAGCTTTTCGTGGTTATGGAAACGGTATTTTTCCTTTGGGATCCCAAGTGACAGATGCCATTGCATCCGGGCTTCTTTCCAATATTCATACCACTTCAGTTCTTCTCCCGGTCGCACAAAAAACTGCATCTCCATCTGTTCGAATTCACGCATCCGGAAAAGGAACTGACGCGCCACGATCTCATTCCGGAAAGCTTTTCCAATCTGCGCGATCCCGAATGGGATCTTCATACGGGCGGTCTTCTGGACATTCAGAAAATTGACAAAAATCCCCTGAGCCGTTTCCGGGCGCAGGTAGATGGCCGATGCATCTTCATTGACCGATCCCATCTGGGTGGAAAACATCAGGTTGAATTGTCTGACATCGGTCCAGTTGCGTGAACCGGAAATTGGGCAGACAATACCCAGTTCTTCAATCAGTTTTTTAACATCTTCCAGGTCGTTTCTCTCCAGTGCAGGATAGAAACGGTTACGGATATCGTCAATTTTTTGCAGGTTTTCCTTTACCCTCGGATTGGTTTCACGGTACATTTTTTCGTCAAACGATTCGCCAAACCGGTTACGCGCCTTTTCTATTTCTTTGTCGATCTTGTCTTCGATCTTTGCCATGTGATCTTCGATCAGCACATCGGCCCTGTACCGCTTTTTGGAATCCTTGTTGTCGATCATAGGGTCGTTGAAGGCATCCACATGCCCTGAGGCTTTCCACACCGTGGGGTGCATGAAAATGGCACAATCAAGTCCCACGATGTTTTCATGATACCGGGTCATCGATTTCCACCAGAATTCCTTGATGTTGTTTTTCAGCTCCACCCCGAACGGGCCGTAATCGTAGACAGCGCTTAGCCCGTCGTAGATCTCGGAGGAAGGAAAGATAAAACCATACTCTTTGGCGTGGGATATGATCTTTTTGAACAATTCTTCGTTGGATGCCATAATTTTTCAATTTGGGTTGTAAAGGTAGGATTTATTTTTCTGCCCCCTGCCGTATTCAGGCGTGCTTCAGCGCCCCGGTCAACCGGAGGTTCTTCCGGGTCACAAAGGAATAGGAGCGGCCATCTGTCTTGATTTCTATCTGTTGTTCATGCTGATGAACTTTATACTCCAGGCGGCGTGATCTGGCGACATGGATAAGGGTCAGGGCTTTTTCGAATCCGTCTCCGCGTTTGTAATTGGCTACCTCATCGGGAAGGGCCAGCCTGTCTTCGTCATAGATCGATTGGTCGGGCCAGGAGTTCATCTCTTCACATACCTGTTGGATGGAGGAGTCACGGAAGAGGTTCAGCGATACCGGGTTGCGTTCAAAAACCGCTTTCAGGAACGGCCCCCATTCGCACCGATCCATGAAGCGGCCTGCGTAAAAGGCGAGGTCGGCCGTTACGGAGCCGGCACGGCGCAGAGAGTCCACATGATCTAGGATATCTTCGCGGGTATCGGAAGGGGTACAGGTAAAAGTATAACCGTGCACCGGATTGAATTGTTTACCCGGGGAGGGAAGACGGGGTACCACATGAAGGAATTTTTTCAGGTCATCGAAAAATTGCCCGTGGTTCTTAAGCCCGGGAAAATTCTCTTTCAACTCCTTCAGAAACTGCAGATAATCTTTGCGGGAGAACAATGGATTGTCGGGATCGAGCCGGAACCGATGGTCCAATGGCTGAAGGTGCATATCCTCTTCATCCATCTCACAGAAAAGCTTGCGGCTGTTTTTTTCCCCAAGCCGGTAACGGCTGCCATGCTCATATCCGAAAGCCCTCTCAAGTTTGATATAGCGAGGGCTTCCGTGACAAAGAAAGAAATATTGGAATAGTTTCTGATACTGGCTGTAATCACGCAGGAAATTCATGAATATCTGAAAATCGACCTCAGTAGCCAGAAATGTGGTCAACTGTTCCCGGAAAGCATGATAGGCTTCAGGGTCGATGGTCGCTTCCGGATAGATCGTATGCACAAATCCTGAGGAGTGTGAAACATAAGTCACTTGCTCGTTTTCGAGGGCGCGACGTGCGAGGGAGGAGAGTTCGGTACCGTTAAACCACATGGCTTTGGTTACAATTCTTCGGTTATTGGTTAAAATTCCCTCATCCACCATGACGAAATTCTGGGAATGCAACGGTGTTCCCATAAGGAAAACCCTGTCGAGAGGGATTCGGGCCACGATAAACAGCGCGGCTGCATAGAGGCAGGCAAGGGAGACACACTCGCCGGCCCCGGTTTCATATCCCGGCTTATGCCGGAAAGCATCCATCGCCTCCACGGTTTCCGTTTTCCAGTATGGAATGATGTCGGAATCATATTGATCCAGTCCGAAATGGCGCCGGATATCAATGTCGAAATAGTATTTATCCCCTTCGTAGCCAAACAGGGCATTGGATCCCGAGAGGATTTCGGGATCAATAAAATCACTGAAACGATTGATCTCCGTCTGCTTGTCGGTGAGCCCCCAGGTCTCCAGATCCAGGTTGAAGTTATAGTGGTCCATGATGTATTGCTTCACGCGGTGGACCTTTTTCAGGGTACTGAGTTGATCAATTCCTTCGAACCATGGGTCATCCCTCCATTTCCAGATGACAGGCGACATGATATTGGCCATCACCAGCGAGTACAGGAGCTCCGGAAAGATGAAGATCTCCATATCGCTGAGGGTAAAAGCGGAACTATATTTTTCGAGTTGTTTCTTATCCATTTGAGATATGCTTTGCTTTTTTAAATCGGGGTGCAAAGATACGGGATAAACGCAACATGGAAAGAAGGAGGGATGTAGCCAGAGCCATGATATCAGAAGTGGGAAATGTTCTTTACGGAAGATATCCTGTAATTAGTTGAAAAAAACCGGTTGTTTCGACCTGGTGGCACGACAGATCTGAGTATATTCGCCCGGCAGAATTTTTCCCGATGATTCGGTGATGCAACCTCTCTTACTATGAATGCCATGCCTCTTGTGATCGCCGCCCTGGCGATCTTCGCCCTTGCCTATCGTTTCTACTTTGGTTTTATTGCCGCCAGGGTACTTGCACTCGATCCGAAGCGACCCATGCCGTCAACATTATTGTACGACGATCGCGATTACGTTCCCATGAGCAAATGGGTTTTATTCGGGCACCATTTTGCCGCCATAGCAGGTGCCGGTCCTTTGGTAGGGCCGGTGCTGGCGTGCCAGTTTGGATATTTCCCGGGTTTTGTATGGATGGTTGTCGGTGCCGTGATGGCTGGATCGGTTCACGATATGGTGATACTCACCGCCTCTATTCGCCACAACGGGAAATCACTCGCCCACATCGCCCGCGAGGAGATCGGGAAAGCCTCCAGCGGGATTGTCGCTTCCATTGCTACCTTTGTCATAATTGTCATTGCCATGGCTGGACTGGGATTGGTGGTCGTAAATGCACTGGCTGAATCGAGCTGGGGTACCTTCACCATCGCAGCTACCATACCCATTGCGATTTTTATGGGACTGTGGATGTTCCGCTTCAGAAAGCACAAGACTGCCGAGGCCACAATCTTCGGAGTCATCCTCCTTACCCTTGCCGTAATATTCGGTAAATATATTCCCGATTCTCCTGTTGCTTCCTGGTTCGATTTTAGCCCGAAAACGCTCACGCTGCTGCTGGCCGGTTACGGTTTTTTCGCCTCAGTACTTCCCGTGTGGTTGCTGCTCTCCCCCCGCGATTACCTGAGTTCGATCATGAAACTGGGGGTGGTGGCCATGCTGGTCGTCGGGATCGTGATTGTTGCCCCTGACTTGCAGATGCCGGCCTTTACCCCTTTCATTCACGGCGGTGGGCCTATCATACCGGGAACCCTCTTTCCATATTTGTTCATCACCATCGCCTGTGGCGCGATATCCGGTTTCCATGCCCTGATCAGTTCGGGAACAACTCCAAAGATGATCATGTCGGAAACCCATATCCGGCCGATCGCCGTTGGCGCCATGTTATCCGAAGGACTGGTCAGCATCATGGCCATGATCGCGGCCGCCAGCCTTCTGCCACTCGATTATTTCATTATCAATGTTCCGGCTGAAAAGCTGGCGGATATCATGCCTACGCTACAATCCATGGGATTCACCAACAGCGATCTGCCCATGCTCGAAGCCGAGGTGGGAGAAAAAGTTGCCGGAAGGACAGGTGGGGCCGTTTCGCTGGCGGTGGGCATGGCCCATATTTTTTCCTCCATTCCCGGGATGAAATCGCTGATGTCGTATTGGTACCATTTCGCCATCATGTTCGAGGCACTCTTCATCCTTACGACCATTGATGCGGGAACCAGGGTGGCCCGGTTCATTTTGCAGGACCTGCTGGGAAGGTTTTACAAACCATTTGCCAAAACCGACTGGCTCCCCGGAAACCTCATCACCAGCGCCATTGTGGTCTTCTTCTGGGGTTATTTCATATATACCGGCAGTGTTTCCACCATCTGGCCCATGTTCGGTTCGGCCAACCAGTTGCTGGCTACCATTGCCCTGACCATCGGAACCACCTACCTCATCAACCGGGGAAAACGGCGGTATGCCTGGGTGACACTGATCCCCTGGGCTTTTGTCGGTATTACTACCTTCGTATCCGGGATACTTAACATCACCGGTATCTATATACCTCAGATGGGTACGGAAAAATTGTTCTTACAGGGGCTGATCAACTTATCCCTGACCCTGGTAATTATGCTTTCGGTGGTGGTGATTGTCAGGGATGCGGTGCCGGGGTGGCTTCGCAAGAGTTGACAGGCTATACCCGTTCCATGACCATGGAGATTCCCTGACCAACCCCGATACACATGGTACACAGCGCCCGACGGGCGCCGGATTGCTGCATCTGATGCGTCGCGGTGGTAACCAGCCTTGCTCCGCTCATGCCGAGGGGATGACCCAGGGCGATAGCTCCTCCCATCGGGTTCACCCGGGGATCATCATCTGACAACCCCATTTCCCTGAGGCAGCCAAGCGCCTGGGCAGCAAAGGCCTCATTCAGCTCGATCAGTTCAATATCCTTCCAGGACAGCCCCAGCCGGCTCATCAGCCTCCGCGTTGCCGGAACCGGACCTAATCCCATCATTCGGGGAAGCACTCCCGCTGCTTCCATGCCGATGACCCTGGCCAGCGGGGTCAGGCGGTGGCGCAGGACCGCCTCCTCTGAAGCCAGCAGCAGGGCCGCTGCTCCGTCGTTGATTCCCGATGAGTTACCGGCAGTGACACTCCCTCCTGCTGAAAGCGGTTTCAGCGTCGCAAGTTTTTCCGGTGTCGTCAGCCGCGGATGTTCATCCCGGCTGATCGTTACGGTTTCGCCTTTTGCAGCAGGGATGACGATGCTGATCAGTTCGCGACTGAAACCGCCGTTCTCCTGTGCGTCGGAGGCTTTTTTCTGGCTGCGGAAAGCAAATGCATCCTGGTCGTCCCGGTTGATTTTCATCTCACGGGCAATATTTTCCGCAGTTTCAAACATCGCTTCGGTACCGAACTTCTGATCGAACGCTTTATTGATGAAGCGCCACCCCAGGGTGGTATCAAACATTTTGATGCTCCTCGAAAATGCTTCCGTGCTTTTCTCAATTACCAAGGGGGCCCTCGACATGCTCTCCACCCCTCCGGCTATTACCAGCGATGCCTCACCACTGCGGATGGAACGGGCGGCGCTTCCGACTGCATCCATTCCGGAACCGCACAACCGGTTGATCGTCACCCCGGGAACTGTTTCGGGCATCCCGGCAAGGAGCAATGCCATCCGGGCAACATTGCGGTTGTCTTCACCCGTCTGGTTGGCGCAGCCGAACATCACATCACTGACCTCTGCCGGGTCGGTATCACGGTTCCTTTCAAGTAAAAGCCGGATCACAGTGGCCGCCAGATCATCCGGTCTTACCTGGGCCAGTGACCCTCCGTACCGGCCAATCGGGGTGCGGATGGCATCACAAATAAATACATCTTTCATAATCAACCATTTTTATTCACAGGAAGAGATTCGATCTCAGGTTTCATTTTCCGGAAGGCCCTGAGCAATGCTTCCGACAGAATGTCCACTTCTTCCCTGGTAAGTACCGTTGAAAACATACAGGCAAAGGTGTTGATCATCAGCAGTTTTTCATCATTATACATATAATCGAGCAGGGCAGTGATCAGGGCAGTGGTCTCTTTATCCTGGTAAGCTTCCCGGTAGGTTACCGGGGGGTTGTTACGCAAGTGGATCCGGAACATCGATCCGGCACCGGTCACCGATACCGGAACACCGGCCAGGGCGATGGCCTCCCTGATCTGCCGGATGGCCAGATCTGTTAGTTGATTCAGTTTTTGAACCGCTTTCTGGTCAAACAGTGTCATGGCGGTGAACCCTGCGGTCATGGTGATCGGGTTGGCCGAAAAAGTACCTGAATGGGGGAACCTCAGCAACGGTTCCCTGGGGTCGAGGACCTTCATGACATCGGCCCTGCCTGCCAGTGCTCCTACCGGAAAGCCTCCGCCGATGATCTTGCCCATGGCGGTCATATCGGGACGTACCCGGTACGCCTGTTGTGCACCGCCATATGCTACACGGAAAGTAACTACTTCATCGAAGACCAGCAACGCCTTGTTCCTGCGTGTCCATTCATAGACCGCTTCGATAAAATCATTGCCGGCCGGAACCAGTCCGACGCGATGGGGCACAGGATCTATGATCACACAGGCCAGTTTTTCGGCATGGCGGTCCAGAATAGCGAGGGTTTTTTCCACATTGTTGAATGGGAAAACCACCACATTGTCCAGTACCCCCTGCGGGGTACCGTAGGCAAGGGGCACGCTCCGGGGCGCATCAATATCTCCCCAGTTCGATGGATTGGAGGTTTGGCTCACCTCTGCAAAATCGTAGGTACCATGATAAGCGCCCTCTGCCTTGGCTATGGCCGGTCGTCCCGTAAAGGCCCTGGCCGCCTTGATCATGGCCATCACTGCCTCGGTGCCGGAGTTGACAAACCGGATGCGTTCAAAACTTTCATTACGGCTGCAAAGCAGCCCGGCATACTCTACTTCGATCCCGGAAGCCATGGTGTATGCCGTCCCTCTTTGCATCTGTTCATACACCGCCCGGGTAATGGCCGGATGGGCATGACCATGGATCAATGCTGCCATATTGTTGGCAAAATCGATCCGCTCCACCCCTTCAATGTCAGTGATCCGGCAACCGGAAGCATGGGCGACGTAATGGGGGTGAGGTTTCCTGAATACGGTATTGCGACTGACCCCCCCGGTCAGTACCTCGCAGGCCTGACGGTAAAGCGCTTCACTTTTCTGTATCTCTGACATGAAAACAATATTGACCTTTGGTGAATGAATCGGATTTATTAAAAAGCAGGGTACAGCGTGGCCCCAGTCTGACGTTGCAACTCCCCGAATGTGATGCCGGGCGCCATCTCCCTGACCATCAGGCGCTGATCAGTCACTTCGATGACCGCCAGGTTGGTATAGATCCGGTTAACGACCCTTTTACCGGTAAGCGGGTATGTACATTGTTTCACGATCTTGGGTTCACCGGTTTTGGTACAATGCTGGGTGATCACAAAGATGGTCTGCACCCCGGCAACAAGGTCCATGGCGCCCCCCACCGCGGGGATGGCGCCGGGCTCTCCAGTTGACCAGTTAGCCAGATCTCCCTCTTCGGAAACCTGCAGGGCGCCCAGTACACAGATATCGATATGCCCCCCCCGGATCATGGTAAAACTATCGGCATGGTGAAAGAAGGCAGCACCTGGAATAGCTGTAACACATTTCTTTCCTGCGTTGATCAGTTCCGGGTCCTCCTTACCGGTTTCAGGTGCAGGGCCCATCCCCAGCAATCCGTTTTCGGTATGGTAGATCACCTCTCTCCCTTCAGGGATAAAACCGGCTACCAGTTCGGGAATTCCGATCCCAAGGTTCACATAAGCGCCGTCAAAAATATCCAGCGCGACCTTCTGAGCCATCTCATTGGTGCTCCATCCTGCTTGTTTTTCGGTTATTTCCATGGGTATATCCTTCCTTCTGCCACCAGGACAGATTCATCTGCGGGGCTGGAAACCTCCACTACGGTTTTTACGAAAATGCCGGGGGTTACCACACCTTCAGGGTCGATATCCCCCAATCCGACCACTTTGCCTGCCTGAACAATGGTATGCCGGGCAGCGGTGCACATAACCGGCCCGAAATTGCGGGCGGTTTTATTGTACAACAGGTTTCCGTATCGGTCGGCCGTTTTACATTTCACCAGGGCAAAATCGGCGGTGATGGCATTCTCCATTACATGGGTTTTGCCATTGAATTCCCGGTGTTCCTTGTTTTCGGCCAGCGGGGTACCCACCGAAGCGGGAGTATAGAAAGCGGGAATTCCTGCACCGCCGGCACGGATCCGCTCCGCCAGTGTCCCCTGGGGTACCAGCTCCAGCTCGATCTCACCTTTCCGGAACAGTTCAGGAAATACTTTGGAATTGGCAGTGCGAGGGAAGGAGCAGATCATCTTCCTGACCTGACGATTGGCGATCAGCGCGGCAAGCCCGACATAACCACTTCCCGTATTATTGCTGACCACGGTGAGTTCTTTCGCCCCGTGGTCGATCAGGGCGTGGATCAGTTCGATAGGGCTTCCGGCCTCGCCGAATCCACTGATCATCACGGTTGCGCCGTCATGAATGGCCCGAACGGCTTCAGCCGGTGACACGGCAATTTTATTGATCATATTACCTCCGCTTTTGCCGCTTTTTTCATTTCGAGGAGCAATGATTCTTCAATCCGGTTCTCGATGGTCTCCAGCTCATCCTCATAGAAGTGTTTCTCTCCGAAACAGGGCTTCAGTCGTTCGATGGTATTCTCCTCCTCATCATATTTCGCAAAATAGACACGGTCCATCCAGTCCATGTTCCTTCCTTCGTTGAATTTGAGGGCAAATACCTTTTCTCCATTAATTTCAGCCGTTCCGAGTAAGGAGATCTTTCCTGCCGAAGAGGTCATGGTGATGTACCGCGACGGCCGGTTCATGGAAGCAAGGGTTTTGTATATCTTGCTGAATATCTTATTGATATCTGCCAAGGGGGCCGTGAAGTAATGATGCTCTCCCGTTGGCCGGGCGCAGTACATCGAATGGAATCCGATCCCGAGGATGGCGAAAATATTACCGAGATCGATCCAGTTTTGCGCAGAACGGTCAATATCCACTTTCCCGTTTTCATCAGTGAATAAACTGATATGGTTCATGATGGGGCTCTGACTGCGGATGGTGAGCCCATAGGACTTGAGACGCCTGATGGCCGCGATGGTACCGGCATTGAGAAGGTCGCGCGGTGTCGACATGTGGGCAACCCAGACTACCTGGATCCCACTGTCGACCACCCTTCGCCATAGTTCCAGGATAGGAGTGAACTTTTCAGTCAGGATCAATTCAGGATAAAAGGTCAGCGCCCGCGAACCGAAACGCACGGTTTTAATGTGCATCAGGTCGGGATCGTTCATCAACGGAGTGACATATTGCGCGAGCCGGTCATAGGTGATATAACCGCCGTCTCCCCCGGTGATGAGGATATCGCTGATCTCCCGGTGAAGTCTGAGGTACTGGTGGATCTGGGCAATGTCCCGCTGAACGAACATGTCATCGTCCCCCCGCACCTGGGCATGACGGAAACAATAGGTACAGAAAGCAAAGCAGTTTTGGGTGGTTTGATCAAAAATCAGTTTCACCGGCGGATATTTATGCTGGCATCCCTGAAGGATCTCAAGTTGTCCCTCCTCATTGACAAACCAGGGTTTGTTGAGCTTTTGCTTGCCGTCATGAGGATTGGTTTTTTTGGTATACTCTTCCACTACCCTGGCACGCTCTTCGTCTGATCCAGCTTCTGCATAAAGATTCACCTCCTCCGGATCGATCATGCCCGGCTGGGGAAAAACCAACTGGTACATCTGATCCTTTTCATAGTTTTTCCAGTCAATGGCGTTAAGCACGTGTTTGGTGGCCAGAAACCGGTACACTTCGATGAAAAACTCCCGTTCGGTTATATGACCGATATTGATACCATGTGCGCTGAGCCGGGCGACAATCTCACGGAAACCACGCAGACCGGTATAATGGTTTTTATCGTTGAAAAAGGTCTCATCATCCCTGAAAAATCCCGAATGTTCGGGATAACAGTGGTGTAAACGGGTCAGCAACCCCAGGGGCAGAAGGTTCTCCCGTTCAATAATAGCTTTGGTTTCATCGGTAAACTGATGACGCATCATCATGGATTGTACCAGTGCCGGATCGATCTGTCGTTCTTTCATCGCAGGATTATATGTATTTTGGGTTAAATGGAAATGTCAGTCAGGAATATGGCTGGCAGAATACCGGAAAGAAGTGGTTTCCGGTACGAAGGGGAGTGGCATTCCCTGGGTGAAACAAAAATGGCCCGGCATTTTATGCAGGACTGATCTACAGAGTTTCATGCGGCAAAATTAGCATAATTTCCTTTTCGCTGCCTACCTGTCGGTGACGATCTTTTTCTCTATTTTTGGAAAAAATAATTCTGTCATCATGGAAAATTTTATTGCATATAATCCTGTCACCCTTCATTTTGGGAAAGGGGTGCTGAATACCCTCGGGGAAACACTCCGGCTTTATGGCGACAGGGTGCTGCTGGTTTATGGAAAGGGTTCGGTAAAAAGTACCGGACTTTACAACCGGATCGTTTCGGATCTCAGAAAGCAGCACTTTATCCTTTCCGAATTCGGAGGTATCCGCTCCAATCCGGTCATTGAGGATGTCGATGAGGCTGCGTCTGTCGGCCGGAT
>CAYLVY010000109.1:0-12361 GCA_964387205.1 uncultured Draconibacterium sp.
TGATAATTTATGAATTATTCAAACTAATACAACTTTATGAAAATTATCTGCATCGGTCGAAATTATGTGGAACACATCCGGGAACTTCAGAATGAAGTTCCGGCAGCGCCTGTGTTTTTCTTAAAACCTGACACATCGCTGCTGATCCGGAACCGGCCTTTCTATTATCCCGATTATTCCAAGGAGATCCATTACGAAGTAGAATTGGTATTGCGGATATCAAAAGTCGGAAAGAATATCAGCAGACAATTTGCCCATACCTATTTTGACGAGATCGGGGTCGGTCTTGATCTTACAGCCCGGGATCTTCAAAACCAGGCAAAAGCCAAAGGTTTGCCCTGGACATTAGCCAAAGGGTTCGATTTCTCTGCTCCAATGGGAAAATTCTATCCCAAAAGCAAATTTCCCGATCTCCGGAACCTGCAATTCAGATTGGATGTCAATGGAATAACGGTTCAAAACGGTAATTCGGGACTGATGATCTACGATTTCGATGAAATCATCAGTTATATCTCCCGGTTCATGACCCTTCGTACCGGTGACTACATTTTCACGGGTACCCCTGCCGGTGTGGGGCCAATCAGGATCGGGGATAAACTGGAAGCTTTCCTGGAAGAGGAAAAAGCACTAACCTGCCTGATAAGATAAAACCTCAGCTCAGCACGATCTCGTCGATCACAGCAAGGCCTGCCGCTTTGTTCAGAGAAACCAGTATCTTCTTCCTGGCATACAACAATTCATTCCTTACTACCGAGGAGTTTACCCTTACAAACAAGGTCCGGTTCCGGATATAAAGTCGCTCGGTATGGCGGGCGACCACCTCTCCCACCACTTTCTCCCAAGCCTGGATCGCCCTCATTTCATGCATCCGGCCGCTGAGTTTATAGGTCTCGAGCATCTGCTCGATCACATCTTTAAGGGGTGTGGTACCCGAGTACCGGGGTACTTTTTTTCGCATAGTATTCCTCCCGGATCACTTACCGTTTCCATACAAATGAAAAACCTGATGCTCGATTCCCGATCCATCCAGAACAGGAACCACGCGACCGTAACTTGTATCGGTTATAAATACCTGGCCAAAACTATCCTCATTGACCATACTGATAAGCTGGGCTACCCGCAGGTCATCCAGTTTATCAAAAATATCATCCAGAAGCAGGATGGGTTTGACTCCCTTGATGCGTCTTGTATATTCAAACTGAGCAAGTTTTACGGCAATCACAAACGATTTTTGCTGACCCTGTGAACCGTATCTTTTAACCGGATATCCGTCCAGTAAAAACTCAAGGTCATCGCGGTGTATCCCGCTTCCTGTCGTTTGGGCGAAACGGTCACGCTGCAATCCGTCACTCAGCAGTTGCCGGAAGTTCTCTCCGGAAAGTTGTGAAATGTATCGGATATCCACTGTCTCCTGCTGAAGGCTGATCAATCTGAAATAGTGGCTGAAAAGCGGTATAAATTGAGTCAGAAATGACTTCCTGACATCATGGATATATTCTCCATGCAGGATCAATTGTGCCTCCCAGATTTCAAGTGACGAATAATCGAAGAGACCCTTTTCAGCAAAGGTTCGCAGCAGGGTATTCCGCTGCAGAAGGGCCTTGTTATAAGCAATCAGCCGCTCGAGGTATTCCCTGTTAAACTGTGCAATCACACTGTCAAGGTACTTTCTTCGCAACTCACTGCCATCGTTAATCAGGTCGCGGTCATAGGGAGAGATCATCACCAACGGGTAATTTCCGATATGGTCTGCCATCCGGTCGCACTCCTTTTTATTAACCAGAAATCGTTTTCGCTGGTTGCGCCGCTGAATACATTGGATCAGATCATCGGAGAATTCAGGCCGGGCAAAAACGCCATGAATGGCAAACAGCTCATCCCCGTGCCGGATATTCAACATATCCTGAGTGGAAAAAAAACTTTTACAAAATGACAGATAATAGATGGCATCCAGCAGGTTGGTCTTCCCTACCCCATTGTTCCCGACAATGCAATTGATCTTGTCTGAGAACGAAAATTCGGCCTGCAGATGGTTCTTAAAACCGGTAAGGGTCAGTTTCCTGAGATGCATTTCATGAGGTCATCTGTCCGATCTCCCGTGCGATCTCCTCCATCAGCCACATTGGAGTTGATGTGGCGCCGCATATGCCAATGGAATGTATTCCGTTGAACCAGGCAGGGTCCACATCGGCAGGACCTGAAACAAGATAGGTCCGTGGGTTGACATCCCTGCACACCTGAAAGAGTATCATGCCGTTCGAACTTTTTTTTCCACTCACAAAGATAATCAGATCAAACCTTGTGGCAAAATCCCTCAAATGGCCTGAACGGTTGGAAACCTGCCGGCATATGGAATCACGCCATTCAAAATCAATGGATTGACCCTGACTTTCCCTGGTCATTTTTTCGCGGATGATCCGGACCAGTTCACCGAATCCCTCTACGCTTTTAGTTGTCTGGCTATATAACCGCACCGGCCGGCTGAAATCTATCAGGTCGAGGTCGTCGAGGTCGCCTACCACAATGGCCGTACCGTTGGTCTGCCCTTTGAGTCCGTTAACCTCCGCATGGCCTTCTTTCCCATAAATCACGATCTGCCCTTTTCTCTTCTCCATTTCAAGATATCCCTCCCTGATCGAATTCTGCAGGTTCAACACAATTGGGCATGAGGCATCGATCAGTTCAATGTTGTTTTCAAGGGCCATTCGATAGGTTTCGGGCGGTTCTCCATGGGCTCGGATCATGACCCTGCAATCGTGCAGATTCCGGAGATCCTCCCGGGTGATGATCTCAAGCCCCATATTCTTTAGCCTGGTCACCTCCATATTGTTATGAACAATGTCGCCAAGACAATACAATCTCGGACTTTCCGACAATTCCCGTTCGGCCACATCGATCGCGTGGACCACACCGAAACAGAACCCCGAATTCGAATCAACGGTAATCTCCAAAACTACTGCTTTTTGGTAAATTCGTTGAAATTCACACCTACAGTAATATAATTAGGATTGGGGGACCCGGCCTGAAGGGTTGCCCTTGTATAACTGATATTCAGCATTTTAATCCGCAGCCCTGCACCAAAGGAGAACCCTGCCAGGCCCGCCTTGTCGTAAAGTTTTAACTCCTGCCTGCGCTGATAGTTGTATCCGATCCTGACAGCCAGTACCCTGGCAATGGTCAGTTCAGCCCCCAATACCACATGCCGGATGATCTCATCCGCAACCCTCTCCACCGTCGGTGTGCTTTTTTCTTCACCGGTAATGGGATCAGGCTGGTTAGAAGGGTCATAGGGGTCATCATAGGAGAGGTTCCAGCGATGAAGATTGTTGAATAGTTGCGAAAAACGCAAAGGGACATGCCGCAACTTCTGGGAGAGGCCAATCTGAAGATCAAAGGGCAAAGCCTCATATTGTCCGGCGACATAAGGTACAAATTGAGACCCAATGCTTCTTCCAATGACAGATGCCGTAAATGATTCATCCTCTGTATGATATGTTCCTGCAACATCAACAGCAAGTCCGAATGAACGGTAACTGTCGAGGTGGGAATAGACCAACTTCCCGTTGGCACCGATGAAAAAAACTTTGGATAGCCGACGGCCCCATCCGAGATTAAGGGCATATTCTCCGGCTGAAAAATCACCCGTGATCTGGCCGGTAGCATCAGCACCGGTAAAAGTACCATAGTTTATAAACTGCAAACTGCCTGCAAAACTCCCGGTTTTGTTGAAAGTGCGGCTGTAGGCAGCAAATCCGTAATTAATCCCGCCGGGGGAATTCACATAGCTCAGGGCCATCTGATGGTGCATTTCCGGAGAGATGAGGGAGGGATTGGAGATCGCCACGGATAAATCATGGTCCCGGATCGCAAGAAAATTACCTCCCATACCGGCTACCCGGGCCGAATTGGCATAATTGAGGAACTTATATGTACCGTTGCCACCGATCTGTGCATGAACCTGAAAAGTAACAAGGATAAAAAATACCACTAGCGGTATATGGTGTATGGATTTTCTCACAATTCGGGATTTATGGAGATAAACGTCACGAATGCCCTTAATATTACAAAGGCGATGAAAAACCACCGTCATGTCATCAGGCCTCGCCCGGTTTTTCGGATCCGGCCCGCTGCGTTAAGGTCCCCCACCAGGTTATCCAGGATACCATTAATGAACATTTTACTTTTCCTGGAACTGAATTGCTTGGATATCTCAATATATTCATTCAGGGACACCTTCACCGGAATCTGACTGAATGCAGTCAGCTCGGTCAACGCCATCTTAATCAGCAGAATATCGGTAAGGGCAATCCGCTCCAGTTCCCAGTTCCGGGTGCGGGTTTCAATCAAAGTATCCCACTCTTCGCTTTGACGGATTGTTTTTCGGAACAGGCCACTGATAAATTGCCGGTCCTCGGCAATGTCCTCTTCAGAAACCTTGCCAAACAAGGCTATCATATCATCATTGGCGGTAAAACCAGGCGTCATCAACTTGATCGTTTTGACTACAAACATGGCCGTCACTTCAAAATCATCTTCCCAGAAAATATTCCGTTCTTCACAAAAAAACTGAAATTCAGCTGATCTGGTAATGATTTTCCTGAATAACAACTCTATGAACGCCTGGTCTTCCTCATAACTGCACTCCCCGGACTCAAGGTAATGACGATAATCCTTGGACGACTTCAGTTTCTGGTAAACTTTACGGACCATATCCTGCTCCTCAGTCCATGAAAACCGGTACGAAGCAATTTTTGAGGCGAGGTTGCTATTCTCCTGCAACTGTAAGATCAGTTTGTTTTCCAGCAACTTGAGATTCGGGTTTAACTCCTCGTCTGTCGGGAAAAACTTCGATTTGGCCTCTTCTGTCCGGTATCTGTAAAAATGGATCAACTCCAGCAGAAAGGACCACTGGAGGTAATAGAGTTCATAAACCTGATCAATGCTCCTGAAAAGGTTTCGCTCTGCCACCTCAATCCTGGGTTCTCCTCCCTGGGACCAGGCATAAAGCGCCTGTAAAACTTTAATCCTGTAGTGTCGCCGTCCTAACATCTTCGCTCGCTGAAATGGAATTGGTAAGGGATTTATAAGAATAGTGCAAAACTACGCAATTAAGAAATAAATTTGGCTTTCAAATAATATTTATATTTTTGCGCACACGGAGTAGAAGTCAAGATTCATACATATTTTTATAAATGAATGCTAATGGAAGACGCTGAAAACAAGGATCGTGACCGCGGAGAAATTTTTTCAAGGATCATTCGTGCAGGCAAAAGGACCTACTTTTTCGATGTGAAAGCTACTGCAGGGGATGATCAGTATATTACGATCACCGAAAGCAAACGCCGGTTCAGCAACGAGCAGGGGAAATTTTTCTATGAAAAGCATAAGATTTTTCTCTACAAGGAAGATTTTGATAAATTTTCCATCGGCCTGAGCGATGTTATCGAGTTTATCCGTACCGGTCATGCCCCTGACCGCCCGGAATTTGAAAATGAGTTGTATGATCATTCAGATACTGCCGTTCAGGGATTGAAGTCCAAATCGATCGACTTCGAGGATCTGAGTTCGGACCATTGACCCGTTTCAATCCCGGCAAACCCTGCCGGTCATACCGGCAGATATTCACTGTAAAAACTTTTCAACAATCCTTCTCCGGTTGTTAATAAGAAGTAATTTTGAACCATTATTATTGATACATGGGGAAAGTAATTGCAATAGCCAATCAGAAGGGAGGGGTAGGTAAAACGACCACCGCCATTAACCTTGCAGCAGGCCTGGCGGTGCTCGAGTACCGGACCCTGATCATCGATGCCGACCCTCAGGCCAATGCCACTTCAGGAGTCGATTTCGATCCGAAAAATATTAAGACCAGCATCTACGAGTGTATTATCGAGGAGGTGGAAGCCAGAAATATCATCCTGTCAACCGCCACCCCAAACCTATTCCTCCTTCCTGCCCATATCGACCTGGTAGGAGCAGAAATTGAAATGATCAACCTGCCCAACCGGGAAAAAATGATGCGCAAAGTCATATCCCCGATTCGGGATGATTACGACTTTGTCATCATCGACTGCTCGCCATCACTGGGGTTGATCACGGTGAACTCCCTTACCGCGGCCGATTCGGTGATCATTCCGGTGCAATGCGAATATTTTGCGCTGGAGGGCCTCGGCAAATTGCTCAATACCATCAAGATAGTACAAAGCAGACTGAATCCGTCCCTCGATATCGAAGGTATATTGCTGACCATGTACGACAACCGCCTGAGCCTCGCCAAACAAGTCGTGGAAGAGGTTAAAACCCACTTCCAGCAGATGGTATTCCGCACCATTATCAACCGAAATACAAAACTGGGAGAAGCCCCCAGCCATGGTCATACCATCATGAAACATGATATAAACAGCACCGGGGCCATCAACTACCTCAACCTGGCCAGGGAGATTATCCAGAAAAATGGTCTCACCCGGATGACAAACGAAGAAAAAGAGATCAATGTCTGATTCAGCAGGAAAGAAGAAAGCGCTGGGACGAGGATTGGGCGCCCTGCTTGAGACCTCAGCCGATGAGCGGGAATTAACGGTCAGGGATGAGTTTACCTCCGGTAATTTCCGGTTTATTGTGATTAACCAGATCGAAGCTAACCCGTTTCAGCCAAGAAACCAGTTTACAGAACCGGAACTCCGGGAACTCGCCGATTCAATCCGGATCCACGGCATCATTCAACCCCTTACCTTACGGAAAACAGATATCCACAAATATCAGCTGATCTCCGGTGAACGCAGACTGAGGGCCGCCATTCTGGCAGGTCTTACCGAAGTGCCTGCCTATATCCGCATCGCAAACGATGAACAAATGCTGGAAATGGCCCTGGTGGAAAATATCCAGCGCGAAGAACTCAACCCTTTGGAAATCGCCATCAGCTATCAGCGGCTGCTGGAAGAATGTCACCTCCGGCAGGAGGAACTTAGCAAGAAAGTTGGCAAAGACCGCTCCACCATCTCCAATTATATCCGACTTCTCCGACTTCCCCATGAAATCCAGGTAGCAGTCCGCGATAACCTGATTACCATGGGACATGCCAGGGCACTGATCAACCTGGAAGATGAAAAAGCCCAACTGGTGATCCTGCGCAGTATCCTCGAACAAAAGGCCTCGGTCAGACAAGTGGAAGAGATGGTAAGGAACATCGGTACAGGTTCAAAGAAAACCACCTCCTCATCCCGGGATCTGCCGGAACATTACCGGCAAGGGAAAGAATCCCTGCAATCAAAACTGGGATCCCGGATTGAACTGAAGGTCGGCGCAAAAGGAAATGGAAAGATCATTATTCCGTTCCGGTCCGAAGAAGAATTTGACAAGATCGTCTCAATAATCGATTCCTGAATGGTACGGGCCATCGTCATCATCATGGTAACCATGGCCATGACCATTCATCCGGGCGATGGATGGGCCCAGACCAGAGAAGATACCATCCCTGTTCCCGACAGCGTGAAAATAAAACCCCACTCGCCTACCAAAGCCACTCTTATGTCGGCATGCCTGCCCGGCCTGGGCCAGATCTATAATAAAAAATACTGGAAATTACCTGTCGTCTATGCCGGTTTCGGCATCCTGGGCTATTTTATCTATACCAATGCAGACGAGTACTCCAATTTCAGGGGTGCCTACATTGAGTCTTCAGAAGGAAATATGAACGGCTCCCACAGTGGCCTCGTTCAGCGTTATTCCAAAGATGAACTGCTCTCCGCCCGGGAATACTACCGCCGGAACCTGGAGGTCAGTTGCCTGATTACGGCAGTTTGGTATGCCCTGAATATTCTTGATGCCACTGTGGATGCCCACCTTTTCACCTACACCATTTCCGAAGATCTCACATTGAAACTGGAACCGGGATGGTGGCAGAACGGAGTCGGCAACAGGGGAACAACAGGAATCGCACTCAGGATCAATTTCTAAATTTTACTTCAAAAGCAATGAACATCGCACTATTCGGATACGGAAAAATGGGTCAGGAAATCAATCGCCTGGCTGCGAAAAGAGGGCACAAGGTTATCCTGGTTTATGACAGCCTGGAGGATTGGGATGAATCAGGCCAGGAACTCGTGAAAGCCGATATGGCAATTGATTTTTCATCACCGATCAGCGTGGTGGAAAATATTTATCACTGCTTCGACGCCCACATTCCCATCGTGGTAGGAACGACAGGCTGGCTCGATGACCTGGGGAAAGTAAAAAAAGATTGTACCGACCGGGGCCAGTCCCTGTTCTTTGCCCCCAATTTCAGCATCGGCGTAAATCTGTTTTTCAGCCTCAACCGGTATCTTGCAGGGCTCATGTCGAAGTGGGAAGATTATAGTATTTCCATCGAAGAAACCCACCATATACACAAGCAGGATGCCCCCAGCGGCACTGCTATTGTGCTGGCCAATGATATCATAAGGCTGTCTGACCGGAAAGAAAAATGGGTCAACGAAAACGTCTCTAACCCGGAAGAGTTGGGGATCAAATCATTCCGCACTGACAATGTGCCGGGAACCCATGTGGTAAAATATGAATCCGATGACGATAGTATCGAAATAGTCCATACAGCGAAGAGTCGAAGGGGCTTTGCCCAAGGCGCCGTCATGGCGGCCGAATTCCTTTCGGGCAGACGAGGATTTTTTGAGATGAAAGACCTGCTGAATTTGTAAATAAATCACAGTAATCGAATAAGAAACCATAATATTCAGCGTTAGTTAGACTCAATCATACCGCCATGAACCTTTACCTCATCCTTACCATTCTCTTTTTTTTCCTCTCCCTTGCCGGTCTCTGGGGCATCTTTGAAAAAGCCGGGGAAAAGGGATGGAAAGTCCTGATCCCCTTCTACAACTGGTACATCTGGTTGAAAATTATTAAAAAACCCTTGTGGTGGTATATTTTTCTGCTGGTACCCTTTATCAATGTCTTTGTTCTCCTGCTGATGGTCGTGGAGATCCTGAAATGCTTCCGGAAACACGGGCTGGTCGACCAGGCCCTCGGCGTCCTCTTTCCTTTCATCTACCTTCCCTATCTGGCTTGGTCTGCAAAAGAAAAATATTACGATCCCTCCAAAGAACCTCCGGTGATAAAATCGGCAATCCGGGAGTGGGTGGATGCCATTATCTTCGCAGTCATCGCAGCCAGTATCATCCGGATTTTCCTGATCGAAGCCTATACCATACCCACATCCTCCATGGAAAAAAGTATGCTCGTCGGAGATTACCTGTTTGTCAGTAAACTGAGTTACGGCCCCAAGGTACCCAATACCCCGGTCGCATTCCCTTTCGTTCATCACACACTCCCCCTCACCCAATCCACCAAATCATACGTAGAGTGGATAAAACTGCCCTATTACCGTTTCCCGGGCCTGTCTGAAATAAAAAATATGGATGTGGTGGTTTTTAACTACCCTGACGGTGATACACTAACAACAAAACTACAGAGTAATGTAAGTTATTATCAACTGGTGAGAACTTATGGCAGGGATGCCGTATGGAATAACAAACAATATTTTGGCGATGTCATTGCCCGGCCTGTCGACAAAAGGGAGAACTTTATCAAACGCTGTGTGGGCACCCCGGGCGATACGATCCGCATCATCAACCAGAAAGTATATGTCAACGGCTCACCGGAAGTTCATGATGGCAAACTCCAGTTCAAATATCTCGTTCGTACCGATGGCAACCCCATAAACCAGAAAAACCTGGAAAAACTGGATATCACCGAACCCATTGCCACCGATAATATGGGGAGTTATGAGTTGACCCTTTCAACCGAATCCAGGGAAAAACTGAGCCATTTTTCCAATATCACCTCCATCGAACCCATCATTGTACCGGCAGGCCAGTGGGATGGCAACCTTTTCCCGTTTGATTCAACTTACCGGTGGAATATCGATAACTTTGGCCCGCTGTGGGTCCCGAAAAAAGGGGTAACCATCCCGGTCAACATCTCCAATATTTCGCTTTATAAGCGGATTATCGACGTCTTCGAAGAGAATGACCTGAAAATTGAAGGAGATAAAATCCTCATCAATGGTAAAGTGGCCACAGAATACACATTCAAAATGGATTATTACTGGCTGATGGGCGACAACCGCCACAACTCGGCCGACTCCCGTTACTGGGGCTTCGTACCCTATGACCATGTGGTGGGAAAAGCCGTTTTCGTATGGCTGTCCCTCGATCCCAACAAATCTCTCTTTGATGGGAAAATAAGATGGGGCAAATTGTTCAGGTTTGTAAAATAACTACCTTTGTACTTTAAAACAGATCATTCATCTTCAAAAACAAAGCCATGAAAAAGCTTATCATTCCCGTCATCCTGACGGCCCTCCTTCCCTTTTTGATCCCTGCTGTTGCTACCGCCGCACCTAAACCCTTCGAGGGAATTATTACCTATAAAATTACCTATCCCGACTCCAAGTTCACCGAAAGCCAGCTTGCCATGTTCCCAAAACTTGTGACAGTTTCGGTTAAAGGAACCAAATCTCGTACCCAGATGCAGATGAATGGCATGAGTACCGTTGAGATCAAAGATTACGACGAAAAAACCAGTGTCACCCTGCTTGACATTATGGGGCAGAAAATGGCCATAAAAAAGACCTCGGCCGACATTGAAAAAGAGATGAAAAGCGATGCCACTCCTTCGGTACAACTCACCAATGAAACCAAAGTTATCGCCGGTTATATGTGCAAAAAAGCCATCATAACCATTAATGATGACGGCAAAAAATCGGTCTTCGAAGCCTTTTTCACTGAAGAACTCGGGGGAAACAATGTCAATTTTGATAACCCCATTTTCAAGGATATTAAAGGAGTAATGCTGGAATTCTCCCTGCGGGAAAATGAAATGAATATGCTGTTTACGGCCACTTCGGTGGATAAAAAAAGCATCTCGTCCAAAGAATTTGAAATTCCTTCCGATTATAAGCCAACGACGCTGGATGAGATGAAGAACATGTTTGGAGGCGGAAATGAATAATATCCCATGGCCAGATCTCTGAATCGGGGCAAATCCAATCATTTCAGGGAAGACCCGGAGGAAACTCCCAAAGAGCAAATCCCACCCCCGGTATCGGGGAATGAATCCGGTATGGCCGAAACCAAATCCCGGAAAAAGAAAACTAAAGAGAAGAAGCCCCCACGGATAAAAAAACAACCCAGTGCCGCCGACCTTGCCCGCCGGGAAAAATGGATGAGGGTTCTTGGTCTTTTCTGTCTGCTGTTTGCTCTCTATCTCACCTTTTCCTTTACCTCTTACCTGCTTACCTGGCAAACGGATTTCAGTTTTGCAGATACCGTTTTCAAACACTTCTCCTTCAGCCATTTGCTTGATAACAGCGAACCTTCTGAGAACTGGATGGGAAAGATCGGGGCCCTTACAGGCTATCTTTTTATCTCCAAATGGTTCGGCATCTCCTCCTATCTGATCATTCTCGTACTGCTCAACACCGGGCTGAGGCACTTCTTCCACCTCAGGGTATTTCCTCTCTGGAAAACGGCCGGATACTCCCTCATCGCAATCCTTTGGGCACCACTGGTTATTAAACTCCTGCAGCCAACGATCGATATCTACAGCGGCGTGTATGGTTTTCAGGTTAACCTTTGGCTGACAGATTTCCTGGGAAGTCCCGGCCTGGTGCTTTTCCTCATCTTCACCGGTCTGAGCTTCCTGATCCTTTTATTCAACATCCCCTTCCGGTGGTTTTCACGCGAATCCCTTTCTGCTGCAGAACAATCTGCCATACCCGTAATCCAAACCCCGGAACCACCTTCCGGAGACAGTGCCGGTTCAGCATCCGAAACCTCGGACAATGAACCGTTCCGTGACCATTTTAATAATGTTGAAATCGAAACTGACGAACCCATCGAACTTGAACTTGACTCCCCACTACCAGCCCAGTCGACCTTAACTTCCAACCCTCCCCTGGTGATCGAACCACCCGCGGAAACTACCGCCAACGGTAAATCTTCGGAACCGCCTCCAGAGCACTTTGTCGCCGACAGTATGTACGACCCGACCCTGGACCTTTCAGGGTATCACTTTCCCACCCTCGATCTTTTAAAGGATTACGGCAGCGATCAGATCAATGTCCGGAAAGAGGAACTGGAATCCAATAAGGATAAAATTGTCCAGACCCTCAACAACTACGATATCAAAATAGCCAGGATCAAAGCCACCATCGGTCCGGCCGTTACCCTTTATGAAATCGTCCCGGAAGCCGGTGTGCGGATTTCAAGGATTAAAAATCTCGAAGACGATATCGCCCTCAGCCTTGCCGCCATGGGAATCAGGATCATCGCCCCGATCCCGGGTAAAGGGACGATTTCATAAAGGG
>CAYLVY010000110.1:0-10572 GCA_964387205.1 uncultured Draconibacterium sp.
GCAGATCTCCTGCCGCTTCCATGGTGACTTCATCACCTCCGGCACCGAAGGCATCAATTATATGGACGTGGCTCCCCACCAGGTTGTGGGTATTAGCGCCGCGCTCATTCCGTTCCTCGAGCACGATGATGCCAACCGTGCCCTGATGGGTTCTAACATGATGCGCCAGGCCGTCCCTTTACTCAATCCCGAAGCAGCCCTTGTGGGAACCGGCATCGAGGACAGGGTGGCCCAGGATTCCCGCGTACTGATCAACGCTGAGGGCGACGGCGTGGTTGAATATGTAGATGCCAACGAAATCGTGATCCGGTATGACCGTACCGATAACGATCGCCTGGTCAGTTTTGATGACGATTCAAAGCGTTACCTCCTGACCAAATTTGCCAGGACCAATCAGAATACGTGCGTGAACCTGCGTCCTATTGTCAGAAAGGGTGACCGCGTGAGCAGGGGTCAGGTATTGTGCGAGGGATATGCCACCAAGGATGGGTCGCTGGCCCTGGGCCGCAACCTTATGGTAGCTTTCATGCCCTGGAAAGGTTATAATTTTGAGGATGCTATCGTAATTTCTGAAAAGGTACTTAAGGAAGATATTTTTACCTCGATCCATATTGAGGAGTTTACCCTGGAGGTCAGGGATACCAAACGCGGCGTGGAGGAGTTGACCAACGACATCCCCAATGTTAGCGCCGAAGCCACTAAGGATCTTGATGAGAACGGGCTTATCCGGATCGGAGCCGAGGTGAGCGAAGGAGATATCCTGATTGGCAAGATCACACCGAAAGGGGAAAGCGATCCAACGCCGGAAGAGAAGTTGCTCCGCGCCATTTTTGGCGACAAAGCCGGGGATGTTAAAGATGCTTCCCTGAAAGCCCCTCCCTCCATGAAGGGTGTCGTAATCGATAAAAAGTTATTCTCCCGCATCATCAAAGACCGCAAGGCGAAAGCACGCGAAAAGGATGATATGAAGAAAATGGATGAGGACTACAACCGTGAGGTGGATAAACTGAAAGGTAAACTCATTGAAAAACTGAATGTACTCCTGAATGGGAAGGTTTCACAGGGCGTGTTCAGCAATTTCAAACAGGAGTTGATCCCGAAAGGGTCCAAGTTCCAGACCAAAGCGCTGCTTGAAATCGATTATCTGAATGTCAATCCCAACAAATGGACATCGGAAAAAGAGACCAACGACCTGATCAAGGTGTTGATCAACAACTACAACATCAAACTGAAAGAGATCATGGGCGTTTACAACCGGCGCAAGTATGTAGCCACGGTTGGTGATGACCTCCCGGCGGGTATCGTTCAGATGGCCAAGGTATATATTGCGAAAAAGCGCAAATTGAAGGTGGGGGACAAGATGGCCGGACGCCATGGTAACAAAGGTATTGTGGCCCGCATCCAACGTGAGGAGGATATGCCGTTCCTTCCGGACGGAACACCGGTTGATGTTGTGCTGAACCCACTGGGCGTTCCTTCCCGAATGAACCTGGGACAGATTTATGAGACGATCCTCTGATGGGCCGGCAATAAATTAGGTTTGCGGTTCAGTACTCCCATTTTTGACGGAGCTACCATTGACCAGATCAATGACTATCTGGCCAAGGCAGGATTACCACGCAACGGAAAGGTTAACCTGTATGACGGCCTTAGCGGCGAGCGTTTTGATCAGCCGACCACCGTGGGTTATATCTATATGATGAAACTGCACCACATGGTGGATGACAAGATGCATGCCCGCTCCATCGGCCCCTATTCCCTCATTACACAGCAGCCTCTGGGCGGAAAAGCGCAGTTTGGAGGCCAGCGTTTCGGTGAAATGGAGGTCTGGGCACTGGAAGCTTTTGGTGCAGCGAACATTTTGCTTGAAATCCAAACGGTTAAGTCGGATGATGTCATTGGCAGGGCCAAGGCATATGAAGCCATTGTCAAAGGGGATGTCATGCCAACCCCGGGTATCCCAGAATCGTTCAATGTATTGGTTCACGAACTTCGCGGTCTCGGACTGAGCCTCTCCTTCGATTAATACCGGCGCTATAGGGCGTTCGGTTTGGTGTTATGTTGTTTTCAATTGAAAGATAAATACATATATGGCTTACAGAAAAGAGAGTCAGGTCAACAGCAGCTTTTCAAGGATTACCATCAGCCTTGCCTCGCCGGAAAAGATCCTCGAAATGTCACTCGGCGAGGTTTTAAAACCTGAAACCATCAACTACAGGACTTATAAACCTGAGCGTGATGGCCTGTTCTGTGAACGCATTTTCGGGCCGGTTAAGGACTGGGAATGCCATTGCGGCAAGTATAAAAGGATCCGTTACAAGGGGATTGTCTGCGACCGTTGCGGTGTGGAAGTAACAGAAAAGAAGGTCAGGCGGGAACGCATGGGGCATATCCAACTGGTCGTGCCGGTGGCCCACATCTGGTTCTTCCGTTCACTGCCGAATAAAATTGGTTCCCTTCTCGGATTACCTACCAAGAAGCTGGAATCGATTATCTATTATGAGAAGTATGTGGTGATCAATCCGGGTATCAAACTTGCCGATGGCATCAATTATCTCGATTTTCTGTCGGAAGAGGAGTATTTCGACATCATCGAAAAACTTCCCTCCGACAATCAGCATCTCGATGATGACGATCCCAACAAGTTCGTGGCCAGGATGGGTGCCGAAGCGCTGCATGATCTTCTGATGAGAATCGACCTCGACAAGGAGTCGTATGATCTGCGCTTCCGGGCAAATACTGAAACATCGCAGCAGCGCAAAGCGGAAGCCCTGAAACGTCTTCAGGTTTTTGAATCGTTTCGTGACGGCCTCAAAAGGACCGAGAATCGTCCCGAATGGATGATCGTGAAGGTAGTCCCTGTGATCCCGCCCGAGTTGAGACCATTGGTACCTCTGGATGGCGGCCGTTTCGCCACCTCCGACCTTAATGATCTTTACCGCCGTGTTATCATCCGCAATAATCGTCTGAAGAGGCTGATCGAGATCAAGGCCCCTGATGTCATTCTCAGGAATGAGAAGAGGATGCTGCAGGAGGCTGTCGATTCTTTGTTTGATAATTCGAGAAAGGCCAGCGCCGTAAAGACCGAATCGAACCGCGCACTGAAGTCACTTTCCGACAGCCTGAAAGGCAAGCAGGGACGTTTCCGTCAGAATTTACTGGGAAAGCGTGTGGACTACTCCGGACGATCGGTGATCGTGGTAGGTCCTGAACTGAAGCTGAACGAATGCGGCCTTCCCAAGGAAATGGCTTCAGAGCTTTACAAACCGTTCATAATCCGTAAGATGCTTGAACGGGGGATCGTAAAAACAGTAAAATCGGCGAAAAAGATCGTGGATCGTAAAGACCCGGTGGTCTGGGATATCCTTGAGAATATCCTCAAGGGGCACCCGGTATTGCTGAACCGTGCTCCCACGCTCCACCGGCTTGGAATTCAGGCCTTCCAGCCAAAACTGATCGAAGGTAAAGCCATTCAGTTGCATCCTCTCGTTTGTACGGCTTTCAATGCCGACTTTGACGGTGACCAGATGGCGGTCCATGTACCGCTCGGGAATGCTGCCATCCTTGAAGCACAGTTGCTCATGCTGGCTTCTCACAATATCCTGAACCCGGCCAATGGCGCCCCTGTTACGGTACCTTCCCAGGACATGGTACTCGGATTGTATTACATGACCAAGGCCCGCAAGTCGGAGCCGGAACATAAGGTCAATGGCGAAGGTATGACTTTTTATTCTCCTGAAGAGGTGATCATTGCTTACAACGAGAAGCGGGCCGACCTTCATGCCATTATCAAGGTCAGGATCACCACCCCTGACGGGATAAAGATCATGGAAACAACGGTAGGCCGTGTCCTTTTCAACCAGGTTGTGCCTTTTGAATATGGATATATCAACCAGTTGCTTACAAAGAAATCACTCCGGGATATTATCGGTCAGATACTGAAAAAGACGGGTACTGCTAAAACTGCCAGGTTTCTCGATGATATCAAGGATCTGGGGTTCAGGATGGCATTTCAGGGGGGATTATCTTTTAACCTCGACGACGTGATTGTTCCCGAAATTAAAGAAACCCTGATCAGCAATGCCCGTGAGGAGGTTGAAGAGGTGCTGGCCAACTACAACATGGGATTCATCACCAACAATGAAAGATATAACCAGATCATCGACATCTGGACCCATACCAACAGCCAGCTTACCGTATCTCTGATGAACCAGATCACCAAGGATAAGCAGGGCTTCAATCCGGTGTATATGATGCTGGATTCCGGCGCCCGCGGTTCCAAGGAGCAGATCCGTCAGTTGTCGGGGATGCGTGGTCTGATGGCGAAACCACAGAAATCTGGTGCCGGAGGCGGAGAAATCATTGAAAACCCGATTCTTTCCAATTTCAAAGAGGGGCTTTCGGTTCTTGAGTATTTCATTTCGACACACGGTGCCCGCAAGGGTCTGGCCGATACGGCTTTGAAGACTGCCGATGCCGGTTATCTCACCCGACGTCTCGTTGATGTTTCCCAGGATGTTATTATTTCTGAGGAAGATTGTGGTACACTTCGCGGTTTGACCATCACGTCGCTGAGAAAAGCGGAAGAGGTGGTGGAATCATTGTATGACAGGATTCTGGGACGCGTTTCCCTGCACGATGTCCACCATCCGCAGACAGGAGACCTCATTGTGGCAGCGGGTCACGAAATTACTGAAGATATCGCCAGGGTTATCGAGGAATCACCGCTCGAAGGTGTGGAGATCCGTTCGGTACTGACCTGTGAATCGAAGAAAGGGGTTTGTGCCAAATGTTATGGCCGTAACCTCGCTACGGGAAGCATGGTGCAGAAGGGAGAGGCTGTTGGTGTCATTGCTGCCCAGAGTATCGGGGAACCTGGTACCCAGCTTACACTGCGTACCTTCCACGTTGGTGGTGTTGCCGGTGTGAATATTTCGAGTGCCAGCCGTATCGAAGCAAAATATGACGGGGTTCTGGAGATCGATGAACTCCGCTTTGTTGAGTTTACCAATGATTCCGGTGAAAAATACGATATTGTCATCGGCCGTTCTGCTGAAATGAGGATTGTAGACCACAATACCCGCATCGCCCTCACCTCGGCGCACATTCCTTATGGTGCCCGACTGATGTTCCGTAGCGGAGATACCGTTCAGAAAGGTCAGTTGATCAGCGACTGGGATCCCTACAACGCCGTGATTTTATCCGAAGTTACCGGAACGGTCAGTTTTGAAAATGTTATCGAAGGGGTGACTTACAGGATTGAATCCGATGAACAGACCGGATACCACGAAAAGGTCGTGATCGAGTCGCGTCAGAAAACCCGTAACCCTGCTATCAACATCCTTTCCACCATCGGAGAAGTCATCAAGACTTATGATATTCCGGTCGGAGCCCATATAAATATTGAAGCCGGTGCAACAATCCGTGCAGGTGAAGTACTTGTGAAAATTCCAAGGGCTATCGGAAAAGCCGGCGATATCACCGGAGGTCTGCCGCGTGTAACAGAACTATTTGAAGCCAGAAACCCCTCGGACCCTGCAATTGTTTCCGAAATCGACGGCGTGGTATCCTTTGCCAAGAAACTGAAACGGGGTAACAGGGAGGTTATTATCACCTCCAAGACATTGGAGGAGAAACGTTACCTGATACCGACCTCCAAGCAGATCCTTGCACAGGAAAATGACTATGTACGTGCCGGTACCGCACTTTCCGATGGTGCCCTCACCCCAAGTGATATCCTTGCGATCAAAGGGCCCATGAAGGTACAGGAGTATATTGTCAATGAAATCCAGGAAGTATACCGGCTCCAGGGGGTGAAGATCAACGATAAGCATTTTGAGACCATCGTGCGTCAGATGATGCGTAAGGTTGAAGTGGAAGATCCGGGCGATTCCCGTTTCCTCGAAGGTGAACTGGTCAACAAGATCGATTTTCAGGAAGAGAATGACTGGATCTACGGCAAAAAAGTGGTGACCGATCCGGGTGATTCTACTACCCTGAAACCTGGTCAGATCATCAGCGCCCGCAAACTGCGCGACGAGATATCGCTGCTTAAACGTAAGGATAAGAAGCTGGTGGAAGCCCGCGATGCCAAACCTGCCACGGCCTTCCAGGTACTTCAGGGAATCACCCGAGCCTCGTTGCAAACCAAGAGCTGGATCTCCGCCGCATCATTCCAGGAGACGACCAAGGTGCTTACCCAGGCTGCTATCAACGCCCGTCAGGATGAACTGCTGGGATTAAAAGAAAATGTCATCGTAGGCCATTTGATTCCTGCGGGCACTGGTCTCCGCGAATATGAAAACCTGATTGTCGGGAGCAGGGAGGAGTATGAGATCCTGATGGCTTCCAAAGAAGAATAATAACACAATCCAATATGCAAGAAAAGAAAAATCCTGTTAATCAATTGAATATAGAGATTTCGGATGAGGTAGGCGAGGGTATTTACTCCAATCTGGCGATCATCACCCACTCTCCGGCGGAATTTATCATAGATTTTGTCAAAATGATGCCCGGTGTTCCCAAGGCAAAGGTAAAATCAAGGATCATCCTGACGCCGCAACATACCAAGCGATTGTTCAAAGCGCTGAAGGATAATCTGAACAAGTATGAAGCTGTTCATGGCGAAATCCGGGATCATGAAGGGGATATCCCGTTCAATTTTCCTACACCCACTGCACAGGCCTGATAATCCGTTTACTTATTCTCCCTGAATTTCTTAAGGTTGCCCTCGAAAACCGCAGAGGCAACCTTTTCTTTTTTAGAGAGTTCGACGGCCGTCTCGGCCTGTATAATTGCCTCATTCCGGTTGCCGGATTTATATAATAGCCTTGCCAGCAGATCATAGTTTGCTGCCGAAGGCTGGAGGGAAATCACCTGCCGTGCCCATGAACACGCTTTTTGCAGATAGGCGCTATCTTCGGCAATCTGCAGAAAACTTTCGGCCATCTGGACCATGAACGGTGCGTCGCCGCGATAGTGCCGCTCAAGTTCATCATCAGCCAGTTTCAGGAATTTCTCCAGATCTCCGCGCATCTGATAGAGATAAAGATCGGCCGTAAAAAATACTTTGGCCGTATCGCTGTAGCCGCTTTCCCTGATCTGTTTTTTTACCTGTACATAGGCAGTTTCTGTGAAAGTTCGGCTGCGTGGCATCGAGGCAAGGGACTGCAGGTAGACATTGAACAGCTTCTGATTGACCGAATCAGACGGATAATGCTTCTCAAAATCTTTCTGGCGCGCCTGAAGAACCCTGAATCCCCTGGAATTCCTGTCATTAGCGAACTGGTATATGATCTGCCAGTTGACCGGCTGAAGAAAATCTGCATCGGAAAGGGTGGTAAAATAGTCCTCCAGTGGTTCCTGCGTCGGTATGTAAGCCCCCTGCAGTCTGTCTAAATATTTGAGCATAAAGGTCCCTTCGCGTTTCCCGCTTTCATATTGTTTCTGCAGGGCGGTGACGCCTTCACCGGGTGTGACGGCAACGGTAGCCATTTCAATATAGTCGCTGACTTTTTGCGGGGCACCAACCCGCTTATGCACTACTTCCCCGTTTCCATCAATAAATAAAAGCGTAGGATAGGCTTTGACCTTATATTGTGCTGCCAACTGGACCCCTTCTCCCTTTTCCATATCAAAATGAGCACAAACGAATGTATTGTTGTAAAGATCAGCGATAGTGTCATTGGTAAACATGTTGGCTGCCATCCACTTACATGGACCGCACCAGGTGGTGTAGGCATCCAGGAAGATTATCCGGTTTTGGGTTTTTGCCATTGCCACAATTTCAGTCCATGGTTTTTCGATGAAATTGATGTTCCGGTTCTGCGCAGGTGCCAACATGGTTATGCATTGCAACAAAAAGATCGTCAGGATTATTTTTTTCATAAAGACAGCTATTGGTTAAGTTCAGATGCAATGAGTTGCCGGAGGATTTCATAGTCTTCCACTACCGGGAATTCCGGAAAATCTTTGATCACATTCTGAGGTGGGCGGAACAGAATCCCCTTGTTGGCCTGCTTCAGCATGCTGATATCGTTGTAGGAATCACCCATGGCTGTCACACGATACTGCAGGCTTTGGAGTGCTTCCACAGTTTTCCGTTTAGGATCGGGTTGCCGAAGTTGATAACCCGTGATACGGTTGGTATCATCCATGATCAGGGAATGGCAGAAAAGGGTCGGCCGTCCCAAAGATTTCATCAGGGGTTTGGCGAATTGAATAAAGGTGTCGGAAACAACGATCAACTCGGTACGTTCCCTGAGCCACTCAATAAATTCGACCGCTCCGGGAAGGGGATTTATCGTAGCGATTACGGCCTGGATGTCATGGAGTTTCAACCCATGGTCGTCGAGGATCTTCATCCGGTAACGCATGAGTTTATCGTAATCAGGTTCGTCCCGTGTGGTTCTTCGCAATTCAGGGATCCCTGTTTTTTCTGCGACATTGATCCACACTTCGGGAACAAAAACTCCTTCCAGATCGGAGCAGATGATATTCATAATTGTTGATATTTAACTCCTGAACCATTCATTTCCGGATGGTCATGATGGGTTCGGATGATGAATTAAAAATTCTTTGAATGCATGGTAATCATGGGAAAGCCGGCTCAAAAACTCCGGCTTTTCATCAATCCCCGTGAGGGCCGGAGGCAATGGTGGATCAATTCCCGTCAGGCGTATCAGTTCATCCGGAAACTTAGCAGGATGAGCGGTTTCGAGGGAGATGCATAGTTGGTCATCTGCATATTCACCGGAATGGAGAGCAAGAAAGGCGTTCAATCCTGCCCAGCCAACTGCGCCATGAGGTTCCAGGAGTAGTTTGTGTGTTTGCCAGGCTTCGCGGATGGTTTCCCGGGTTTGTTCATCACTGATACTGACGGAAAAGATTTCTCTCCGCATCCATTCCATATCCGCCGGAAGATGGATGCAACCTTTCTCATCCATCTTTCCGCCGTAAAGGGAGACCAGACGGGCGAGGTTGCTGGGATGACCGACATTCATGGCGCTGGAAATGCAATTCCGGGATGGTTCTATTTTTTGATAATTGCCCGAGTGCAGATAGTTGCGAAATTCATCATTGCCATTGGTAGCGATGATCATTTTTTCAACCGGCAGTCCCATTCTTCTCGCCAGCATTCCGCCCATCATGTCGCCGAAATTGCCGGAAGGTACCGACAGGATCGCGGCATCCTCCTGATTGCCGTTGCCAAGCCTCGACCAGGAATAAAAATAGTAGACGATTTGTGGGATCAGCCTTCCGATGTTGATTGAATTGGCTGAGGAGAGGTTCAACCGGGTGAGATCAGGATCGGAGAAGGCCTGTTTGACCAGCGCCTGGCAATGGTCAAACTTGGCATCGAGCCCCAGTACCGTGATATTCTTTCCGAGCGTCGTCATCTGTTTCCTCTGCCGGGCCGTGACCTCCGCTTCCGGAAACAGCACGATGACATCGATATTGTCCATGTCGAAAAAAGCGTTGGCCACTGCGCTTCCGGTATCACCGGAAGTGGCTGTCAGGATCAGCAGTTTTTTTCGCTCTTCCGTCAGAAAGTATTGCAGGAGCCTGGCCATCATCCGGGCGGCGAAGTCCTTGAAGGAGGCCGTCGGCCCCTGATCGAGGCGCATCACATATTTTCGCTGAGCAACATGCTCCAGCGGGATATCAAAGGGATAGGCATCTTCCACGATAGATTCCAGCACATCAGAAGGAATGGTTCCTTTCAGGTACGGCCATGCTACATGAAAGGCAATCTCCGGATAGGAGGCTTTAGAGAAGGAACGGATGGTTTCCCGGGACAGGATCGGAATCATTTGCGGCATGTAGAGTCCTTTGTCGGCAGCCTGTCCAAGGATCAGGGCTTCCCTGAAATTGACACCCGGGGCACTGCCATTCGTGGAGAAAAATGTCATGGGCATCTCCATCGTCATTCCTTTCTGAGGGTTGAGGAAGAGGCTCCGCCGGCGGAATAGGATGGTGCGGTCACTTTCACTTTTTTTCCGTCCAGAACTGATAATGCCTGATCGAGATCCCTGATGATATCATCCGGATGTTCAACTCCCACGCAGAGCCGTATCAGGTTGGAGGGTATTCCCGCCAGTCTCCGTCCCTCTTCACCCTGTTGGGAGTGGGTGGAGATAGCCGGAATGGTGGCCACCGATTTGATCCTTCCCAGGTCGGTTGCCCGCCATATTCTCATAAAAGCGTCGAAGACATCCCGGGTTTGAGCTGCATTACCTTTCACCAGGAACGACATCAGGTGGCCGTAACGGTTCTGGGGAACACCATAATGTTCATCATGTTCGGCATCGGCCAGGAACAGGTATTTCTTTGCTACGGGATGAAGAGGATGGTTTTCAAGCCCCAGATATTCAACTTTTTCAATATGTTTGTGATTAGCCAGGAATCGGGCGACTTTCATGGTGCTTCGGCTCATGGCATCCATCCGCATGCGCAGTGTCCGGATGTCGTTGATGGCCATGATGGCGTTCATGGGTGAGATATTGGGGCCGTTGTCACGGTTAGGAAGGAGTTTGAGGTAGGTGGCAAAATCGGCTTTCATCTCGTCACTAC
>CAYLVY010000110.1:10599-12253 GCA_964387205.1 uncultured Draconibacterium sp.
GATATTTTTACGGGAGATTACGGCGCCACAAATTCCGAATCCACTGGTCGACAAAGACTTAGTTACAGATTGTACCACGATATCGGCGCCGTGTTCCAGGGGTCGGAGTAGTGCTGGTGTGGCCACGGTAGAGTCAACGATCAGGGGGATGCCATATTTATGGGCGAGGTCAGCGACTTTGCGAAGGTCGAAGAAAGCGAGGCCCGGGTTACTCGGAAGTTCTCCGTAAAGGAAGCGGGTATTTTCGTCGATCAGGGACTCCCACTCACCAAGGTCTTCGGAGTGGACCACCTTACGCCATTCGATTTGTCTTTCGGTATCTTTGCGGATCGAGAATTGCTGATAGGTACCTCCGTAAACCTGCGTGGTTGCCACAAAATTCATGGGAGCGTTTGGCCGTTCCGGATCTTTGACCAGAAAAGGATCGACCGCGCTCTGGATGGCAGCCATCCCCGAAGAGGTGGCAAGGCAGGAGGTATCGGGTTCGGAGCCATACCCTTCAAGGAGGGCCAGTACCCCTTCGAGGTAGTACATAGTGGGATTTCCGATGCGGGAGTAGCACCAGGTAGGGACCATGTAGCCGAGTGCCGCCTCCATTTCGTCGGAATCACGATAAGCCTGAGAAGTTGACATATAGATCGGTTCAATCACCGATCCCTGATTAAAGTCGAGTGCCTCCTGCATGGAATAGAGACCGTGTGTGGCGATGGTGTCGAAGCGACACTTTTTCATTTCATTGCGGTATCCGGCGTGCCATTGCATGGCGCGCCGTGCGGCTTCCTTGTAAAATTCGGGACCTGTGACGTTCATGGGGTATAAGGGTTTGGTTTGGTCGTTAAAATTAGGAAAATTTTTCAGATTTCCCGGGTTTCAATATTCAAAGATGCCCATACCGAAAAGAGCGAAGTCGTATTTTACAGGATCGGTGGGGTCGAATTCCCTTAAAGAGTCGGTCAGCTCTGTAGCTGCCTGCCAATCGTTCTGTCGTCTGTTCAGCAATCCCAGATCTCTGGCAACCTTTCCTGAATGGAGGTCGAGCGGACAGATGAGTGCAGCCGGGCTTACGGATGGCCATATTCCGAAATCGACACCCTGATGGTCATTTCGTACCATCCACCGGAGGAACATGTTGATGCGCTTGGCTGCCGAACCTTTTTCAGGGTTAGCGAGATGTTTTTCAGATCGGGACAGATGTTCCGTTTCAAGGAACCTTTGCCGGAACTGGCTGATTGTTTTGGCAGGGCCCAGGGTATTCATATACCGGAACAGGGTTTCAAGTCCGCCGTCATGTCGGTTAATTTTCCGCAGCGCTTCCAAAAAGAAAAGACAATCCCCGCCGTTGAATGTCCGGTGTACGAATTTCAGTAAAGGTTTTAATTCGGCCGGTTTGGCATGAAGGAGAAATTCATGGGGAGAATGGTCCATGAGTTCCATCAGCCGCATGGCATTCCTGATGATCGATTTCCGGTTTCCCCAGGAGATAGTGGCCGTCAGGAACCCACTGATTTCAATGTCTTCCTTTTTCCGGAAGCGGTGGGGGACTGAAATCGGATCGTCTTCAATGAAGGAAGGCCGGTTGTAGAAACCGGCCTTCACTTCAAGAAAATCATGCAATTGTTGTGGGTCCAACAGGGATCATTTAAGGACATGGAAC
>CAYLVY010000111.1:0-7858 GCA_964387205.1 uncultured Draconibacterium sp.
AGAAGATTTTCTGCACAAGGTAAATGCAATATTCGAAAAGCCATTTATCGCCGTACAGGGACACTGACAGGCAAAAAATCTCGACACACCGCTCGCAATCCTTGATGCCATCAGCGAGGAGATCAACAACCATATATTCCGGAAAGGGCACAGGGTAATTGGACTTTCGGCCGCGATCATCGGCTCCGGCATGGCTTTCCGCTATCCTTTCTTTAAAGAACTGATGAAAGATGTTACCGCCGTTGGAGGATTCGACAAAGAGATCGAACTGAAAATGCTGAAAGCCGGACACACCATTGAATATATGGATGATGCCGCTGTCTATGACGAAAAGGTACAAAAAGCGGAAGTTTTCTCCAATCAACGACGCCGGTGGCTCTCCGCCCAACTGATCTATTTCCGGAAATCGATCTTCGATTCCTTATGGAACCTTCTGGCGCACGGCAATGTAGATTATTTCGACAAATCAATCCAATTTATCCAGCCACCGAGAGTTTTGCTGCTGGGCAGCGTGTTATTGCTGTCCCCCGTTTTTCTGATTTACCAGATACTTTTAAACGGTCCACCCGCCTTAACTGCCGCGTGGATCGCACTGCCGGCAGGGGTATTGTGCGCTTTACTGTTTTCTGTGCCCCGAAGGTATTTTACACGCGCCACCCTGAAAGCCGTA
This sequence comes from uncultured Draconibacterium sp., assembly GCA_964387205.1. GTDB lineage: Bacteria > Bacteroidota > Bacteroidia > Bacteroidales > FEN-979 > CAIVAT01. The sequence goes on from CAYLVY010000111.1 coordinate 671, forward strand.
TTGACCTTACCTGCAGGCATGTTCCTGATGCTCAAATCATTATTACGGATTAAAGGCGCCAATAAACAATTTATCCATACCCGCCACGGAGTGGCTGGCCATCCCCACGGCCATCCCGTCGCGAAACCAGAGAAAAAATGAAGATTGGAATTGAAGGTCAGCGGTTGTTCAGGGTCAAAAAGCACGGCATGGATATGGTAGCCCTGGAATTGGTCAGAAATCTGCAGGAAATCGATAACCTTAATGAATATTATATTTTCATCAAGCCCGATGAGGATGACCAGGTATTGAAAGCAACAGCCAATTTCCATATTGTCAGGCTTGAAGGGGGCGCATACCCCTGGTGGGAGCAGGTGGCCCTCCCTCGTGCCGCCCGTGACGCCGGATGTGATCTGCTGCATTGCACCAGCAATACGGCACCCGCGTTCTGTGACCTGCCGCTGATCATTACTCTTCATGATATTATTTACCTGGAAAGCAGTTACTTAAAAATTCTTCAGGGTTCCGGTACCGCCTATCAGAAATTCGGGAATATTTACCGGAGGATCATTGTTCCAAGGGTGATCAGGAAAAGCAAGGCTGTAATCACGGTTTCAGAGTTTGAAAGAAAAAGGATCGGGGATTTCTTCTCCATGTCGGGCGACCCCCGGCTGACAGCCATATACAACGGGGTAGGCACCCATTTCAAACCGGTTACCGACCGGAATATCCTCGATCGGGTCAAGCAAAAATATCATCTTCCCGACAGGTTTTTCTTTTTCCTTGGCAATACAGATCCCAAAAAAAATACCAGGGGTACACTCACCGCCTTCTCCGCCTATCTCAAACAAACCGGGGAAAAGGTAAAACTGGTCATGCTCGATTATGACCGCGAGGCCCTGGCGCAATTGGTCACGGAGATCGGTGACCGCACCCTTACCGATCATATTGTCCTCACCGGATACGTCAACAATATTGATTTACCGGCCCTTTACAGTCAGTGTGAGTTATTCCTTTACCCTTCCCTCCGGGAAAGTTTCGGCATCCCGATCCTCGAAGCCATGGCCTGCGGAGTTCCGGTGATTACAGGCAATACCTCATCCATGCCTGAAATAGCCGGTGATGCTGCGCTCCTCATCAACCCTCACCATCCGGAAGAGATCACACAGGGAATGATTCGCCTGACCACGGATCAATCATTGCGTCAACGATTTACCGATCTCGGCCAGGTTCGGGCAGCCGCGTTCTCCTGGAGAAAGATGGCGGAAAACGTTCTTCGGTTATATCAGACAGCTGCCGACCATAAACACTGATCATTGTATGAACTTCAAAACGTAAAAATTGTGACAGATCAGGATATCATCGTCATCGGGATTCAGCCCTGGGATATTGACATAGGCAGTAATTGTAAAAACATTGCAATGGAGTTCGCCAAAACTAACCGTGTTCTCTATGTCAACCCTCCGTTAGACCGGATAACGAGGATGAAGGAAAAGGACAATCCAAAAATCATGAAGAGGTTGCGGATTGCACGGGGGCTGGAACCCGATCTGGTACTCCTCGATGAAAACCTTTGGAACCTCTTTCCCTCCGGAATGATTGAATCGATCAACCGGATCAGCAATACCACCCTCTACGATCTGCTCAACAAAAGGAACAACAGGATTTTTGCCGCATCAGTCAAAACCGCCATTAATCGACTGGCGATGAAGGATTACATCCTTTTCAACGACAGTTCCATGTTCAACGGTTTGTATATGAAAGAATTACTCAAACCGAAACTCTATGTATACTACATGCGCGACTATCTTGTGAAAGTTCCTTACTGGCAGCGCCAGGGAGAACGCCTGGAGCCTCAACTGATCAGCAAAGCCGACCTGGTGGTGAACAATTCCGTTCTTTATGCGGAATATGGAAAGAAGTTCAACCCTCACAGTTACATGGTTGGTCAGGGTTGCGACCTGAGCATGTTTGATGAAACAGCAGCACCGGTAATTCCCGCCAGCGACCTGCAGTCCATTCCGCGGCCTATCATTGGCTATGTAGGCAATATCAGTGCACTGCGCATGGACATCAGTTTACTGGCAGACATTGCCCGCAAAAGGCCGGAATGGAGCATCGTACTTGTCGGTCCTGAGGATGAAGCCTTTAAATCTTCGGAGTTACATCATCTTAACAATGTGTATTTTACAGGTCCGCGGGAGGTTTACATGCTTCCCGGCTATATTAAGGGATTCGATGTTTGCATCAATCCACAGGTGATCAACGACTATACAAGAGGAAATTACCCCAGGAAAATAGATGAATATCTGGCCATGGGCAAACCAACCGTCGCCACCGCCACAGAAGCGATGGAATATTTTGCCGGGTATACCTATCTATCCGGATCTGCAAGTGATTACCCGGATCTGATCGAAAGGGCTATGAAGGAAGATAGTCCTGAAAATCAGCGAAAACGAAAACAATTTGCCGCTAAACATTCGTGGCAACAGAATGTGAAGGAAATTTACCGGTACATGCAGCAGGTCATGAATGAAAAAAAGTCTGAATAAAGCCGGGTTTTTAACAAAATCAAAATAATACCACAGAACAATGATCAGAAAAATTGGTACCTACGCTCAATACTTCTGGGAGTACTCGAAAAACGGCGATCTGGGATCGATCACCAGTTCAGTCCGATATCTTCTCTATAACAAATCTCATCCGCACGACCGGATCATCAAAAGCTCCATCGGAACTTTTTTTTGCCGGAAAAATACCAATGATTTTCAGTTTGCCAATTACCGGTATGAATGGGGGGTAAAGAGATTCCTTCTTAACCGACGTTCCGAGTTCAATGTGTTCATCGATGGCGGGTCGTGTGTTGGCGAATACTGTGTTCTGCTCACGAAAATGGGAATTCGCTGCATTGCCTTTGAACCGGTTATTGCCAACTATAATGTTTTATCCAGGAACATGGAGTTAAACAATATTGACCAAAAAGTGCAGGCGTTATCCGTAGGCTTGGGCGACCGCAACATGCTTGCTCCTTTCTGTTTCAATCCGGTGAATACTGGGGCATCCCATATTATCGATGATTCCGTGAAGCCCGACTGCATCGTGGAAATTCGGACCTTCGACGATTTACTTCCGGAACTTAACCTCCATCCCGACGACCGGATCATGTTCAAACTTGATGTGGAGCAGATGGAGTGCCAAGCCATTCAGGGATCCGCAGATTTCATCAAAGCATTTCCTAACCTGACTTTTGTGATCGAGGAAAAGCACAGTGGAGAGGGCCCGATACGCAAGGCATTGTCAAAAATCGGAAAGTTTGAATTTGGTGTGGTGGATGAATTTAACATGTATGCCAGAAAACTGCATCCTTAAAATCGAAATATCATGACATCGCTCAAAGTCATTTTCTGGGTTTCCTTGTTCATTGTCTTTTATGCTTACATCGGTTATGGGATACTGTTGTATCTGCTGGTTTTCATCAAAAGGATGGTGCACGGCAGGAAGCCCGGTACTGCTATCCCGGAGGAGGAACCAGAGGTCACCCTCTTTATTGCAGCTTACAACGAACGGGATTTCGTTTTGGAAAAAATGCAAAACACACTGGAGTTGGATTATCCCCGCGAAAAGTTGCATATTCTCTGGGTGACTGATGGTTCAGATGACGGGACCCCGGAGGTACTCCGCCAGTATGACGGGATCGAGGTACTTCACCGGCCTCAGCGGAGCGGCAAAATCGGGGCAATGAACAGGGGGATACGGTTCGTTAAAACGCCGGTAGTGGTCTTTTGTGATGCCAATACCATGCTTGGCCGGGAATCGATCAGGAGGATCGTCCGGCTCTTCCGCGATCCGAAGGTCGGCTGTGTTTCCGGTGAAAAACGAATACATAAAAAGGAGAAAGACACAGCGGCGGGAGCCGGAGAAGGTTTGTACTGGAAATATGAGTCCACACTGAAAAAATGGGATGCGGAACTATACTCGGTTGTGGGTGCTGCCGGTGAGTTGTTTGCCATCCGGACAGCGTTGTACCAGGAGGTAGAACCCGATACCCTTCTCGATGACTTCATTATCTCACTCCGTGTTGCGCAAAAAGGATATACCATTCAGTATGACCCGGAAGCGTATGCTATTGAAACTGCTTCCGCCAACGTCAGGGAAGAACTCAAGCGAAAAATCCGCATCTCGGCCGGAGGCATTCAGTCGGTAATCAGGCTACGGTCACTCCTCAACATTTTCAGGTACGGAACACTCTCCTTCCAGTACATATCGCACCGGGTACTTCGATGGACCCTCGCCCCGCTTTCACTTCCTGTCATGCTGATCGTTTCGGCAGCGCTGGCCCTTCAGCAAGGTATTTTTTCAGCGGGGCTTTACACGATACTCTTCTGGTTGCAGGTACTCTTCTATGTCGCTGCCCTGGCTGGCTGGTACCTGGAAAACAGGTCGATCCGGTTAAAGATACTATTCGTCCCTTACTACTTTTTCATCATGAACCTGTCGGTTTTCCTGGGCCTAAAAAGATATCTGAAAAAATCTCAAACGGTGAACTGGGAGCGGGCCAAAAGGGGAAGTGGATGATGTATCTGTCCAAATACCAGCCGTATGGCGCAGCCAGGCTGATATGTCTGCTGTTCGTACTCCTAACCCTTGAGTCCTCAGGAATTCCCGAAAATATCACCGTGGATAGTACCACCCTGATGGTAGAAGGCAAAGTGGCACCATTCAACACCATCAAAGGGGGTGATACTATTTTTTTCAACGGAGGTCACCGGCCTTTTTTACTGATCCGGAATATTCACGGCGACTCCCTTAAACCAGTCATTATGATCAACAACCATGGTTGCGTGATCATTAACACCGACCACCATTTCGGTATCTCCGTTGAAAACAGTTCCTTTTTTCGTTTCACGGGTAGCGGCGACACGAGCCACTTGTACGGCTTCAGGATCGAAAGGGTAAAAAATGGCGGGGGAATGGGCATCACTACCAACTGCTCCAACCTGGAGATCGACCATATCTATATTTCGGGTTGTCCCATTGGTGGTCTTTACGCCAAAACTGACCCCGATTGCAGTTTTTTGAATACCCGGGAAAAGTTCACTCAGCGGAACACCCTGATCCATGACAACTATATCGCCAATGTGGGCAACGAAGGCATGTACATCGGAAGTACCAAATATTTTGGCATGATAGTCAACTGTAACGGAACCGATACCCTGGTGCTGCCTCCCCTGCTCAGCGGGGTGAAGATATTCCGGAACATTCTCGACCATACCGGTTGGGATGGTATTCAGGTTAGTTCAGCCAGCGAAGATTGTCATATCTATGACAATACAGTATTGTTCGACAGTCAGGCAGAACATCCTGCCCAGATGTCCGGGATAATCATCGGCGGAGGTTCTTCCTGCGATTGTTACAATAATTACATTTCGGGAGGAAAAGGCAGTGGCATTGAGGTACATGGCACAGGGAGGATGAAAATATACAATAATATCATTGAAAATGCCGGAAAGGATTACAAACCGGACGACCTTCAGGCCATGAAATACGGTATTTACGTTACCGATATTTCAACTGTTCCCGGATACTGGTATTATCTGTTGTTTAACACCATTGTCAATCCCAAATCGGACGGGATCCGTTTTATCAGTTTACTGAGCCGTGGAAATGTAGCATGGTCCAACGTCATTATCAATCCGGGAAATTTTGATTTTTATGAAACGGGTCATTTCGGGACTTTTAAAGGCCATGATTCCTATATCATGATCCCAGATCGTGCGGCAGATCTTTCAGTACGCAGCAACTACTATTCCCGTCAGATCATTACGGCCGGATTCGACCTGCCCGGATATACCCTTCAAACCGGCTCACCACTGATCGACGCCGGGGAGCCGGACCCCAAAGGGATCAATTTTGATTTTCTGTACCGCCCCCGACCTCACCTGAATGGCTATGATGCCGGTGCCTATGAATTCAATCCGGCTTTTCTGGGTTCGGCTCCCCCCGCCCTGGCAGAAACCCGCAAATCATACGTGGCCCCCAATCCGGTCGGGAATGAGTTCAACCTTTATTTTTACAATGAGAAACCACAAGATGTATCCTGTTGGATAACAGACGTGAACGGCATCACCGTGGCCAGGGCCAACCTTCGGATCGAACGGGAGGGTATGGCGTGTATCTCGAAATCTGTGGCCCACATGGGAGGCGGAACGTACTTTTATCTTTTAAACGCGGGTAAAGATCGGTATTTCGGAAGGTTTATCAAAAAACCGGATTCCGGATACAGACCTTAAGGAAGATAATCCGAGAGCAGATTTTCACGACGGCCTTCCATCATCATATCATACCAAAGGGTAAGGATCAGCAGGTTGATCATTTGGCTGCTTTTTACCTGACGGTACCAGAACCAGTATCCTTTTCCGGAGATGAGGGCTTCATACTGAAGAAGGAATTCCTTGACAAAACCGGGATCATGCATGGTTTTCACCAAAGAGGATGCCAGCACATAACGATAGATACCTTCCCGTCGTTTTTTATCCCCAAAGAACAGATCGAGGGGTGAGAAACCTCCCTGTTTAGGCCGGTTGGAGACCTCGGGAGGCAGCATTGGCTTTACCAGTTTCTTATGAATATACTTACTGCTCCCTTTCCCTGACATCGATTCACCGACTGACCCCCTGGCCCTGAGGGATACCGGAAGCTGCTGAATAAAATGATAGATATCCAGGTCGATATACGGAAAGGTCAGGTTGACCCCAAAACAGGATGACAAACGTGACGCTTTATGGATTATAACCTCACGTACTGAATGCAGCAGGTGGAGGAAATAGTTACGTTGCAGGAATAATTCTTCATAGGAACCTGCCCCTGAGGGCAATGGCTGCCGTTCCGTTCCGGCCATTCCATGGTTACCGAACATCCTGCGCAACTGGTAATCATGAAAACCAAAAGTCTCAGGCTCCATGATCCGTAGTATCTTCTGATTCTGGTAATGGATGCGGAAAGCAAGGTTATCATAGTCAAAAAAACGATTATCTGTCAGGTAATCAATGAGACAGGAGAGTGGTTTCAACCCAAGGGATCTGATCCGGTAATGAAAAGCTGTTTCCCTGATACCAGCTCCGAAATACTGATCATTGCCGTCGCCACCGAGGACGACCGGCAGGTTTTCGCCGGAAACCATTTTCATGGCCGCATAATTGAGCATAAATC
>CAYLVY010000111.1:7868-12175 GCA_964387205.1 uncultured Draconibacterium sp.
CGGCAAAGGGATCTCCCATCATGCTTACGATTTCCGGAAGGAAATCTATTTCGCTGCCATCCATGATGTATTCATGATGGATGGCTCCGAACTTTTCCGCCATCATTTTGGCAAAAGGGAGTTCTGAAGCCGGATTATCCCGGAATCCTACCGAATAACTCCGGATCTCACCCGGGTGGACCTCCCGCAATACAGCGATACAGCCCCCTGAATCATACCCACCGCTCAGCAGGGTCCCCGCTACAGGCTGATTCCCGATCCGGCGCCGGATGGATTGCTTCAGTAATTCATGATACTCTTCGACAGCCTCTTCTTCAGGATGGTCTTTCCGTTCGGTTTTCAATACTTCCTGATAGGGAAAAAGCTCTTCCACCCGGAACTGGCCGTTCTGCAATCGCACCACCGTCCCGGCCGGTACTTTGGAAACTCCTTTCAGCGAGGTAACCGGGGCAGGTATATACCCTATTTTCAGAAAAGCAGACATGCCCGCGATATCCGGTTCAGGCGAATAACCCTTTATATCAGGAAATCCGGAGAGTGAACCGGCAAAATACTGCCCGTTGTAATAAATAACCGGCCCTTCTCCGTTCATATCCCTGACGAACATGGTTCCCACCCTGTCCTGAATGATGATCGTATAGGAACCGTTGATCCTTCTGAACCCGCTAATACCCTCCCGTTCATAAAGGGACAACAGCAGACGGGGAACAGGAAGACCTTCTTCTTCGAAGCCAGTGGCCAAAGCAGCCGGATTATAGATCCGGCAATGACATACCAGCAACCGGTCATCGGTTTCAACCCATTGATAGCCCCTGAACAGGATATTGCCGGTATTTGCAGCCCCTTCCGGCACCTTACCGGTCAGCACCCCCGCAGCCTGAATGGTGCGGTCAAAAGCGCCGAAAAGAAAACTTACTGACATGGAAATTTTTTAACAAAAATAACCAATTCCGGGTTTTTTGCTGCATCTTAGCAGATTATTTCCGGATTATTGTTTTTCGAGGATATTGTGATGAGAACCAATACTAAACTGACTATTCTTTTTTCCACCATGCTCTTTATTCAACTCCTTTTCGGACTGGGGTATTACCTGATCCGGCACAGTGAGCAGGGTTTATTTTCGGAGGCCCAGAAAAACAGTGCAAGGAAAGTGATCGAAACGGTGATATCCTATCAAAGTGAAGGGATGCTGAGGCCAGTTATGGACAATGCGGCATGGGATGAGATGACCATATTTACCAATACACGGGACACATCATGGGCTTCAGAAGTTTTACGCTCCATTATGGCAACCCACGGATTCAACTATTTCGGTGTATATAATGATCACGGTGAAGTTATCTATTCTGTTTTCCGGGGAATGGAAAGCCAGTCGGTCAGGGATCCGGGAAGGATTACAGCGTTTTTTGGCCACAACGGGACTGTGAGGACTTTTATCCAATACAATGAAGCACTGCTCGAGATATTTGGCGCCACTATTGTCCCCACTGACGATTATTACAGAATGACGCCCCCCCGTGGTTATCTTCTTGCCGGAAAGATCTGGGACAGTGCCTATATTCATGACCTGGCCGGTATCACAGGATTCAATGTCAAATATGAACAGTCGAAAACCGGTTCCGACTTATCAACTTCCACCCGAAATAACGTCCGCTTTCCAATAAAAAATCAGGAAGGGAATGTATTAGGACAACTGGTCTTTTCAAGGGACAATCCCGATTTTGCCAAATTTGACAATCTCTTCATTGGGGGAATGCTGGCATTGGCCGTTGTAATTATTGTGGCATTGTTCGTCTTTTTCCTGATCACCAAATGGATCAACCGTCCGTTGCAAGCTATTGAAGCCAGCCTGACCCAGCAAAGCGACATCCCGGTTTCCCGTTTACGCGACCGCCCGGATGAGTTTGGCCGGATTGCAAGGCTGGTTATCTCCTTCAGGCAGCAGCAAGCTGAACTTAGCAACCAGAATATCAAGCATCAGGAGGCCCTTGAGAAAATCCGGAAACTCTCCACCGCGGTGGATCAGAGCGCCAATTCCATCATTATTACCGACCTACACGGAAAAATCGAATATGTCAATAAACGGTTCACTCTGGTCACCGGATATGAAGCCATTGAAGTAACGGGTAAGAACCCCCGGATTCTGAAATCAGGCATACAGGATGATACCTTTTACCGCCAAATGTGGAAAACCATTCTGCAGGGGTATGAATGGTGTGGTGAAATTGCCAACAGGGACAGACACGGGAATATTTTCTGGGAGTCGATGACCATTGCACCAATCCGGAATATGGAAGGTACCCTGGTCAATTTTATCGCCATCAAAGAGGATATAACAGCACGGAAGAAGACAGAACTGGAGTTAAAGGAGAGCCGTGAATTTGCGGAATTGATATACAAAGTTATCCCAAGCGCCATCTTTACTGTTGATAATGATCAGAAAATCACCAGTTGGAACCACCAGGCTGAAGTGATTACCGGATTTTCGGCAGAGGAGATGATAGGCCAGACCTGTCACAAGTTTGCTCAGACCCCGTGCCGGGAACATTGCGGGTTGTTTGATGATTCGCTCCCAAAACCCCTGAAAGCCAGGGAATGCCTCATCCGGACCAAGAGCGGCGGGTCGTTGACCATCCTGAAGAATGTGGACGCCCTTCTCGATAAGCATGGAAACATAATCGGGGGCATCGAGAGTTTCGAAGATATTACCGAACGAAAACAAACGGAACTTGAACTGATCAGGGCTAAAGAAGAGGCCGAAATAGCCAGCAAAGCCAAATCGGAATTCCTGGCCACGATGAGCCACGAAATCCGTACACCCATGAACGGCGTGATCGGAATGACAGAACTGGCCCTCACGACGAAACTGACACCCAGTCAGCACGATTACCTGCAATCGATCCAGACCTCCGCTTACCTTCTGCTGGATACGATCAACGATATCCTTGATTTTTCCAAAATTGAAGCCGGCAGGTTGGAAATTGAGAAAGTAGAGTTCAATATTTTCGAAGTGGTGGAACGGAGTGTGGAGATCCTGACGGTAAAAGCTTATGAAAAGAAGATTGAATTGCTTTGCGAAATTGAACCCGGATTACCTGGTTGTTACCTCGGAGACCCTCTCCGGATCCGGCAGATACTGGTGAACCTGATCAGCAATGCAGTCAAATTTACAAATCAGGGAGAGATATGCGTATCGGCCAAGTCGATCCGGAAGGATGATAAAACCGGCAATCAGCAATTAATAAGGTTTAGTGTCAGGGATACCGGTATCGGGATCGATGAAGTGTCGAGAAAAAACATTTTCGACCGGTTTACTCAGGCCGACAGTTCCACAACCCGCAAATATGGCGGTACCGGTCTTGGCCTCTCCATTTCGCAAAAACTGACCGAAATGATGGGCGGAACACTCGAAGTAGAGAGTATTCCGGGCATGGGAAGCACTTTTTCGTTTACGATCCCGCTGGATCGCGTTGCCTGCCAGGGTCTGGACGCCTCCCTTCCCAACCGCGATATCAAAAAGGTTCTGGTAGTCGATGACAACCTGACCAACCTGAAGATCATGACGGAGATGCTGAATTACTGGAACATTGAAGCACAAACCTGCACCTCAGGCAACGAAGCCTTCCGGATCCTGGAGCAGGCAGCAGCCCAAAAACAGGAATTTGACCTGATCATCCTGGATATGCATATGCCGCATATGGACGGAGTCGAAGTGGCAGACACGATCAAGAACAGAATGCTTTTCAGTGAAAATCCGATCATCTTCCTTCACTCCTCGGTGGACAAGGACCATATCCTTCAATCACGGAAAGAGTTGGGTGTGGATCACTTTCTCACCAAACCGGTGAAGATGAAAGATATGTACGAACTTCTCACCCAGGGCAAAAACAAACCAGCCGAGGTTGCTGAATCTACGGGCATACCTAACGACCTGCAACTTGACCCTGGAAAAACGATCCTGATCGCGGAAGACAACGTGATCAATATGAAACTGCTCTATTCCATGCTGATAAAGACTGGGGCCAGGGTCATCCGCGCAGAAAACGGCAATGAAGCGGTGGAGAGATTTCTCAGTGAAAAAGTTGACCTGATATTCATGGATGTTCATATGCCCATGAAGGACGGGTTTCAGGCCACACGGGAAATACGGCAGCTTGAGCATGAGGGAGTTCACACCCCCATTATCGCGCTGACCGCCATTGCTATGCCAGGCGACAGGGAGAAATGCCTCGAATCGGGCATGGATGATTATCTCTCGAAACCTTTCAGAAAAGACGATCTTTTCAACGTGTTATCCAACTATTTAA
>CAYLVY010000112.1:0-12022 GCA_964387205.1 uncultured Draconibacterium sp.
CAGATAATCAGGTGCATCTCCTGCCACCATCCGTGTGCCCTGCCAAAAAACAGAAAAGGCATTACAACTTTCGTGGCTACCTCTTTTTCCCCGGTAGTCCATAAAACAATAACTCTGTCCATAAAAATTCCAATGGGTTTATTTTCCGGCATGAGACGCGGTTACTTCAATCCTCTCCGTTTAAGGAGGGCATCTGGGTTGGGATCTTTGCCCCTGAATTTCCGGTATTGGACCATTCCTTCGTCATCCCCGCACCCTGCCAGGCAGAATTTCCGGAAGGAGGCGGCGAGGGATTTGTTGTAAATATCCCCGGACTCCTTAAAAGCCTGGAAAGCATCAGCATCAAGAACGGCAGCCCAGATATAAACATAATAACCTGCGGCATAGGAACTGTTGAAAATGTGCCCGAAGTAAGTACTGCGATATCGAGGGACGATTTCCCGGATCAGACCGATAGCCGACATCCTGGATGTTTCAAAATCTATGACGTTGAGGTTGCCGGTATTGTCCAGCATGTGATAATCCATATCCAGAAAGGAGGCGGCAAGGTATTCCACCGTACTGAAACCCTGGTTGAACCGGGCACTGTTCTCGATTTTCTTCAGCAAATGATCAGGAATTGGCTCTTTTGTCTGATAATGAAATGCATAAACTTTTAACACTTCCGGATCCGAAGCCCAATTCTCCATGATCTGGGAGGGCAATTCAACATAATCCATCGGAACCACCCCGGCCGTTCTGGCATATCTCCCCTCGGTAAACAAGGAATGCAGGGCATGTCCGAACTCATGAAAGAGGGTATTGGTTTCATCCCAACTGAGCAAAGCAGGGGTATCCTTTCCCGGTTTTGTAAAATTGCAGGTGATGGAAACAACGGGATAAACCCTTTGCTCACCCTCCCACCCGGCGGTCCGGAATTCGGTACACCACGCCCCCGACTGTTTTCCGTCGCGGGGAAAATAGTCCAGGTACAGCACACCAAGATGGCTGCCGTTCTGCTCCTTTACTTCAAATGTTTCAAGGTCAGGATGGTAAATAGGGAGATCGGTGCGCTGATGAAAGGTGATGCCATAAAGGTTTTCAGCGACCTTAAACATGCCGTCGCGAACCTTTCCGAGGCTGAAATAGGGCCTGAGTTCATTCTCATCAAGGTCAAATTTTTCAACCCTGATGATCTCTGCATAATACCACCAATCCCAGGGCTGAATCCTGAACCCTCCCCCATCGCGATCCACAATCTGTTGCATGGCGGTGCATTCAGTTTTCGCCATTTCGAGCGCGGGTGTCCATAACTGGTTCAGGAAACCGTAAACGGCTTCAGGAGTTTGTGCCATGTTCTGTTCCAAAATATAGGAGGCATAATGACTGAAACCGAGCAAGGCGGCTTTTTCGGCCCTCAGGCCGACAATTTTCGCGACTATCTCCTTATTATCACTCTTTCCCCCATTATTTCCCCGCTGAATGTAGGCACGGAAAATCTTTTCCCGAAGGTCCCTGTTCCTGGCGTATTGGAGAAACGGGATCAAACTGGGTCTCGAAAGGGTAAATACCCATTTACCCCCCAATCCCTTCTCGCGGGCTGTTTCTGCGGCTGCGGCGACCACTTCTGCCGGAAGGCCATCCAGATCGCTCTCCTTATCCAGCACCAAGGCGTAATTTTCGGTCGTTTCTGCCAGCAGATTGTCGCCAAATTGCAGGGACAACATGGAAAGTGATTCATTAACTGCCCTTAGCCTCTCTTTTTTTTCATCAGGCAACATTGCCCCTTTACGCTCAAAATCGCGATAATACTTTTCCACGACCCTGATCTGCTGGCTGTCCAGGTTCATGGTCGTCCGTTGGTCGTAAACCTTACGGATTCTATCGAACAATTGCTTATTCAGTGCCACATCATCGTGATGCCGGCTCAGGATGGGGCTCATGTCCCTTGCTATGGCCTGCATAGCCTTGGTGGTCATACATTCGTTCAGGTTGTAAAACACTTTACTAACCCGGTCAAGCAACTTTCCGGATGCGTCATAGGCAAGGATGGTGTTGTCAAAATCCGGAGGCTGTGCATTGGATACAATGGCCCTGATCTCGGTATCATGCTGCCGTATTCCTTCCATGAAAGCCGGGATAAAATGGGAGGTATCAATTTTGTCGAAGGGAGGTACCTCAAAAGGAGTGTCAAAATCTGAGATTAAAGGGTTTCTGGTTGACTTTTCCCTGTTACAGGCCGTTAAGGCAAACAATACGGTTATAAAAAAAACTGCATGGAGAGACCTCATAATTTGCTGATTTTCCTGCAAACATACACCAAATTGGAATGTATGCCACTATCTTCCATGAACATTTTCCATGATGGCCGACAGGATGATCCGGTTCCGATCGAAAAATCTTACCGTTATTTTTCGGCAATTCAACCCCGGTAAAGCGGTGTTCATCGATTTACATTTTCATTTGCCGGCAAAGGCCTGACACTTACCGAATATGTTTGTTATCAACACATTACATTAGTAATTTTACTGTTGAAAAAAGAAAAATCAGCGTTTTCCGTCAGGCTTGAGAATGTAACATCCGGGATGCAAATCAGTCTTATTACTGTCAACAATGGAAAAATCAAAAAGCCAGTCACCATGAAAGCAAAATCGTTTCTTCTCACTACAGCCGTTTCTGCCCTGTTTGTCGTATTTTTCACCTTTCCCGTGTTAGCCGGGAAGCCTGTCATTTCGACGGCAGATAAGGTTCAGAAAATCATCAAGGAATCCATCAAATATCCCGACCGGGCTATTAAAGCCTGTTGTCAGGGAAGTGTGGATGTAATTTTCACCCTCACAGAGGAGGGCAGGATCAGCATAATCAAAACTTTCAGCAATAATGAGGACATTGAACAACTTGTCAGGAAACAGCTGTCTGCTATTTGCTGTAAAGGCCTGAAACCAGACATTAAGGAGCAATATAAAGTCACTATCTCGTTTAAGTTGATCGGTTAGTGCGTATTTGTTGGTTTTTGTGTGATGCAGAAAGGCGCCGTGGTGGGCGCCTTTCATTTTTACCGGAGAGAATTATTTTAAAGACTTTTGATTTCGGTCACCAGTTTTTGCATGGTAGCCTTGGCATCACCAAATAGCATCCGGGTTTTGGGATGGAAGAAGAGATTGTTGTCAATGGCTGCATAGCCTTTGGCCATGGAACGTTTCATGATGATGGTATTCTTTGCTTCCCAAACCCTGATGACCGGCATCCCATAGATAGGGCTGCCCGGGTCTTCTTCTGCCGCGGGGTTGACAACATCGTTGGCCCCGACCACGATCACTACATCGGTATTGGACATATCATTATTGGATTCCTCCATTTCCATCAGTTTGTCGTAGGAGACATCTGCTTCGGCGAGCAATACATTCATATGGCCCGGCATGCGGCCTGCCACCGGATGGATTCCGTATTTCAACTCGACACCCTTACCTGCCAGCAAGGTTTCCAGTTCATGGCATATGTGCTGTGCCTGTGCAACAGCCAGCCCGTAACCCGGAACGACGAGGACTTTTTGGGAATAACTCAGCAAGACAGCCGCGTCACTAAGGGAGATTTCCCTGACTGTTTTATCTCCGTCCTGGGCGCTTGCTGTGGCCGGGCCGCCGAAAGCGCCGATGATAACATTGAGCAGGGAACGGTTCATTGCCCGGCACATGAGAATAGTCAGAATGGTTCCTGATGACCCCACGAGTATCCCTCCCGTAAGCATTGCCTGGTTGTTATAGAGGAAGCCCCCCATTGCGGCGGCCACGCCGGTAAAGGAGTTAAGCAGGGAGATGACAACCGGCATGTCGGCGCCACCGATAGGCATCACAAATGAAATCCCGTAGACCAGGGCAAGAACCGCGAGGGTATAGATCATCCAGTTCTCGCCGCTGACGGGCTCGCGAAACATAATAAAAACCACAAAAACGAGCATAACGGCCAGCATGGTGAGATTGAGATAACGAAGCCAGGTGCTTTTGATATCGCCAATGCGCTCATCAAGTTTGCCGAAAGCAATCATACTGCCTGAAAACGAAACCCCGCCGATCATAAGGCCAAGCAGAATTGAAATGGCTTCGCCGTTCATCATGTGGGCAGCGCCGGCATGGTCAAGATGAATCTGCATCTTTGGAAACTCCATCATCGAGATCAGCGCGGCACATGCCCCGCCCATTCCGTTGAATAAAGAAACCATCTGGGGCATTGCGGTCATCCTGACCTTTTTGGCAGCCAGCCATCCGACAATGCTTCCGATAATAAGGGCGGCCACAATCCAGCCGACATTATGAATTCCTTGGTAACTGCCGTCTTCGGCAAGGGTTTTATGAAAAAGGATTGTAAAAAGGATAGCAAGCCCCATTCCTGCTGCTGCCCAGAGATTTCCGCTCCTCGCGGTATCAGGGTGGCTAAGTTTCTTGAGCCCCAGAATAAAGAGTACGGAAGCAAGAACATACGATACTTCCAATATGGAGATATACCCGGAAAACGGGATATCTTTGGTCAGTGAAATGATCGTTTCCATGGTCGTGAGCGGTTACTTCTTTTTCTTTTTGAACATTTCAAGCATCCGGTCTGTGACCACAAAACCACCTACCACATTCAGGGTTCCCAGCACCACTGCTACAAAACCGAATATCATGGATAATACATTGGTGGCATGGCCCATGACAATAATGGCGCCGATAATCACCACGCCGTGGATAGCATTAGCCCCTGACATCAATGGTGTATGGAGCACGGAAGGAACATGGGAAATCACCTCAATCCCCAGAAAGACGGAGAGTATAATAATAAATATGGCTTCCCGGTATTCAATAAAAAAGCGTAAGACTTCTCCCATAACAGTATTTATTGATTTAAAAAATCTCTGAACCGGTCGTTGACGATATCGCCGCCATGGGTAAGGCAGGTTCCCTTAACCAGGTCATCATCCCAGTTCAGGTTATACTCGCCCTTCTGGCTGATAAGCAATTTGAGGAAATTGATCACATTCTTACCGAACATCTTACTGGCATCGGTAGGCATATCCACGGCAAGAAAAGAATTGCCGATGATCTTCACCCCTTGATGGATGATCGTTTCATTGTTTTTGGTCAGTTCGCAATTCCCTCCTGTACTGGCGGCCAGGTCGAGAATAACAGAACCCGGTTTCATCGATTCCACGGTAGCACGATGGACCAGCAAAGGGGCCTTTTTCCCTGGGATCTGAGCCGTGCAGATGATGGCATCAGCCTTGATGGCATGGTTATGTACCGCCTCTACCTGGCGCCTCTTAAAGTCACCGGATTGCTCCACGGCATATCCTCCGGCACTTTTATCATCAATGGCACCTTCCACTTCAACAAACTTACCACCCAACCCGGTCACCTCCTCTTTAACCGCGGCCCTGACATCAAACACCTCCACGACAGCGCCCAGTTTCCGTGAGGTGGCGATAGCCTGCAGACCTGCCACGCCGGCCCCGAGAATAAGCACTTTGGCCGGAGTTATGGTGCCGGCGGCAGTCATGAACATCGGAAAAAACTTTGGCAGGGTATTGGCCACTGTGAGGACGGCTTTATAACCTGCCACAGTAGCCATGGAGGAGAGTATATCCATAGATTGTGCACGGGTGGTGCGGGGAATGATATCCAGGCTGAATCCGGTAATCTTTTTCCGGGCTAATGTGGTTACAACTTCCTTGTTGAAAAATGGGTTTAAAACGGCCAATAATGCCTGATTTTCCCTGAGCATCTCCATAGCGGAAGTATCCGGGGGATTGATCATCACCACCATATCCGCCCGGGCCAGCACCTCGCTCTTTGTCACTACAGAAGCGCCGGCTGCGATATAATCCTGATCGGAAGCAAATGCATTCTCTCCGGCGTTTTGCTCCACCAACACCG
Source organism: uncultured Draconibacterium sp. (assembly GCA_964387205.1). GTDB lineage: Bacteria > Bacteroidota > Bacteroidia > Bacteroidales > FEN-979 > CAIVAT01. Next base: position 5,889 of record CAYLVY010000112.1, read on the forward strand.
TCACAGACATCTTCGCCAGGGTTCCCGCTGCTTCGGGAAGAAGGGCAACACGCTTTTCCCCCCCTGACTCTTTTAATAATCCAAGGATCATAAAACGGGTTTATAAAAATGAAATTAATGTCGGAAATCCACCCTGAAACAGTCATTTCAGTCGGAAAAACCGGCAGTAACATGGCTTCCGTCGCAGAATGGTTTCTTTTTGCTGGCTCCGCACCGGCATAATGCCGTGATCTCCCCTTCCAGTTTAATCTTTTTCTTCTTCGTATCACGTAAAATAAAGTTGCCGGTCACCAGTGCAGGCCCGTCCTGTAACAACTGTATCCTGGCAAATTTGGGCTTTTTCCGTGGAATTTCCCTGGGTTTGGAGGTTACGAACTTAGTACTTTTCAGATAAGTAAGGGCCCGTGAAGGACAGGTATCCACAACTTTCATGATCTCTTTACTGGAGGAAGCATGGATATTGATCCAGGGTTTCTTCTTTGGGCTGAATACATCGGGCAAACCGATTAGGCAGTTGGCTGAATGGATACATTTTTCCGCCTGCCAGAATACGGTGATCTCGCCATTGGAATATTCTTTAACCGAATCTTTATTCCTTTTTATTTCGGCCAGTTCTGATTTTGTAACTTTGTTTGCCATATGAAATATAGATGATAAAAATTTTCGTAAAGATAGAACTTTTTTTAAGAATTGTACTTTTGAATTACCTAAACCTTTTTCATGAACCCAACCTACCATTCATTGAGAAAAGAATACCTGCACAACCAGTTGAATGAATGCGGGATCAGCCCTGACCCTTTACATCAATTCAATATCTGGATGAAGGAAGCCATTCGATATCCGGTACCGGAACCCAATGCCATGGTACTTTCTACAGCCACGCCAACCGGTCTTTGCTCTTCAAGGGTTGTTCTGCTGAAAGGAACCGAAAACGGAAATTTTCTCTTCTTTACCAATTACGAAAGTCGCAAAGGGAGGGAATTGCAGGACAACCCTTACGCTGCGCTTCTTTTTTTCTGGAAAGAGATGGAACGTCAGGTTAGGATTGAGGGCCGGATCGTGAAAACGACAGAGGAGGTTTCCGCGGAATATTTTAACAGCAGGCCTTTGGAAAGCCGAATCAGTGCGCTTATTTCACCTCAGAGCCAGGTGGTCCCCGACCGGAAATACCTGGAAGAACTCCGGGAGAGCATCATAACCCGACTGCAAGGCAAAGATCCCTCCTGCCCCCCATACTGGGGAGGATTTCAATTGGCCCCTTCTACCCTGGAATTCTGGCAGGGCAGAGAGAACCGGCTTCATGACCGGATCCGTTACCGGAAAGGCTATGATCAATGGAGCGTTGAACGCCTCGCGCCCTGAAAAACAAAAAAGCTGCCTCCATGGTATGGAGACAGCCTCTTTCCTGATGTTCAGATAAACGGTGTCCGCTTATTTGCCCATTTTTTTCAGTTCTTTCTTCAGTTTATCGGTCGGGGTTCCGTCCTCTTTCAGCCAACCGGCTGTAATGGAATCCTGACGGGCAGCTGCCAACTGAGCCTGGGCAATCGAATCAGCGCTCCTCTGCTATTCAGCCTGAACCATGGCCATCGAATCAGCCTGACGAATAGATTCAGCAATTCTCTTTTCTTCTTTTTCCTTTTCGCTTGGTCCACAGGAATAAGTGAGAGCAACGGCGCCCATCATCAGTACAAATGCAAGTTTTTTCATTGTCTATTGGTTTTTAAATTTGGTGATGCAAAGATAATTCAGCTTTACTATATGTACCAAATTTTTAACCCGCTTTTTTTTAACATTTTTTAACAATTTTCATATATCACTGATTTACAATGTGATATTTTTTAACATTTATTAAGTTTTTACCCTCAGGAGCAGTTTAAACCTTATCTTTGCGTCATGATTATTCCATTGGCCGAACAACTCCGCCCCGGCAACCTGGACGATTATCTGGGACAGGAACATTTGGTTGGGCCCGGAGCGATCCTGCGGCAGGCTATCCAATCGGGCCATCTTCCATCAATGATCCTCTGGGGACCGCCCGGAACCGGGAAAACAACACTGGCCCATATTATGGCCAGGCAGTTGCAGCGGCAGTTTTATACCCTCAGTGCTGTTAGCTCCGGTGTGAAAGAGGTCCGCGGAGTGATTTCACTTGCTGAAAAATCAGGTGACAGCCCGTTACTCTTTATTGACGAGATCCATCGGTTTAGTAAATCGCAGCAGGATGCGCTCCTGGGTGCCGTAGAGAAAGGAGTCGTGACCTTTGTGGGGGCTACCACCGAAAATCCATCGTTTGAGGTCATCTCTCCATTGTTATCGCGTTGCCAGATTTATATTTTAAAATCACTGGAAGAATCTCATCTTATCAGATTGCTGGAATTGGCCCGGCAGTTTCTTGAACAGCATTACGGCATTCCTGTGAAGATAAGTGAAAACGAAGCGATGCTGCGTGTTTCCGGCGGGGATGCCAGAAAACTCCTCAACGCCATCGAACTGGTAGTCAACACGCTTCGAAACGACACCACGGCCGTCGAGGTCACCAATGAAAACACGCTTCGGATCATCCAGCAAAACCTGGCATTCTATGATAAGTCTGGAGAAATGCATTATGACGTAGTTTCGGCCTTTATCAAATCCATGCGCGGGAGCGATCCCAACGGAGCCGTTTACTGGCTCGTCAGGATGATGGAGGCAGGAGAAGATCCCCTGTTTATCGCCAGGCGGATGGTGATCCTGGCTTCCGAAGATATCGGAAATGCCAATCCCAACGCACTTCTTCTGGCAACATCCTGTTTTCAGGCCGTCCAAATGATAGGTTACCCCGAATGCAGGCTCATCCTGTCCCAAACCGCCATATATCTGGCCTGCTCGGTCAAAAGCAACGCATCTTATATCGCCATGCAGAAAGCCGGCAGCCTGATCCGGGAGTCAGGAGACCTTCCGGTTCCGCTTCATTTGAGGAACGCTCCGACCAATCTGATGAAGAAGATCGGCTATGGCCATGATTACAAATATGCCCATGATTACCGGGACAATTTTGTTGAACTTGAATTTCTGCCGGATAAACTGAAGGGTACCCGGCTTTATGATCCTGCCGCCAACGCCCGTGAAAACGAATTAAGGGCCCGCCTTCGCTCACTCTGGAAGGATAAATACGGCTATTGAATGTAGAACCAAACCTGCCATCCAAAATGAAACTCTACGATACCCTTAAGCGGCCGGGAGAAAACTTCTTTCTCATTGCCGGCCCGTGCGTGGTGGAAAATGAAACAATGCCATCCGAGATCGCCGGACATATTAATAATATCGCCAAACGATTAGGGATCCCATTCATTTTTAAGGCGAGCTTCCTGAAAGCCAACCGCTCGAGGAGCGATTCCTTCACCGGTATCGGAGTCGCACGGGCACTGGAGATCATCGGCCAGATCAGGAAACAAATGGATATACCTACCCTGACAGATGTCCACACGGAAGAGCAGGTTATCCTCGCAGCCCGATATGCGGATATTTTGCAGATTCCTGCATTTTTGTGCCGCCAGACCGAACTGATTCAGGCGGCCGGCCATACCGGAAAAATCGTGAATATTAAAAAAGGACAGTTTGCTTCAGCCGGTTCGATGAAATTCGCCGTGCAGAAAGTAAAGGAGACAGGCAACCCGCAAGTGCTCCTTACGGAGCGTGGCACTACCTTCGGGTACCAGGACCTGGTGGTTGATTTCCGGAATATTCCTGCAATGCAATCGCTGGGAGTGCCGGTAGTGATGGATGTAACCCACTCCCTGCAGGAGCCTAACCAGGATTCAGGGGTTACCGGCGGGAGACCGGAACTCATTGCCACCATTGCCAAAGCAGCTATTGCAGCCGGCGCCGACGGTTTATTTATCGAAACCCACCCCGATCCTGCAAGTGCTAAATCAGACGGTGCTAACATGCTGAAACTCGAACTCCTGGAAAGTTTGCTGGAGCAACTGCTCCGGATCAGAAAAGCATTGATTCAGTACTGAATCTCTTTTATGCTGCCGGTTCCAGGATGGAAAAGCACTCTCTGTTTGTCTGCCGGCAACATCGTAACCACACCCAACTGGCTTACCAGACAGCGGGTCTCGGTTACTGCTTCCCCATAACGGATCATCACCTTCACCATCTCAGGAATGCGGTAGGCAAGTCCCTGGATTTTCGGCAATTTCTCCGCCTGTCCTAAAAATCCCTGTATGGCATAAGTATTACCAACCCTGTGGAAACGCAGGTTGATGATTTTGCCCCCGTTTTCGTCCAGATCCAGGATCCCGCGCATTTTATCAAACCGGAACAGCGGGACATCCACGTTGAGCTGCTCTGCCACCGGGACATACCTGAATGAATATACCTCTTTTTTAACCAGGCGAACACCCGTAAATAACCGGAGATACTCCTTTTCCATGTTGCTGAGCTGCGTATCCATATATTCCAGGGTTTCCCGGTTGTAGTTGACCTCCTGCTCACCTGTCAAAAGATTGAACCTTTTTTCTTTGATCCTGGAAATAAAATCGGCAGCCTCTCTGGCCTTTTGTTCAGGCGTTTTCTCAACAACCGTGCGTTTCAGGTACTGCCGTTCAACGGTCATGGTATCTATACTGATGCGCCTGATGATGGTATCTATCTTTTCAAAGATGTTCATATCGGCAGAATATTTGAAGAGATCACCGAATACATCCTTTTCTTCACCGGTTTGTTTCTGCAGTACCTGTTCTTCCTTACGGTCTTTCAACTCAACCGCATCATGACCGATGGTACCCAGGATTACCCCTGCTTCATCCAGGCGCAATATTGTCGACTCCGCATCCTTCATCGATTTTTTATTCCCGGTCACAAAAAAGAATTGATCCGGGTCAGGCTCGGATCCGGTGACAATATTGACGGAGGAAATCGCGTATTCCACCGTATTGGCTGTCACTACATTCTTCAATCCCAGCATCCTCAGTGCAAATTCAGAATAGGGCCCTTTGTAATTTTCGACCTTTTCGACCACCACGGTCACCTCGATGACCGATCGGGGAAGCGAGTAAAAAATACCTTCGCCCGTTTCAGTTGGGGCTCCTCCGCTGACCCTGAAGACATTGAATTGTGCATACCCCCCGGCTGACAGGAGGCAAAAGGCGACGATAGCCGGTAATGTTTTGATTTTCATGGTACAAAGATTATCTTGTAAACAGCAATTCACGGTACTTGGGCAAGGGCCACAGTTCATCATCAATCAGCAGCTCGAGCCGGTCTACATGATTTCGGATACGCTCGAAATATGGCAGCACTTCATGACAGTAGAGGTTGGCGCGTTCCTCTGCATTCCCGGTCCGGTTGGCTTTTTTGCGGGCCTCGACCATCTCGTTCACAAAGGTCTTTATTTTATCCACATGTTCAGATATTTCGGTGATGACCTCCATCTGATTGCGCGACAATTTTCCATAAGAGTGCATATCCAGTACCTCTTTCAGACCTTTAACATTTTCAATCAGAAGGTTCTGATACCGGATAGCCACCGGGATGATATGGTTCCCTGCCAGGTCGCCGAGTACCCGTGATTCGATCTGGATCTTTTTAATGTAATTTTCCAGATGGATCTCATGGCGTGCATGGAGTTCCCGGTGCGAAAGGATTCCGTTGGATTGGAACAACAGGGTGGTGGATTCTGAAATCATTGCATGGAGAGCTTCCGGCGTATTCCGGAGATTGGAAAGTCCACGCATTGCAGCCTCCCGTACCCACTCCTCGGAATAGTTGTTCCCTTCGAACCGGATATTCTTCGATTCTGCCGCATATCGCCGGATTGTACGGATCAGGGCATCGTGTATATCTATCTGGCTGTTCAGCATTTCATCCACCTCTGACCTGAACTTTTTTAATTGATCGGCGACGATCAGGTTCAGTACGATCATGGGAAGGGCACATGTCTGTGAACTTCCCACAGCCCTGAATTCAAACTTGTTACCGGTAAAAGCAAACGGAGAGGTCCTGTTTCGGTCGGTATTATCGATCAGGATCTCCGGGATCTTCGGCAACTTGTCCAGAAGACCGTTGGAATTACCTGTACGGACTGCTACCAGTGAGTCGCTCACTTCAAGCGCATCCAGCATGGCGGTAAGCTGGGATCCGATAAA
>CAYLVY010000113.1:0-11165 GCA_964387205.1 uncultured Draconibacterium sp.
CCACCATGAAAACAATCATCAGCATTTTATCCGTCATCCTTGCTTTTCTGCTGCGCCCCCCGGAAATGACCGGTCAGGTAGATACCGGGTGGATCCGGATTTACAACGGTCCCTACTTTACAGATGTTTCCAACGCATCATGCTCCGATCAGGCAGGAGCGGTTTATCTGACCGGCTACAGTGCCGGAGCTTTCCATCCCGACTGCCTGACTGTAAAATATGACAGCTCCGGGAATCTCCGATGGATACGAAGATTTGACGGGACCGGCAAGCGTGAAGATGAAGCCAATGATATGGCAATTGATGACAGTGCCAACCTTTACATTTCAGGCTTTACGCTGGATACTATTCCGGGCAATTGGGCTACCAACGCCCTGATCATGAAATACGATTCGGCAGGGAACCTGAAATGGCTGCAATCCTGGGATGCAGAACCAAGCTATGCCGATGGCAGTAACATTGCCACGCAGATAGCCGTGGATACCGCCCGTAATGTTTATGTTGCAGGTTATTACAGTGCCTTCAACCCATACCAAGGATATAACTTTTTTATATTGAAGTACACTTCCGACGGGGTGTTTCAATGGGCACGTAATTACAATGGTCCCGGTGGCTATGCTGACGATTTTCCAACCGCCCTGACGGTTGACAGGGCTGGCAATATCATCGTAACCGGGACAAGTCGGCAAAGTATATATCTCTATACGGAGGATTACGCTACCATCAGTTACGATCCGGATGGAAATGAAAACTGGATTAAAAGATACGATGGGCCAACAGGCTACGGTGATTTCCCGACGGCCATCGCAACCGATGATTCCTGCAATGTCTACGTGACGGGTTACAGTTATCGCTACCAATACGATATGTTGACCATCAAATATGATTCTGCCGGAAACGAGCACCAGATCATCCGTTACCCGGGATTTTGGGAATCAAGGGGAAGTGATATTGCCGTCGATCCTCAGCGAAATATTTACCTGACAGGAAGTCACGGGGATTCTTACCTGACCGTGAAATATTCCCCCGACTGGTCGGTGATCTGGGAGAAAGAGTACTATTTCCAGGGCGGGGGGGTAGGCAGTTGCAAGATTCTTCTTGCCGGCGATACCGGTGTGATCGTTGCAGGAACCAGTGTGGGGGATATCACCACTGTCAGGTATGATGAGAACGGTAACCTGAAATGGATCCACCGTCTGAACGGGAATGGAAACTCAACCGACTGGGTTACCGGTATTGCAGCCGGACCATCATCATCAGTTTACGTTACAGGAAATGTTACCGACTCGGTGAATGGCCACGATTTTGTTGCCATAAAACTGATACCTGCCGTAGACCGGCATATAAAAAATCTCGAGGTGACTTACGGAGTTACGCGATGTTTCGATGCGTTTGAAACCATCACACTGGCCGGTAATGGAACCTTTTTTATCGTTCAGGACCAGGGCAGCGTTTCCCTTGTAGCCGGTGCAGGGATATATTTCCTGCCGGGAACTGTGGTTGAAGAAGGAGGATATCTGTCGGCTTTCATTACTGCCGATGGCAAGTATTGTAACGCCCTCTTCAATACCTATTATTCACCCCTGCCCGGCAACAATGTGACAATGGCTGAAAAGGTTCAGGAAAATGATTGTTTCAGGATATTTCCGAACCCGGTCCGGGATAATTGCTCCATTCAGGGTGTCAATTCCGTTGAATTACCGGCAGGAACGATCGAAATAAGAAATATCACTGGTCATCTCATGTATGACCAATTTCATCCGGGTCAGTTGGAATTGGTACTATCACTCGGCCATCTCCCTGACGGGATTTATTTTATCTCATACATTTCCAACCGGATATGCAAGTCAAAAAAAATAATTAAGTATTAGTGTATTATTGTTAATTTAGTTTCATTGAATCCTGATGATAAATTAATTATAATCCAAAAACCATGAAAAAGATCTTTATCGGCGCATTGGTGGGAGCTATCATCTATTTTGGTTTTCAAACCATGATGTGGGTGGGTGGTTTCCACCGGCATTTTTATAACTACACTCCAAATCAGGATACCATTATGGCAACTTTATCGGCCAACCTTCCAGCCGAAGGGCTGTACATGATGCCGATGGCTGATCCGCAAAGTCCGGATTTCAAGGCAAAGCAGGAGGAAATCGAAAAGACCATGGTAGGCAACCCCTGGGCGATGGTATTTTATCACCCGAAGATGAATGATTTTTCACCCCTTTTCATGATCGTTGGCTTTGTCTATACTTTACTGGGTGCCTTAATGGTAGCCTTCGTGATTTATATGGGAAAGTTTCCCTGTTTCTGGTCGCGATTTACCGTTTCCATGCTGTTTGCCCTCTTCACGCTGATCATGGGGGTAATGGTCGATATGCACTGGTGGGAATTTCCATGGAGTTTCATCAAGCCCAAGGTGATCGATCTTCTCCTGGGATGGGGGCTGTGCTCGGTATGGCTTGGGTGGTATGTCAGGAGGAAAGAGATTCCGGTTCAATGACCAGGATTTTTATCTCTACTATCAATTGTAGTCTATTTTAATGTCCAGGTTTTCCATTCATCTTCAACAAGATGGCTGACATTTACCTCCGGCGTCTGAATTTTTCCGATTAAACCGGTTTCTTTACCCACGGATTGCTTAATGTATGTACTCAGTTCTTCAAAATTCGCTTCACCTTTGGATTCCTTTAGTTTTTTGAGTAAAAAATAGGTAAAGTACCCATGATGTTTTTCCCTGTAAACTGCGGAACTTTCATTTCCGGTGCTGGATACGAAAGCCACTAATCTACCTGAGATAAAATCTTCTTTAGGTTTTATCCGGACACCTTTCATGGCAACTAATCCCTGATTTCTGGCACCTCCGCTGAAACAGGCATCAAAAAATACGGTAATTTGCTGAGATGGATGCTCTGCCAATTTAGCATAAATATCAGCAACCTTTATTGCATAGTCAAGGCTGGTGCCCGAAACATCAACAGGAATTATATACGCTTCCTTGGTTTGCTCATGAGGCAATCCATGACCTGAATAATAAAAGATCAGCTTTGCTTTACCATTTTCAACCTTAGCTAAATTGCTGATCCAGGCTAAACCCTGACTAATTTCTGCCGCTGTGGCATTTTTCAGCAGCTTGATATGTTTTTTAGGAATACCCAATGTTTTCTCACAATAGATCGAAAAAACCGTTGCATCATTAACTGCAAAATCTACATTGGTTTCAATACTCAAGCCGGTTTGCTTCGACTTATAGTCTTCGTTTCCAATTATTAGAACATAGGTATTCTCCTGTCTTACTGATGCAATTGGAATTTCTGTGTCCACATCCACAACAAAATCCGGGATATCTTCAATGATAACCTTTCCGGGGATTGTCTGATCATTTGTTGCCAGGGTTCTTATATAACCGGATTCTTCCAGTTTTGTGTTTATCGGGAATGCCTTTTTAATCGAAAAACCATATTTTCCAAGACGTTCTGTAACGATAACGGAAAACTCCAGTTGGTTCTCCGAAAATTCGCTGTTTACAAAATACCGATAAGTTATATTTTCATATTTACCAGTGTTAATGAATGCAAAACCAGGGTCTTTCCTGACAAGTTGGCTTCCGCTCACAACCCCCAGCAACATTACTCCCTTCTGAGCATTTTCGATTTTAACGCTTACATTCTCGGCAGTACCTTGTCCGACATTTTGAACCGCAAACATTAAATCAATGATTTCGTTCAAATCCACCTGATTATTGGGATTGGCTGACTGATTTTCAATAACCGCGTATTTTGCGAGAATGAGTTCAGGTTTTCGAAATTCCCGGGTTGGAAACTTTAATTGTTTTCCCTGAATTTTCACTTTAAAATTGGGCTCAATGACTTCAATTTTCAAAATCGCCTCTGAGGTCGGCAGTTCCACACCACCTGAAATTTTTATATTAACTGTTTTGGTGCCTCCATTTGCCGGAATAGCCGGGAAGGTTGTTTTTACCGGAAACGATAAACCATTCAGATTTCCCGAAAGGTTTACATACACTCCTTCTGCATTTCCGGGGCCGCTATTGCTTATCGTTATCGACAAGTCCGCACTCTCCTCAGCATCTAAGATGGTCTCAGAAAAAGCGATTTCAGTCACATTCAGAATAGGGGGCAAATTGTACGTAAATTTTTCCTGTTTACGGTTTTTATCAAGGGTAGCCACGTAAAAATAATCGACTGCAATTTTCTGATTATTAAAAATTGTAAATCCCATTCGGTTTCCGTAAAACTTTTGAAAAGGCTTGTCTGATAACAATGTACCGTTAACAAAAAACATTATTTTTTCATCGGATTTTTTAATGGATAATGTATTGGTAACTCCGTTCCCCTGATTGATAAATGCACTCTTTGTCCATGGAATGAATTCCTTTCTTTCACCATTTTCATATTGATTTACTTTAAAAAATCCGTTACCGGAAATCATAAAAACAAATTCATTATCAGAATTATTTCTTCCAAAATTGATGCCATAACCATGGTCTTGAATACCACTGATTTTATGTATTCTGGCTTCGATGAAAAAATCGTCGGCTTCATTCATCTCGATGGCCCTCGATGCCGTCCAACCCATATTTTCCCGAAGATGCTCAAAGTAGTAGCTTCCATTCGAAATGCTTTGAATATATTCTGCTGCGGTTCCGGTTGTCCAGTTATATCGGTTATCAATGAATCCATCGTAAAAAATATCCTTAAAATTCCCGGCACTTTCCAGATAAGACAATCTTAGATAATCAATGGCAATCTTTTGATTATGAAAAATGGTAAACCCAAATTTATTACCATGGAACATTTGAAAAGGCTTTTCAGACAGCAGAGAATCATTGATAAAAAAGGTCAGCTTCCCGTCGCGTTTCACCACTGCCATTTTATTAAATGCTCCGTTTCCCTGATTGATAAACTTACTTTTAGTCCATGGAATGATCTCCTTTGTTTCACCGTTCTCATAGTTATTTACTTTAAAATGTCCATTACCGGACATCATAAAAATATACTCATTATCAGAATCAGATCTTCCAAAGCTGATGCCATATCCATTGTTTTGAATACCACTGATCTTTTGGATTCGTGCCTCTATCTGAAAATCCCTGGCCTCATTAATTTCGATCGCGTTCCAGGTCGACCATCCCTTCTCCTCCCGAAAATGCTCGAAGTAGTAATTTCCGTTCGAAATGCTTTCAGCATATTCAGTTGCAGTGCCTGTACCCCAATTATTTCGGTTGTCGGAAAAGTCATCAAAAAAAATCAGATCTTCCCGATCCTGTGCATTCGTTATTGCCGTAATTATAAGCCAGGCTGTCGTAATAATGCTAAACCTTATCATTTTAGAGATTTTATCCGTTTTAATAATTTACCCACCGTCGGAAATATCAGCATAATTTCACTGAACTTCAGACGGTACGTTTTGAACAACCCATCATTATAATATATTTACCGGGAACAGGTGATACTGAAGCCGGTGACCCTGATCAAAAGTACATTTTTATTCGGTTCTCTCTTCAATGCTTAGGGAAAAATTTTCTAAGCCGGAAAACCCATTGTCTAATTGGTGTGATTGCCGGGTAAACTGTTATATTTCCGACCATCACCCCCGGGAAAGAATGGATAGTGGGTAACCATCTTTTGCGAACAATTTTTTTATTAAATTGACCGGCGAAATCTGCTTTCAATCCGAACTCGTAATATTGACCGTATGGTGAACCGACTTGCAGAAAATCAATATGTTAAGATTTTTGTCGTTGATAAAGACACCGATTTCATCAATGCTTTACTGATTTCCCTTCGGGAAGACCGGTGCCGGATTTTTACCGCCAGCGACGGAAAAAGGGGGCTTGAGCTGATCAGCAGTATCCATCCTGACATCATCCTGCTGGATGCTGTTTTGCCGGATATTCATAGCCTGGAGCTTTGCAAAGCCATCAAAAGCGAACCCGGAACTGAAGATATTATCGTGAATTTGATCATCGGTGCAAAGATGTCCGCTCATGAACAGGCCGAATGCCTTGACAGCGGAGCCGATGGTTACCTGACCAAAGAGATGTCGCCACTGGAAATGAGATCCCGCCTGAAAATATATATTCAGAGCAAACTGTTTGAAAAAGGGATAAACAGAAACGATGAAAGGTTTCGGATTGCACAGGATTTGTCGCCGGATGGATTTACGATCCTTCACCCGGAAAGAAATGACCATGGCGGGATTGAAGATTTCACATGGGTGTATGAAAATCGGGCCATCGCCAACATAAACGGGACCGATCCGCAAGATGTGCCGGGCAAGCGTCTGCTGGATCTATTTCCAACCCATTGCGGAACGAATATTTTTAATGCCTATATTAAGACAGCCGATACAGGCAACGTTCAAATCATTGATGAAGTTTACGCGGGAGAACTCCTTTCACAACCTTTATGGCTGCGGTTGGGGATCGTCCCGTTGGGTGAAGATATTGGAATTTTCGCCGTGAATATCACCGACCGCAAACGGATGGAAATAGCACTTCGGGAAAGCGAAGAACGATACAGGAAATTAATTTCTACGGTTCCGGATTTAATTGTTTTAACTGATATAAGCGGTATCATCAGCTATATAAATGACATTCCGTTCCCTTCGTTGCAGCATATTCCCAAAGAAACATTCATAGGTCAGAATATGCTCTCTTTTATCTCCGAGGAAGATTTACCCCGGGCCATTGATAATACCAAACTCATGTTTGAAGGTAAATTAGGCCCTAAGGAGTATAAACTCAGAACCGAAGATGGAACCGTTATCCATACAGAAGTAAACGGAGATGTAATCTACAATGCTGATAACAGGCCTTCCGGCCTGGTATATGTAATCAGGGACATAACCAACCGCAAACAGGTCGAGGCTGCGCTGGATATCAGTGAAGACCGCTTCAAATCGATCATTGCAATTTCCAACACCGGTGCTTGGGAGTATTACCGGGACAGGGATTATCTCTGGTGCAGTCATGAGTATTTTCATATGTTGGGTCGTGACCCGGCGGATTTTATAATGGACGGGTCGGCAAATCTTCATGAAACCTGGACAGATCTTCTTCACCCTGATGACCGGGAGAGTGCGTCCCGACATTTTGCGGATTATCTGGAAGGTGGTTCGGTTGGTATGTACGAAAACTTTTTCCGGCTGAAACATCGTGACGGCAGCTGGGTATGGATTTGGTCCAAAGGTCAGACTCTTGTGAACAATGAGGGAGAATTGACCAACCGCACTTTAGGTACCCATATTGACATCACCGAAAGTAAGAGGTCGGAGGAGGAACTTATTAAAGCCAAAGAGAAGGTCGAATTAAACGAAAGAAAGCTCAAAGAGGCCCTGGAAATTGGTAAAATGGGCAGTTGGGAACTTGATGTTCAATCCGGGATTTTTACCTTCACCGACAATTTTTATAAAATATTTCACACCTCTGCACAGCAAATGGGAGGTTATCAGATGACCGTTGAAGATTATGCCAGGCAATTTGTTCATCCGGAAGATGCTTCCAAAGTAACCGCGGAAACCAAATTAGCCATTGAAAGCAAGGATCCTGGTTTTTCAAAATCTCTCGATCATCGTATCTTCTACTATGATGGCGGGGTTGGGCATATCGGTGTAAGATTTTTCATTGTAAAAGATGAGTATGGAAATACCATCAAAACATATGGAGTCAATCAAGACATAACTGAAAAGAAACTTGCAGAATTTGAACTTGTTAAGGCTAAAGAAAAAGCGGAGGAAAGTCAGAAAAAATTTAAAGCAATAGCAGATACATCACCGCTCGCTATTTACATTTCCAAAGGGATCAGTCAGGTTGCGGAGTATATAAATCCAACCTTTTACAAATTATTTGGTTATTCGTATGAAGAAGTTTCTGAAATCGCTTTATGGTGGCCGCTGGCTTATCCCGACCCGGATTATCAAAAGAAGGTCAGCGAAGAGTGGAACAGAAAAGCGGAAATCGCCATCGAAAACCGTAGTGATATAGTTCCCATGGAAGTTGTGGTCAGATGCAAAGACGGTTCTGAAAAAAACATCCTGTGGGGTTTTGTCTCGACAGGAGATGAAAACTGGGCTTTTGGAATGGAATTAACAGCCTTCAGAAGCACAGAAAAGGAATTGATTGCGGCTAAAGAAAAAGCCGAAGAGAGCGACCGGCTCAAATCGGCATTCCTTGCCAATATGAGCCACGAAATCCGAACCCCGATGAACGGTATTCTCGGTTTTTCGGAGCTTTTAAAAGAACCGGATCTGTCAGGGGCCGAGCAGCAACAGTATCTCGGGATCATAGAAAAAAGTGGCCGGAGAATGCTGAACATTATCAACGATATTGTGGATATCTCGAGAATAGAAGCCGGTATGGTGGACGTCAGAAAGAGTGTAACAAATATTAATGAACAAATCGAATACATTTATACATTTTTTAAACCCGAGGCTGAAGCCAAAGGGCTTAAACTGTCGGTCACAAATCTGTTGCAACGCAAAAATGAAACGATACTGACCGATCGTGAAAAACTATATGCCGTGTTGACCAACCTGATTAAAAATGCCATCAAATACAGTCACTGGGGTGAAATTGAACTGGGTTGCCTGCGCAAAGGCACTTTCCTCGAATTTTACGTGAAAGATGCGGGTATTGGAATACCGAAAGAACGTCAGCATGCCATTTTTGAGCGTTTTGTTCAAGCCGATATCGAAGACAAAATGGCGCGTCAGGGGGCAGGGCTGGGTTTATCAATTACGAAAGCCTATATCGAGATGTTGGGAGGGAGCATATGGCTTGAGAGCGAGGAAGGAAATGGTTCTACCTTCTTTTTTACTTTGCCTTTTGATGCTGACGCCGAAGAAATGCCAGACACCCTCGTGAACCTGGCTGATGATGAATCTGACGCTGAAACGGCACAAATGGTAATACTTATTGTGGAAGACGATGATACTTCAGAAATGCTGATGGAAAGAAACCTGAAACCATTCGTGAAAAAAATGTTGAAAGCACGGACTGGTTTTGAGGCTGTTGAATATACGCGAAAAAATCCGGATATCGACTTGATTCTGATGGACATTCGTCTTCCCGGACTGGATGGATATGAAGCCACGAGACAAATCAGGGAATTTAACAAGGATGCTGTCATTATTGCACAAACCGCCTATGGATTAACCGGCGACAGGGAAAAAGCCTTGGAATCCGGGTGCAACGAGTATCTCTCAAAACCCATTAACAAGGATGAACTGAGGAAAATAATCAGACGGTACCTGGGTAAAAATTCCGCTTGACGAGATAAGCAATCGGGGGTAGGAAACCGGATACTGCTAATATGGTTTCGGTTTTTGTGGTGAGTAGGTGTGAAAGACCGGCATAATGGTCGTGAGGATTGTGATTCAGGTGATTGTCATCATAAGTCAAACACTCATTATAAAAGAGGTGAAAAGATCCGGGTTATTTTTCTTTATCATAAAGATATTTCGAAATGCTGGGCACAAAAAATACTGAGAATAGCACCATCCCCACCAATAATAATATGTCTGAACCAGGATAATGCAACAATCTTAAAAGGATTCCCAATGAGGTTAATGAAAATGAAAGTGCTCCGGTAATAAATGCAAATTTTTTCATAAATTCAATTTTTGAATTTTTTATACTAAGTTGACTCTCAACGATATTTTACAGGTCAGTGAAAAACACTCCAGCATTATTGGCCCAATTTCTTTATGATTTTCATTCCCGAGCCATTTTTGTTGTCGTTTGCGATTTTGTTTTATATGCTCCCATTAAGGTTAAAGTTTATTTATAAAATATACTGATAAATCCTTAAGCCTTACGACCTTAACAAATCTTATGCAATTATATGATAAAATATCACAAAATATAAATTAATTTTAAAGTGAAAAGAAAACCATATCTGCTGTAAACACCTCCAACTTCCGCTCATCAGCGCTGAAACAGAACCCATACTGACCCACGACGAGTCGATCCTGAGCTATTACAGTCACGTACTATTTCCCGATGTATAAACTAAAGTATACTGTAAATCAGTTAGATACAATTATAAAGTGCATATAGGGTGAGAAAGGGGAATTGATCCGGCTTGATCGACTTGCAAGGGGACAGCTGCGACCACACTATTGATCAGACATTCTATCTGAGTTCCGATACCCTGCCGGACGGAACCGATTTCTTTGAGATTGCATCCCATCTTGATGAATTAATCAAATCACGAAATACCCTCCAGATTCTTCCATGAATGCAGCATCCCCGAAGAGGTTTGAACGGATTCATCCCCGCCATATACAACGTGTGCATTTTCCGGCTGATGCCCCGATAAACCGTTCCATTTTTCAAGATTCGTGAAAAACTCCTTACTCCAGGTCCTTGATGATTTTATTTCAACAGGAATCAATCCGTATGCATGTTGAATGATCAGATCAACCTCCATCCCCCGATGATCCCTCCAGAAATAGATATTGGAAGTTTGACCCTGATTATAGCGCCTTTTGAGGAACTCCGACAGGATCAGGTTCTCAAACAGAGCCCCTTTGAGATAATGGTTGTTTAACTGGTTCAGGTTTTCGATCCGCAGGAGGGAACAGCATAAACCGGTATCACAGAAATAGAGCTTTGGTCGTTTCACCAGTCGTTTATTGAAATTGCGATGGTGCGGCTGAAGGAGATAGAGTATAGAACTGGCTTCCAGGACTGAGATCCAGGATTTAACAGTATTGTGGGTGACACCGCAATCATTGGCCAGGGAGGTATAGTCCAGAAGTTGTCCTACTCTCCCAGCGCAAAGCCCCAGGAACCTGACAAACAGATTAAGATCTTGTATGTTCTGAAGTGACCTCACATCACGTTCAAGGTAGGTCTGGATGTAGTTGGGATAGAAATCAGGCGGATCGATGTTTTTATCATAAAGCCTGGGGAAAAAACCATTATAGATATTGGCTTCGTAAGAAGGCAGGAACCTGTCGGCTGACTGAAGTTCGGAGAATGAGAAGGGGAGAAGACGGAAAATAGCTGTACGGCCTGCCAGCGACTGGGAAATCCGGTCATGAAGCAAAAAGCTTTGCGATCCGGACAAGATGAATTGACCCGTTTTCCCGCTTTGATCTACGATCCCTTGTATATAAGAAAACAATTCAGGGGCCAG
>CAYLVY010000113.1:11175-11875 GCA_964387205.1 uncultured Draconibacterium sp.
ATCAATGATACCGCCATCTGAATATTGTCGCAGAAACCCATTTGGATCCTGTATGGCAAACATCCGGGTTTCCGGATTTTCCAGTGATGCATAAAAAAGATCCCCGAAAAGGTTTCTTAAAAGAGTAGTTTTTCCTGATTGTCTTGGTCCTGTAACAGTGACAACAGGAAACTTTTGGGCCAGATCAAGAATTTTCCGGCTTATCTCTCGCTTTATCATAATCTTATCATTATACGCTTGTACAAAATTGCAAAATAAATTCCAAATTGTACAAATGAAATATTAATTTTTTTAATTAACAGATTTACAATGCATAATAAAGTAAAAGTTTAAGTCACGAGTTGCGAGGGGTACAAAGAAAGCATGAAATCACGCTAAAAAGTGTGGGTCAACGGTCGAATTGTTTGAAGTCAAAATGCTCAATGTAATCAGAAAATGAGCGTATCAGACCCAGGTCTTCTTTTTTAAACAACATATGTTCGCAGTCGTAAACTTCCTGGTTTTCAGTTTGCGTTCACATGCCGCCCGGAGCAAAGCTTCTTTTAATCTATCCGGGGAGTCTATATAGCATTTTTTATCAAGGTACCCAAAATCAGGTACCGCGAAATTGATCAGGTGAGCAACATCGTAGAAATCCCTGTCCTTTTGTATCCCTTCGGCCACGAGCATCTTGCCTGATCAATTCAACGGCGGTACCTTA
>CAYLVY010000114.1:0-2419 GCA_964387205.1 uncultured Draconibacterium sp.
GATACTCGCCGTTGGCGGGGGCAGTGTGATCGACTCTGCGAAAGCCATCGCGGCAGCAATTCCTGTTGAACACACGGCGTGGAAATTCTTTACCGGAACCAAACCCGCTGAGGCCATCCCTATCGTATCGGTGCTGACCCTGGCCGCGACAGGTTCGGAGATGAACCCCTTTGCAGTGGTCTCCAACCACGAAACAGGGGTAAAGACCGCTTTTGGTTCACCCCTTGTTTTCCCGAAACACTCCTTCCTTGATCCCTCCCTTACCCTGACAGTGCCGTTTAACTATACAGCATACGGCATTGCAGACCTTATCGCCCATTGCTTTGAAGCCTGGTTCGGGATCGGGGATACGTCACTCACCGACCGTTTTGTCATCTCCATTGTGAAGGAGGCGATGGAATTTGGCCCGCGGCTACTGAATGACCTGCAGAACTATGAATATCGTGAAAGGATCATGTTCGCGGCCACCATGGCGCTGAACGGCCTGACCATGTACGGACGCTCGACCGGCGATTGGGGAGTTCACAGTGCCGGACATACACTGTCGCTGCTTTATAATGTACCCCACGGGGCTTCCCTGACTATAGTGTATCCCGCCTGGATGCGGCATTTTAAACCTTACGCCGGGCCACGCATCGCACAGCTCGGATCGGCGTTGTTCGATCAACCACTTACGGCGGATGAATCCATCGACCGCATCGAAGAACTCTTCCGAACCCTCCACTGTCCGGTAAGGTTGTCGGATTATGGCATCCGGGGCGACCTTATGGCCCCGATCATCCAATCGATGACCCATTCCCGTGTAAGCGGAGGCCACTTCCGCATGACCCCGGAAGACTACCAGGGCATAGTGGAACGATATCTCTGATCGGCCCTGTTTGCGATCCAATTTCATGAAAAGAGAAGAAAGAACTTTTTTGTTTCATGTTCCTGTTTTTGTTTTATTCAGATTAAATTGTATTTTTGTATTCACATTGATACATGTAATTTATATTTAACATCTTAGAACCAAAAACATGGATTTTAATTTCACCGAAGAACAGATTTTTATTCAGCAGTCGGCCCGGGATTATGCCCAGCGCGAGCTGATCAAGGATGTGCTGGAGCGCGACGCGAAGGCCGAATTTCCGACTGCACATGTCAAAGCCCTGGCGGAGCTGGGGTTTTTAGGCATGCTGGTCGATCCGAAATATGATGGCGGGGGCATGGATACAGTATCTTATGTGCTGGCCATGGAGGAGTTGTCCAAGGTCGACAGTTCGGTTTCGGTGATCATGTCGGTGAACAATTCGTTGGTATGTTACGGGATTGAGGAATTTGGCAATGAAGAGCAGAAGGAGACCTGGCTGAAGCCGCTGGCACGCGGCGAGAAAATCGGCGCCTTTCTGCTGTCGGAACCGGAAGCCGGATCGGATGCTACTTCCCAGCGAACTACAGCCATTGACAAAGGTGATCATTACCTGGTGAACGGGGTAAAGAACTGGATCACCAATGGGAACTCTGCTTCTACCTATGTGCTCATTGCACAGACGCATCCTGAAAAGGGGCACAAGGGGATCAACGCATTTGTGGTCGACCGGAATTCTCCCGGCATATCGATCGGACCGCATGAGGATAAGATGGGGATGCGCAGCAGCGACACCCATTCGATCATGTTTACCGATGTTTTGGTTCCGAAGGAGAACCGCTTAGGGGAGGACGGTTTCGGTTTCAAATTTGCCATGAAGACCCTGGAAGGGGGCCGTATCGGCATCGCAGCCCAGGCACTGGGGATTGCCCAGGGTGCTTATGAGAGGGCGCTCAGGTATTCCAAAGAACGTAAAGCCTTCGGAACGGAGATCATCAACCATCAGGCGATCGGCTTCAAACTGGCCGAGATGCATACCCGGATCGAAGCAACACGGTATTTTTGCCTGAAAGCCGCCTGGCTAAAAGATCAGGGACAACCATACGGCACAGCCAGTGCCATGGCTAAATACTGGGCGGCTGAAACTGCCATGTATGTTACTACCGAAGCGGTACAGATCCATGGAGGTTATGGCTATGTGCGCGAGTATCACGTCGAACGGCTCATGCGGGAGGCAAAACTCACCCAGATCTACGAAGGAACGAGCGAGATACAGCAGGTGATCATCGCCCGGGCGATAATGAACGATTAACCTCTATTCCCAAATCATCCATGGATAATCCGGAAATTTACAAACCCCGACATCATATCCGCATTGTCACCGCGGCTTCTCTTTTCGATGGTCACGATGCGGCGATCAACATCATGCGCCGCATTCTTCAGGCCAGTGGCGCAGAGGTGATCCATCTTGGCCATAACCGTTCAGTGCAGGAGGTGGTCGATTGCGCCATCCAGGAAGATGTTCAGGCCATTGCAATGACCTCTTACCAGGGGGGGCATATGGAATATTTC
>CAYLVY010000114.1:2429-8183 GCA_964387205.1 uncultured Draconibacterium sp.
GACCTGTTGAATGAACGGGGGTGCGGACATATCCGGATCTTCGGCGGCGGCGGCGGGGTGATCCTTCCGGATGAGATAAGGGAACTGCATGCCTATGGGATCGCCAGGATCTATTCACCGGACGACGGTCGCCAGATGTCGTTGCAGGGGATGATCAACGACTTGCTGATGAAGTGCGATTTCCCGGCAGGAGTAACGGAAAGAATCGATACAGACAGGATTTTATCAAAAGATCACCGGGAGATCGCCACGGCCATTTCTGCCGCAGAAAACTATCCCGGACAGTCGGATCAACTATTGTCGGAAATTCGCGACCTGGCCGGGAAAAGCAGTGTCCCGGTGCTTGGGATCACCGGGACGGGCGGTTCGGGAAAATCATCCCTGGTGGATGAGCTGGTCAGGAGGTTTCTCCTGACACTTCCGGATAAAACCCTGGCTATCATATCAGTGGACCCGACCAAACGAAAAACGGGCGGAGCCCTGCTCGGCGACAGGATCAGGATGAATGCCATCTTCAACCCGAGAATCTATATGAGATCGCTGGCTACCCGCCAGTCGAACCTGGCCCTTTCCCGATATGTCCGGGATGCCATTGACATTGTCCGGGCGGCGGGTTTCGACCTGGTGATCGTGGAAACGTCGGGAATCGGTCAGTCGGATACCGAAATTGTTGACCACAGCGACCAGACGCTCTATGTAATGACCCCCGAGTACGGAGCGGCCAGCCAGCTTGAAAAGATCGATATGCTTGATTTCGCCGATCTGGTTGCCGTTAATAAATCGGACAAGCGCGGGGCACAGGATGCACTCCGGGATGTCAAAAAGCAATATCAGCGAAACCACCGATTGTTTGACCGTTCGCCCGATGAGATGCCGGTCTTCGGAACGGTGGCTTCTCAGTTCAACGATCCCGGCGTGAATACCCTTTTTGAAGCCCTGGTAAACCGACTGAACGAAAAGACCAATGCTGGGTTCGCCCCGACCTTCACGTCGGGAGTTGCCAATGAGAAAATTACCATCATTCCGTCGTCCCGGACACGGTACCTGGCAGAAATCGCCGAAACAGTCCGTTGGTACAACCGGTGGAGCGAAGAACAGGCAGGTATTGCCCAGCAACTCTACGCCATCTCCCGGACAATCGAAACGATTAAGAACAGTAATCCGGAGAATCGATATGCAGAGGACGAAGGAAATGCAGCCGGGCGGACCTGTAACAAAACCGGAATGATGCTGGAGCTTGACCTCCTGTTCGATAATGTCTCCAAACAACTGGACCCGCATAATTTCGATATGGTCCGGGGGTGGAAGACAAAGGTCAGGTCTTATCAGGACGATCAATATATTTACAGGGTAAGGGATAAAGAGATAAAAGTCGAAACCCATACCGAATCCTTGTCGCGACTGAGGATCCCGAAAATCTCCCTTCCCCGGTATGAAGCCTGGGGTGATATTTTACGATGGAGCCTCCGGGAGAATGTGCCGGGAGAATTTCCTTTTGCAGCAGGGGTCTTCCCGTTCAAAAGGGAAAATGAAGATCCTACCCGCATGTTTGCCGGTGAAGGCGGTCCGGAAAGGACCAACAAACGATTTCACTACGTTTCACACGGCATGCCTTTTAAAAGGCTCTCCACGGCGTTCGACTCCGTGACGCTGTATGGTTTTGATCCCGACCGCAGGCCTGATATATACGGGAAGATTGGCAACTCCGGAGTGTCTGTGGCCTGCCTGGACGATGCGAAAAAACTTTATTCGGGTTTTGATCTCTGTCATCCCTCCACTTCCGTATCGATGACCATCAACGGCCCGGCTCCTGCCATGGTCGGCTTTTTTATGAATGCCGCCATCGATCAATCCTGTGAAAAGTACATACGCAGCCAGGGGCTTTTATCCGAAGTGGAGAAAAAAATTGACAATATTTATCAGGAAAAGGGTACCGAACGTCCCCGTTATCAGGGTGAACTGCCCCCGGGCAATGACGGATTGGGATTGTTATTGCTGGGAGTGACCGGTGACCAGGTTTTGCCCGCCGAAGTATATGAACAGATCAAAAGGGAGACACTGCGCCAGGTGCGCGGAACCGTCCAGGCCGATATCCTGAAGGAGGACCAGGCTCAGAATACTTGTATTTTTTCCACCGATTTTGCGCTGAAGATGATGGGTGATATCCAGGAATATTTCATTCGGCACGGAGTCAGGAATTTCTACTCGGTTTCGATCTCTGGCTATCACATTGCCGAAGCGGGTGCTAACCCCATTTCCCAGCTTGCCTTTACCCTGGCCAATGGTTTTACTTTTGTCGAGTATTATGTTTCACGGGGAATGGATGTCAACCACTTCGCCCCAAATCTCTCCTTTTTCTTTTCCAACGGACTCGATCCGGAATATTCGGTGATCGGCAGGGTGGCACGCCTGATCTGGTCGAAAGCGATGAAGTACAAATATAAGGCCGATGCCCGTTCGCAGATGCTGAAGTACCATATTCAGACATCCGGCAGGTCACTTCATGCGCAGGAGATTGATTTCAACGATATCCGGACCACGCTGCAGGCGCTTTATGCTATTTATGACAATTGCAACTCCCTTCATACCAATGCCTATGACGAAGCGATCACCACTCCGACTGAAGAGTCGGTGCGCCGCGCCATGGCTATTCAGTTGATCATCAATCATGAACTGGGGCTGGCAAAGAATCAAAACCCGTTACAGGGGGCGTTTATCATCGAAGAGCTGACCAATCTTGTCGAGGAGGCTGTCCTGGCTGAATTCGAACGGATCTCCGAGCGGGGCGGGGTATTGGGAGCCATGGAGACCATGTACCAGCGTGGAAAGATACAGGAGGAGAGCCTTTACTATGAAACCCTGAAGCATACCGGAAAACTTCCCATCATGGGAGTCAATACTTTCCTGTCGTCCAAAGGATCACCCACCGTGTTGCCAGGGGAGGTGATCCGCGCCACGGAGCAGGAGAAAGAATACCAGATCAGGATGCTCGGGAACCTGCACAGCACCCAAACGGAGAAATCGGCAGAAATGATATCTCAGCTCAAAGCAGCGGCAACCAAAAATTATAATATCTTTGAAAGTCTGATGGAGGCAACCAAATCCTGCTCCATCGGTCAGATTACCGATGCCCTCTTTGAGGTGGGCGGACAGTATCGAAGGAATATGTAATACCGAAAAACCAAATCCTATGATCCCCTTCAACATTCTGGTAGTCAATCCGAAAGACTATCTGACCCAGATCGCAGTGTACAACAACTACAAAATGCACTACATGATTGCCCGCAAACATACCCGTGAGGAACTGAGCCAATTTGCGAGCATCTATGAACAGTTGGAATTCAGAAAACAAATTATACTGAAAGAATTGAATAACAATGACTTCAGTATGGAAGGCCTGAAAATAGTGATCTCTCGCGGTGGATTGATCAAACCGGTGCAATCGGGAGTGTTCGAAGTCAATGACTTGCTGAAGTATGACCTGGTCCACTCTCCTGTAGGAGATGACATTATCAATATTGGCGGTCTGCTGGCCGATGCCATTGCAGCTGAAGTCCCCGGTGCCCGGGCATTGATCGCAGATCCCACGGTAGTGGATGAGTTGCAGGATGTGGCAAGGATCACCGGCGCCCCGTCGTTGAAGAGAAAATCAATTTTTCATGCACTGAACCAGAAAGCGGTGGCGAAGATCCATGCAGAGAACCATAACCACAAATATGAGGAGTTGAACCTCATCGTCGCCCATCTCGGCAACGGAACCACCGTCGGTGCGCACCATCGGGGCAGGGTGATAGATGTCAATCAGGGATTTGAAGGCGACGGGCCTTTTTCGATGATCCGAAGCGGCACCTTGCCTTTGGGCGATATTGTGAAAATGTGTTTCAGTGGTGACCACACCCTGGAGGAGATGCTCTGCCTGCTGACCCATTGCGGTGGGGTGAACGCCCATCTCGGCACCCGGGATATCAATGAAATCGAATACCGGATCAATGAAGGCGATGCCCATGCCCGTCTGATCATGGAAGCGATGGCTTATCAGGTTTCAAAAGCGATTGGCGAGATGTTTGCCGTGCTCAAAGGGGAGGTGGACGCCATCCTCATTACGGGCGATCTGGCCCACAGCCAGTTCGTAGTCCGGAACATCATCGACCATGTGGAAAAATTCGCCCCGGTTTACATTTATGCCGGCGATAACGAACTCCAGGCCATGGCGGCGAATGCCCTCAGGGCGCTGAAAGGAGAAATGATGGTACAGGAATATAAATAAAACCAGGAGCGCCTATGACTCTTCACCCCATCCATACCGGTAATCTGAAACTCGATGGCGGAGCCATGTTTGGCGTGGTCCCCAAAGTGCTGTGGAGTAAAGCCTATCCATGCGATGAACAGAACCTCTGCAACTGGGCCATGCGGTGCCTGCTGATTGTGGAGGGCGACCGCAGGATCCTGATCGATTGCGGAATAGGCGATAAACAGCAGGAGAAGTTTTTCGCCAATTATCATCTCAACGGGGACCAACACCTGGAGTCCTCCCTGGAGGCCGCAGGTTATTCGGTGGATGACATTACCGATGTCATCCTTACCCATCTTCACTTCGACCATGCCGGCGGCGCAGTAAGATGGAACAGAGACCATACCGGATACGAAGCAACTTTTAAAAATGCCGTTTATCACACTTCACGCCGTCAATGGGAGTGGGGAGTGAAACCCAACCACCGGGAGAAAGCCTCGTTCCTGAAAGAAAATATACTTCCCATCCCCGATTCCGGTAAACTTAACCTGCTGGACACCGAGGGGGAGATCTTCCCCGGAATATCCTGGAGGATGTTCAACGGGCACACCGACGGCCAGGTCATCCCGTTCATACATTACAAGGGTAAAACCATTGTTTTCATGGCTGATCTCCTCCCTTCGGCAGCGCACATCCCGCTTCCATGGCTGATGAGTTATGACACCCGGCCCCTCATTACCCTCGACGAAAAGGAGGACTTACTGGCGGAAGCCGCCAGGGAAGGGTACATCCTGTTTTTCGAGCATGATATCCGTTACGAGGCCTGCACGGTGGAGATGACAGAGAAGGGGGTGAAAGTGAAGGATTTGCTGGTTAATCTCGAAGAGGTTTTTAATTGAAAGAGGTCGAAATCACCGCACCTGTAGGCTCCTGGGAATCGCTGCATGCAGCAATCAGCGCAGGAGCCAATTCAGTCTATTTCGGGGTAGGCACCCTGAACATGCGGGCCCGCTCCTCTGTCAACTTCACCTTGCGCGATCTGGTCAGGATTGTGCGCATTTGCCGGAAACACGGCGTGAGAACCAATCTCACCATGAATACGGTCATTTTCGACCATGAACTGATTCGGGTAAAACGAATTATCGATTCGGCGGTTAAAAACGGCATCGATGCCATCATTGCCTCCGATCAGGCGGTCATCCAATATGCCCGCAAAGCGGGGATGAGTGTCCACATGAGCACCCAGACCAATGTCACCAATATGGAAGCAGTCCGCTACTGGTCGCAGTTTGCCGATGTTATTGTCACTGCCCGTGAACTCAGCCTTCCCCAGGTGGGGAATATTGTCCGGGCTATCCGCCGCCAGCGCATAACAGGACCTTCCGGCAAACTGGTCAGGATTGAGGTGTTCGCCCACGGAGCGCTCTGCATGGCGGTTTCGGGGAAATGTTATCTCAGCCTCGATCATTACCACCAGTCAGCCAACCGAGGCGCCTGTTATCAGCTTTGCCGGCGCCCGTACC
>CAYLVY010000114.1:8193-11836 GCA_964387205.1 uncultured Draconibacterium sp.
AGGTTTTCTTGATAAAATCATCCATGCCGGAGTCTCCGTGCTGAAGATTGAAGGGCGCGGACGAAGCCCGGAGTATGTCAGGACGGTGACCGAATGTTACCGGCAGGCCGCCGATGCCGTTGTGGCCGGCACCTACAGTCCGGAATTGGCAGAACGGTTGCTCGGCAAGCTGAAAAGCGTTTACAACCGGGGCTTCTGGGATGGATATTACCTGGGTCAGACTTTGGGCGAATGGGCACAGCAGCACGGTTCGGTTGCTACCCGGTCGAAAGAGTATGTGGGAAGGGTCACCAACTATTTTACCCGGTTGAAAGTGGCCGAGATCAGGATGGATTCCGGGATGCTTCAGCCTGGCGAAAAAGTATATATCCAGGGGCCCAGTACCGGTTCTGTAGAGCTTACCCTCCCGGAGATCCGGGTGGAATTGAAGCCGGTGGAAAAAACCATCAAGGGGGAGTGCTGCAGCATACCGTGTGAAACCTTTCTGCGCAGGGCCGATAAGGTGTATCGTATCATTAATCACTGAAATAGTGCTTTTGCTGCTCGACAATCACGACTCCTTCACCCATAACCTGGCTGAATTGTTCAGAAGTGCCGGAGTGAAAAAGATGGATATTATTGCCTCTGAGCGTGTGAAGTTGCCATTACCGCCACGCTACCGGCAAATCATTTTCTCCCCCGGCCCCGGGCTACCGGATGAGCAACCTGCTATGTTTCGTATATTGAAGGAAATAGAAGTCAGGATGCAGCGCCGACAGTCCGTACCGTCCATTTTGGGAGTTTGTCTCGGGATGCAGGCCATTGCATTGCATTTCGGGGCCAGGCTGAAGAACCTTCCGACGGTAATACATGGTCAGTCGAAACGGATGACACTCCTTGAACCGGATCATTTTTTATTTCGCGGGATCCCGTTCCACCCGGTGGTTGGATTATACCATTCCTGGGCGGTAGTCAGGGAGTCGATGCCCGACGACCTGATGTTGCTGGCCGTTACTTCAGGAGGGGTCCCCATGGCATTGGCCCACCGGACGTTGCCGGTAACCGGGGTACAGTTTCATCCTGAATCGGTCATGACCAAGTGGGGGAAAAGGATGGTGGAAAACTGGCTTTTCAGGGGGGAAACGGTAATCTGAACGGAACGGTTATTTCTTATTGAAGAAGTTCATTGTTCGTTCCGGGCCGATAAGTACGAAGCTTTTGATAAGTTCTACCGTGGTTTCGATGCGCGGTATCAGCAGTTTGGTCTCTTCGGCCGACCACCGGCCCAGGACATAATCGATCTGATATCCCCGGGCGTAATCATTTCCGATCCCGATCCGAAGTCTTGAAAATTCAGTAGTTCCCAAGATTTCGATGATGCTGATCAGGCCGTTGTGACCGCCGTCGCTCCCTTTGGATTTCAGGCGGAGGGCACCCAGCGGAAGGGCCAGGTCATCTACGATCACCAGGATGTTTTCTACAGTGATGTCCTCCTTTTGCATCCAGTAGCGGACTGCTTTTCCGCTCAGGTTCATATAAGTGGAAGGTTTGATGGTGATGATGGATCGACCTTTCAGTGTGCCTTTTGCCACCGAAGCATAGCGGTCGGTGGTAAAAGAACACTTCAGCGATTGCGCGAGGGCATCGGCAGCGATAAACCCGATATTGTGCCGGGTATCGGCATATTCATCCCCGATGTTACCCAAACCGATGATCAGGTATTTCAAGGGTCGGAGATATTAAATGGGAGCAACTATTTCTTGGCAGCCTCTGCGCCGGGGCCAGTTTCTTCGACCACGGTACGCGCGGTGCGCACCCCGATGATCACGGAGGATGGTGCATCGAGGAAGGTGACATTTTCCATGGTCATATCGGAAACCTTCATGGTTTGGCCGATATCGAGCGTGTCGATTGAAACCACCACTTCATCGGGAAGGTTTTGGGCCAGTGCCTTGATGGTGAGTTTACGCATCTTTTTGACCAGTTTTCCACCGCGCAGTACGCCGGGCGAGGTACCGATAATCCGGATGGGAACGCCGATGGTGACCATTTTTTCCGGGAGGATCTGTTTAAAATCAACGTGCAGCAGACGATCTGTTACCGGGTGGTATTGGACGTCCTGCACCAGGGTGGGAAAGTTTTTGCCATCGATGAGGAGGTCGAAAAGAGTCACCACGGGGGTGTGGAGCAGTTTCATCAGTTCTTTTTCGTTGACCACGAAGTGGATTTGTTCTTTTCCGCCGTACATCACGCATGGGACTTGGCCCTCGCGGCGATGGTTCCTGGCATCTTTCTTCCCTACGCACGCTCTTGTCGTGCCGCTCAATGATACCGATTTCATAATGTTTTTTTAATGTTGATAATGTGATAATTACTTGCTACAAGACCCGAGGGTCAGGTGGCGCAAAATTTTTGCAAAGGTAAACTTTTTCTTAGAATTTGAACAATGAGGAGATAGACTCTTTTCGTTTCAGACGGCGGATAACTTCGGCGAACAGGTCGGCGGTACTGAGGACCTTTATTCTGCTGCTCTCGTGGGGGTGTGGGATGGTGTCGGTGACGATCAGTTCCTGGAGGGCAGATTGCTCGATCGTTTCCTGGGCGTTGCCGGAGAGCAGGGCGTGGGTAACCACAGCCCTGACGGAGTGGGCGCCGTTTTCCATGATGAGTTCGGCTGCTTTGCAGAGGGTTCCGCCGGTATCCACGATGTCGTCGAGCAGGATCACATCTTTACCGGTGACGTCGCCGACCAGTCTCATTTTGGCCACTTCATTTGGTTTTGCACGGTGTTTGTAACAGATGACGAAGTTGGTATGAAAGAATTTGGCGTAGGATCCGGCGCGGCGTGTACCGCCGGTATCGGGGGAGGCGAAAATCAGTTCGGGCAGGTGGAGGGTTTTCAGGTAGGGGATGAAGACCGAGGATGCATAGAGATGGTCGACCGGGACGTCGAAGAAACCCTGGATCTGGTCGGCGTGGAGGTCGAGTGCGATGATCCGGTTGACTCCGGCAGCGGAGAGCAGGTTCGCCACCAGTTTGGAGGCGATGGATACGCGTGGTTTGTCTTTCCGGTCCTGGCGGGCATAGCCGAAGTAAGGGATCACGGCCACGATCGATTTGGCGGAGGCACGGCGGGCGGCGTCGATCATCATCAGCAGTTCGAAGAGGTTATCGGACGGTGTGTGGGTTGATTGGATGATAAAGACATCCGAGCCCCGGATATTCTCATCGAAGGAGGGCTGGAATTCCCCGTCGGCGTAACGGATTACTGAAGATTTGCCCAGTTCGATGCCATAACTTTGCGCAATTTTCTCACCCAGGACGGCGGTAGCCGAACCTGAAAAGATGTTGATCTTTGCTGCCATGAGGGAAGTGGTTTTTGAGATGCAAAGGTATAATAATAATGACAGATCTGCAAAGCGGGAACCCCTTCGATCAAATTACAGTCGTAACGGATGATAATGACAATTGGCTTTGGAGGAGTGGAAAATTGTAGTAATTTTGCGGGGTGGAATTTGCTAACCCACACCCTCTTCGCCCGGATGGCGGAATAGGTAGACGCGTTGGTCTCAAAAACCAATGAACGCAAGTTCGTGCCGGTTCGATTCCGGCTCCGGGTACGAAAACACCACTAAAACCCACGTCAATCGTGGGTTTTTCTTTT
>CAYLVY010000115.1:0-11782 GCA_964387205.1 uncultured Draconibacterium sp.
GCGTTCCTCCGCGGTTTATTCGTTTTTTTAACCGCTGAGGCGCGCGGAGGAATGCGCAAAGGCGCGCAGAGTTTTTTTTCCTCCGCGTTTCCTTTGCGTTCCTCCGCGGTTTTTCATATTCGGCCGCCGTTCATTTGTACAAAACATTAAAAACATCTACTTTTACCCCGTCTAAACCAGCCGCAGCGGTTGGGTTCGCGGCAAAACCGATTGCATGTCCCTTATCCATCAACCATGATAGCCCAAATCTCTCTCCGGCTCCGGCTCGGCGGGACCCTGGCCGCTTTTCTTATCCTGACTGCCGTTTTTCACTCCGAAGCCCAGCCCGTGATCACCCTGCAGGAGTGCTATCGGAACGCGGAAGACCACTACCCGCTCGGGGCACAGGAACAGTTGTCGGGAGATATTAACCTGCTGAAGAATAATAATCTAAATAAGAATTACCTTCCCAAAATCAACGCCGGCGCCAATATTTCCCTTCAGTCCGATGTAACCAAAGTAAATATTGCCCTGCCGGTAGGCATGCCCGACCTGGGGATGCCGGAGATCAGCAAGGATTGGTACAAACTAACCCTCGACCTGTCGCAGACCATTTACGACGGCAGCATCACCCGTTACCAGAAGCAACTGGAAGCGGTCAACCTCCGCGCCGACCTCAAAGGGGTGGAAGCAGAACTGTATAAGTTGCGTGAACGGGTAAACCAGCTCTTTTTTGGTATCCTGCTGATCGACCGGAACGAAAAGCTGCTCCTCGCCGGCGCTGAAAAAATTCGAGCCAGGATCAAAGAAGTGAACTCCGCCATCGCATCAGGCGCCGCACCGGAGATGAACCTCCGGATCCTTGAAGCGGAACTGATGCGTCTGGAACAACAGGTGAGCGAGTTAGAACACGATCGCCATACCTCCTGCCGGATGCTCGCAGAACTTACCGCCATGCCGGTTGCCCCTGATGCCCTCTTTCAACTGCCCGAAATCGCCGCACTTCCCGACAGCTTCGAGAACCGCCGCCCGGAATACAACCTCTTCGACATCCAGCGCGACCGCATCGACCTGCTGAAGAAAATGGTAGTCACCAAATGGAACCCCAAGGTGGCTGCTTATGGCCAGGCTGGTTACGGACGCCCGGGGCTGAACATGCTCGACAGCGACTTCCGCCCGTGGTGGATCATCGGCGCCAGGGTGACATGGAGCCCATGGAACTGGAACGAAAACAAGAACGAACGAAAGATCCTTTCGCTTCAGTCGGAGATCGTCAGGACACAGCAGGAGAGCTTCGACCGCAACCTCCGCATCAGCGCCCACAAGGAGTCGGGCGAAGCGGCGAAAATGGCAGCGCTGCTCGACCAGGACCGGAAGATCATCGCCTTGCGGGAATCGATCACCCAATCGGCCGCTTCCCAGTTGGATCATGGCGTGATCACTCCCGCCGACTACATCGCACGACTCAACGAAGAGACTTCGGCACGGATCACCTACGAACTGCATCAGATTCAACTGCTCCGTGCGCGGATTGCATGGTTGTACGCCACAGGGGTGAAATATTAAAAAGGATGCTTCGCATAAACCTAAATCCTGCGGGACTCACACGAAAGTTTGTCAGCAATGACCCCTCCCCGACCCTCCCCTTACTTGAGGACACCTCAGATAACACATCAAACCTATGATCGAAATGAAAATTAAATGGTTTCTTCTTTTCCTGTCGGGATGGATGATCGTTTCCTGCGGCAGTCACAGCGATGAACCCGACGCATACGGTACATTCGAAGCCACGGAAGTGACCGTTTCGGCCCTGGCCAACGGCCGTATCCTCAGCCTTAAAGCAACGGAAGGGCAGTTATTGGACTCCGGTGCAGTGGTCGGGTATATCGACACCACCGACCTGCACCTGAAGGAGCGGCAACTGATGCAGCAGCGCAACGCCACCAGCGCCCGGCTCGACGACCTGGGGGCTCAGATCGCGGTATATGAACAAAACAGGGAAAACCTGCTGATCGAGAAAGCCAGGGTGACCGGTATGCTGAAAGATGGCGCCGTTGCCCGGAAACAACTTGACGATATCGAAGCCGGCCTGCGGCTCATTGAAAAACAGATCGCTGCAGTTCAAAGCCAGTCGGGCGGCGTAAAAGAACAGACAGGCAGCGTGGAGCAACAGATCGCCCAGGTGCGGGAAGCGATCCGCAATGCCGCGATCGTCAACCCCGTGAAAGGGACGGTGCTGACCAAATTCGCCGAGGAGCAGGAGGTGGCAGCTTTTGGTAAACCACTCTACCGCGTTGCCGACCTGTCGGTAATGGAATTACGCATCTACGTGACCGGGACCCAGCTCCCGCACCTGAAGATTGGTCAGACCGTGGGCGTTCGATACGATCATGACGAGAAAACCAACACCAGCACCACCGGGGTGATCAGTTGGATATCTCCCGGAGCAGAGTTCACCCCCAAGACCATCCAGACCAAGGAGGAGCGGGTAAACCTGGTGTATGCCGTGAAGGTGAGGGTAAAAAACGACGGGAGCATGAAGATCGGCATGCCGGGGGAGATGATCCTGAAATCAGACATTGAGCCATAAATAAGTATCAGGATTGGAAATGATTTTATAATGAGGCTATTATGACTTTCTTCCTAAACCGGTTAAAACCGGAACCAAATACATAAAGTTATATACTTTTGTATTCAGACATAAAAAATGAACCTTTCCATCGGGAAACCCGATATCATTCAAAGGATTTGCGAGATTCAGGATAATAGTTTAACAACCTTAATACAGAACATGAAGAAAATAAGAATCAGCGGAATAATCATGATGATGCTGGCGTTTGCCGGCGTGCACGCCCAGACATTGAAGGGGGATGAGATCCTTGGCACCTGGCTGAATCAGGAGGCCACAGGCAAGATCCAGCTTTACAAAGAGAATGGCCAATATTTCGGCAAGCTGGTATGGCTCAAGGAACCCAACGACAAGGTGACCGGGAATCCACGCACCGACGTGGAGAATCCCGATGAAAAGCAGCGTTCCAGGCCGCTGATCGGACTGGTCAACATGCGCGACTTCACTTTTGACGGAAGGGAAGAATGGTCGGGGGGGACGATTTACGATCCCAAAAACGGCAAGACTTACAAATGTTATATCCGCATGGAGGGTGCCAACAAGATCAAGGTAAGGGGCTATATCGGCGTTTCGATGATCGGGCGCAATACTTACTGGACCCGTTCGATCGCGCCAAAATAAATCATGGAACGTCCGGCGGTAGTTGCAGAGGAGCTGGGAAAGCGTTTCGGGGCCACCACGGCACTGGACGATCTCACGTTCAGTATTCAACCGGGGGAACTCTTCGGGTTCATCGGGCCCGACGGAGCGGGAAAGACCACCCTTTTCCGCATACTGACCACGCTCCTGCTCCCCGACCAGGGTTCCGCCATGGTGCTCGGGTATGACGTAGTGAAGGATTACCGCCGCATCCGTAGCATTGCCGGGTACATGCCGGGAAGGTTTTCCCTTTATCAGGATTTGACGGTGGAGGAGAACCTCCGCTTTTTTGCCACTATTTTCGGGACGACCATTGAGGAGAATTACGACCTGGTAAAAGAGATTTACAGTCAGATCGAGCCTTTCAAACACCGGCGCGCGGGGGCGCTTTCGGGAGGGATGAAGCAAAAGCTCGCCCTCTCCTGTGCCATGATCCACAAACCGGAGGTACTGTTTCTCGATGAACCCACTACCGGGGTGGATGCCGTTTCGCGGCGGGAATTCTGGGAGATGCTCGGGAGGCTTAAAGCGGCCGGTATCGCCATCCTGGTTTCGACGCCTTACATGGATGAGGCAAGCCTCTGCGACCGCGTGGCGCTGATCCAGGGAGGGCGGATCATGGCCATCAGTACCCCTGCCGGGATCGTGGAACGGTTTCCGTTACGGCTGCTGTCGGTGAGATCCGAAAATACTTCACGGTTGCCGGGCGACCTGCGGCGTTATCCGGGCGCCCGCAGCGTTCACGCCTTTGGCCAGACAGCCCATGTGACACTGAAGCCCGAAGTGCGGGATCAGGCTGCACTGGAAAGTTACCTGAAAAGGGAGGGACACCATCAGGTGGAGGTAAAAGAGATCAGTCCGGGTATCGAGGATTGTTTCATGGAGCTGATGGGAGATGGAAAGCAGGGATGACATCATCGTGGTCAGGGACCTGGTGAAGCGGTTCGGCAATTTCACCGCCAACGACCGTCTCACCTTTTCGGTGAAACGGGGGGAGATCTTCGGTTTCCTCGGAGCCAACGGCGCCGGCAAGACAACCGCCATCAAGATATTGTGCGGTCTTTCCTATCCCACCTCCGGCGAGGTTTCGGTGGCAGGTTTCGATATTTATACCCGTCGCGAACAGGTGAAGCGGAACATCGGCTACATGAGCCAGAGGTTTTCGCTCTATGAAGACCTGACCGTATTTGAGAACTTCAGGTTTTATGGTGGGATTTATGGGTTGAAAAAACAGGATATCCTGGAGCGCAGCCGGGTGATGATGGGACGGCTGGGATTTGAGAATGCCCGCGACATGCTGATTCGGGATATCCCATTGGGCTGGAAGCAAAAACTCGCCTTTTCGGTGGCGATGATCCACCGCCCGGCTGTCGTTTTCCTGGACGAACCCACCGGCGGGGTTGACCCGGTGACACGGCGACAATTCTGGGAACTGATCTTTGAAGCCTCCCGTGAAGGAACCACCCTTTTCGTGACCACCCACTACATGGACGAAGCGGAATATTGCGACCGCGTGTCGATCATGGTGGATGGCCGCATCGCTGCAATGGATACGCCCGACCGGCTGAAAAGCCAGTTTGGCGCGGATTCCATGAATGATGTATTTATCCGGCTGGCCAGACCTACACACACATGAAACGGTTCAGGGGATTTGTCATTAAGGAGATCTATCACATTTTCAGGGATTACCGTACCCTGCTGATCCTCTTTGGGATGCCGGCGGTGCAGTTGCTGCTCTTCGGGTATGTCCTCACCAATGAGATCAAGGATGCCAAAATCGCTGTTTATGATCCTTCCCGTGATTATATCACCCGTCAGCTCACCGATAAGATCCTTTCGTCGGGTTATTTTATGCTGGAGCATGAACTTCGTTCGGTAGAGGAGACCGACGCGGTATTCCGCAAGGGAGAGGTAAAACTTGCCCTGATCTACGAACCTGAATTTGCCGCTAAGATGCAGCGCGACGGCACCGCGCATCTCCAGGTCATCGGCGACGCCTCCGATCCCAACACGGCCAACATCCTGGTAAACTATATCAACGGCATTGTGGCCAATTACCAGGCAACGATAAATGCCGCAAAGGTCCCGGCGCAGATCAGGCCGGAGGTAAGGATGATGTACAACAGCGGGTTGAAAGGGGTATTTATGTTCGTTCCGGGGCTTATGGCGATGTTGCTGATGCTCATTTCGGCGCTGATGACCTCACTGTCGATCACCCGGGAAAAGGAACTCGGTACCATGGAGTTGCTGCTGGTCTCCCCTCTTCGCCCGGCACAGATCATCATCGGCAAAGTATTTCCTTACGTGGTACTGGCTTTTATCGATGCCTGCATCATCCTGGGGCTGGGAAATCTCGTCTTCGGCGTTCCCATCCGCGGGAGCATCACCCTGTTGCTGCTGGAGAGCCTGTTATATCTCACCATGGCGCTTTCGCTGGGCATTCTGATCTCATCGGTAACCAGCAGCCAGCAGATCGCCATGATGATCTCGCTGGTTGCCCTGATGCTTCCCACCATTTTGCTCAGCGGTTTCATCTTTCCCATTGAGAACATGCCGGTGATCATCCAGGCGTTGTGCTACATCATGCCACCAAAATATTACATTACCATTGTGAAAAGCATTATGCTCCAGGGCAACGGGCTGGAGTATATCTGGAAAGAGACCCTTGTATTGCTGGGATTTACCCTCTTTTTCCTGACACTGGCTATCCGGAAATTCAACATACGACTCACGCCATGAGAACGATCCGGTATATTATCCAGAAAGAGTTCATCCAGGTTTTCCGAAACCGGATGATGGTCCCGATCATTTTTGTGGTTCCGTTGGTACAGTTGATCATCCTGGTGAATGCAGCCACTTTTGAGATGAAGGAGATCAGGATGAGCGTGGTGGATCACGATTTGTCGGGAATCTCACGGAAACTGGTGAGCAAGTTCAGCGGTTCGCCGTTTTATCGCATCTGTCATTCGGGATTCTCCTATCAGGAGGCGGCGGAAGCGATGCAACGCGGGGAGGTGGAGATGATCCTTCAGATCCCTGCCGGTTTTGAAAAGCAGGTGATCCGCGACCGTAATGCCACGGTGCAGTTTGTGGTCAATGCCATCAACGGACAAACGGCAGGGCTGATCAACGCCTACTCCACGATGATCCTTTTCGATTACAACCGGATGATGATCGCCGAAAATTTCGATCCGTCCGCCATGGGCGATATCCGGACGATACAAACCGATTTCAGATACTGGTACAATCCCAAACTCAACTACAAGACCTACATGGTGCCGGGCATCCTGGTGGTCCTGGTCACCATCATCGGGATGTTGCTGGCCGGGATGAACATCGTGAGGGAGAAGGAGATCGGGACGATTGAGCAGATCAATGTCACCCCGATCAATAAGTTACAGTTCATCACCGGTAAAATGACCCCATTCTGGATACTGGCGCTCTTCGAGCTTGCCTTCGGGCTGACCCTGGGAAAGATCCTTTTCAATATCCCCATGGAGGGAAGCCTTTGGC
The DNA here is from genome assembly GCA_964387205.1 of uncultured Draconibacterium sp. Lineage (GTDB taxonomy): Bacteria > Bacteroidota > Bacteroidia > Bacteroidales > FEN-979 > CAIVAT01. The sequence goes on from CAYLVY010000115.1 coordinate 6,761, forward strand.
TGATCTTTTTATCGGCGGGCGTCTTTCTTTTTGTAATTTTGTCTTTCGGGTTATTGATATCCAATATAACCAACACCCAGCAGCAAGCCATGCTGGTTTCGTTCTTTTTCATGGTGATCTTTATTTTGATGAGCGGATTGTTCACCTCGGTGGAGAGCATGCCGGAGTGGGCACAACAGCTCAACCGCCTGAACCCGCTGATGTATTTAATACGGATCATGAGGATGGTATTGTTGAAAGGATCGGGATTTTCGGATATCAGTCCCCACTTTTTTGCACTGTCGGTTTATGCCGTGCTGATGCTTTCCTTGGCGGTGTGGAGATACCGGAAAGTAACTTAACCGGAAGATATTGAAGAAGATAGAGGTAAAAAACGCCCTATTGTGGCTGATCATTACCGCGGTGGTCACCGGGGCTGTTTATGCCGGAATTGTATTCTGGCCCACCGGGGAAGAGCCCCCGGCGGATGCCCTGCGCCGGATACGTGAGCGTGGTTACATAATCGCCCTGACCGATCGTAATACCCTTAACTATTTCCTTTACCGCGGTGCGCCCCGGGGTTACCAGCTCGACCTGCTTGAATCGTTCGGCGATCATCTCGGGGTACCGGTGAAAATCATTGCCTGCGACAATGCCCGGCAAATGATGTACTACATGCGCCACAACGTAGCTGATATCCTGGCGATGAACCTTCCGGTAACCAGTCATGGCAAGAAGATGGTCCGGTTCACTGATCCCCTGGGCGAGACCCGGATGGTGCTGGTGCAGCGAAAACCGGGAAAGTTCAAAGGGGATACCCTGAAGCCGGTCAGGGATCTGCACCGGTTTCCGGCAGATACAGTATGGATCGCTGCCAATCCCTTTGAAGACCCGTTGTGGCATATATTCCGGCGCAAGACAGGTCGCAGGGCGGTGATAGTTGCTTCTGACACCCTTAGTCAGGATGGACTGGTACTGCAGGTGGCATCCGGGAAGATCCGCTATGCCCTCTGTCAGGAGAATGTGGCGATGGTCTATCACCGGAACTTCCCCCATCTCGACATTTCGTTGCTGGCTTTTCCCCGGTTTTCGCATTCATGGGGGGTGCCGCCTCATTCCGATTCCCTGCGCCACGAGGTCAACGAATGGCTGAAGAAAGAACGTGAATCCGGCCGGCTTAAACACACATATCTCTCTTATTTTCAGAATGATTTGATTAACCAGTACGTTCGAAGTGATTATTTTTCGGTAACGGGCGGCAGGTTATCGCCCTTTGACGACGCGATCCGGAAGCACAGCCGGATCATCATGTGGGACTGGCGGCTGGTCGCCTCTTTGATATATCAGGAGTCGAATTTCAAGACAGGGTTGATATCAAAACAAAATGCGAGCGGGTTGATGCAACTGATGCCGGAAATCAATGCGCGGTTCGGTGTGGATGCCGGTTCACCGCCGTCGGCACAGATTGCAGCGGGTGTTAAGTACCTGCGTCAGATTGATGACTTATTGCCGCAGGAGATTACCCACCCGATTGAGCGTGTCTTTTTTATCCTGGCCACCTATAATGTCGGGATCGGTAAAGTGTTGACGGCGAGGGAACGGGCAGGTCAGTACGGCAGGGATAAAAACCGGTGGAACCGGCATGTGGACTATTATCTTTCGCGAAAATCGAGGCGCGACCCGGTAGGAACGCTGGACACCTTATCGGCCCACGCGTTGGATTACCAGACCGACGGTTTCGTGGACGATGTGGTGACCAGATATTTTCATTACAGAAATATGGCGAGGTGAAAACCAGGTTTATGTATCCCTCCCACTGATCAAATCCGGCTATTTATTTCTGTTTAGTATTATTAAGGCTGCAATGATACCTGGTATCCACCCGGCGAGTGTCAGTAGAAATACAATCAGAACTGACCCGCAACCATAACCGATAACCGATAACGGAGGAAAGATAATAGCCAATATAGCTCTTAAGAGTGACATACAAACATCAGGTTATGACCAATAGTTTTACAATTCGTAAATGCAATAATCTTCATTTTCAAAAACCTTTTTATAATGAGTAAGCAAAATTTCAGACCCAAAGGTCCTTTTTAGTATTACTATGTATTTAAGCCCTTTAGATTTCAGAGTTTCAATATATTTTTCATCTTGAATTTCTTCATTGCTATTGATCCATCCTTTCCTGTGTGCAAAATACATTGGGGTTGGAACGGTGCCACTATTGATCAGGATCAAATCGCCCTGCTGAGAAAAAGTGTTCAGGTCATTTTCAAGATTCAATATTTTTCTCTCTTTTTCTTTGATTCTAAAATCATGTTGTTGGTTGGCGATACCTTCAACGGAGATTACGACCAGGAGCAGTAAAGCGATCCGGGAGTCTTTAATGTTTGCCAGGCCATATCCGGCCACTAATGCCATTACAGGAACAAAAGGAATGATATAATAGTGATGATGCGGGAAGGAATAACCAGCCTTCAGTATGATGATGAAAAAACTCACCAAACAAAGTACGAATAACCAATATATCTTCCAATCCTTTTTTACGATGGAGAAGACCAATCCAAAGGCAAACACTGCAAAACCGGTGAATTTTAATGCTGTATCATAAAATTTGCCGAGTGTCTGGTTAAGATTCTGCAGTATTTCGTTAAAACCCTGGCTAATGCTTTTGCCCATAAAGAAATGCCAGAATCCATATCGGTCAACAAGATAAGGGACCCAATAATAGTACCAGACTGTTACAGGTATGATCCCGATGAATGATACCACTGTGAAGATTACTTTTCTTTTTAAAGGAATGCTTTTATTAAAATAAAATATTCCAAAAATAATCAGCAAATAACCCGAAGGCAGTTTCGATAACACTCCCAGCATCATCAAAAGAAGATAACTCAACAAATTCAGAAAGTTGTACTTCTGACTCACATTTTCCAGGTAATTACTTCCATAATAGATACATGCAATGATCATTGACATTGAAAAGGTATCGGGCATGATCTTTCTGGAGTACTGAAACCATATAGAAACGCTTAATATTATAGTGGAGTGGAAAGCAACCTGACTGGTGAAATATTTTCGTAACAACTTATAGAAGAACCAAAGTCCGATGCTTGAAACCATTAAATTAATTAATCGGCCGTACCAATGTTGATAACCGAAAAGGTTTGCCAAGATATAAATACAATAGTTGAGCAGTGGAAATTCCATGCCTGTTATTCCGGTTTTTTCGCCGGCTATATCAATTCTGGGGAAAAAAATGTTGTGATCGGTTTCCAGGAAATTCCTGGAAACCATCGTCACAGTAGTCTGTCTCCAATTATGGGCCACCTCCAGCGGCGGATTTGTAATCCCAATCAACCGGAAAACAAAAAAAACAATTATCCAGAAACGTATATCTTTCAATACTGTTTTTATGCTCATGTTCTATGCACGCATGTGCGCGATTTGGGATTTATTTCAAATCCATTTTTAGCATTATCATATGTTTTAATTGAATTCCGTTTTCAAATATTGGCTCCGGAAAATTATCGATAAAGAATTTGTGCTTTATATCATATATCTCAAAACCAACTTTTTGATATAAATACAATTGTTTAATACCGGCATCTCCCGTCCCGACAATTATACGTTTAAACCCCCTTTCTTTTGCAAGGTTTATGGCGTACTTTAATAACTCCTGTCCAATACCTTGTCCCTGAAATGCTGTATCAACCGCAATGTTTTTTATCTCCACGGTATCGCTGCAAATCGTTTGCAATGCAAAAACGGCCATTATGGTATTGCCCCGTTCAAGTACATATATATCCGACTGATGAATATATTTATTGATTGCTTCAATGGTTTCATCGGCAAGCAAAAGCAAATCATAAGGTATCCTGCTATTTTTTTCCAGCAATCTGATCATGTGTAATCCTGTTGACTTTTCCGATTTGCATTTCACTTTCCTGTTTGATTTGTTTCCGTAAGGTTTGAAATTAAAAACGTGACGCAATGATTTATCCTGCATTATTCACAAACCCAAATTTCGGCAAAAAAGCGATGCCAGGAAGCAGATGAAGCCAAATTTATAATTTCGCCGGTCAAAATGACAAATAATTCCTTCAAGGCGGCCATCCTCCAGTTCTGCCCCTACTACTATTTCACCTTCGAAACCACCTGGGGCGAGAAGATTGACAAAGACAAGGGGCACAAGATCACCTTCATGTGCAAGCAAGGCGCCCCGGTGGCCATTTACGAAGGTACCATTGCACTCGATCCGAATCCGCCAACGGGGTATTTATCAGGCTGTTCTTAGCGTTTTCATACTTGGTTAGTAATGGGGAAGCCTGCCGGAGAAATCTGGAGGGCTTTTTTTATACTAATTGTTACGGAAAAATAATAGACTTCGATTATTTTTATACTTTTATGGTTCCTATTGAAGTATGACCAAAATGGAAGTTGAAAACAAACTGATTTCGATTTTTTAGCAAAACGAACAGGATTTTCTCAGCCTGACAAATATGGTTGGCGGAGAAGATGTTCTGTGTCAAATAAAATCTTTCGTCGTCCAATAAGAGAAATTGTTACTAATATTAGAGAGTTTCATAATGAAAGAAATGTAATGGTCTATCTGACTATCCATACCCAATTATTGACCGTTCGATAATTAAAATCTCAAATTTCCTTGAAGAAAAGTATTCTCTTGAAGTTTATAACGATAATGGGTTACGTATGAGAAAGTATAATGGATTAGAAGTTAACCCCAGGCCTAATTGGATGCAGGGGTTGTTAGGCTGTGATATCGCCTGGATTAAGCCAGAACGGGGTTGGTGGGGGTTCATCGTTGTGTTCTCTCAAAAATTTTGACGATTTACTATACTGTTGAGGATGAATAATTTGTTTTGCTTTCGAGTTTTGACACAAGACAACATCCTTTAAAAATGAAAATATAAATACGGTCAGGAGCTAACAACAAACCAATGAAAACGGAATCCATGGGGATTGAACTTATTGGAAAATCAATTATCTTTGAATTATGTTTATAAAAGAAGAAATATC
>CAYLVY010000116.1:0-11766 GCA_964387205.1 uncultured Draconibacterium sp.
TACTGCGGATTGGTTTTACCTCACCTGTCGCAAAGCTGGGGAAATTGTAATGAAGCAGGAAGCTCGATTTACCTTCGATGACAGCTCCGTCAATCTCCTGTTGATCTAGTTTGGTGCCAAGGGTAACGGTAGTAAGCGACTGAGTCTCTCCCCGTGTGAAGATAGCGGATCCATGGGCAGCCGGGAGATAATCAACCTCCGACCATATCGGACGGATCTCGTCAGGTTTCCGGCCATCCACCCTTTGGCGGTTGTCGAGGGTGGCATTCCTGATCGCTTCTTTCTCCACATCGTGATAATAGCGGCCAGTCATGTTGGCGTAGGTCTCTTTTTCTTCATCGGTAAGTGTAGCGATAAAGGACTCTTTGATCTCATCCAGGATCCGTTTGCGCTCCTGTTTGTTGGCAATGCCACGGGAGGCCATATTGTAAACGGCTCCGTAAGTGGCTTCCTTCAGGCGTGCTTTGAAATCGGGATCGTTGGTTTCATGACTATAGCTGCGTTTGACCTTCGATTTTTCCACCATGGAGGCTAACTCCAGTTGTGCCTGGCATTGGGTGCGGATCGCATCATGGGCAGCTTTCAAAGCTTCCACCATAGATTCTTCGGATACCTCTTTCATTTCTCCTTCCACCATCACGATGTTTTCCATGGAAGCGGCGACCATGATGTCGATGTCAGCTCCGTTTAATTCGTCAATATTGGGGTTTACAACCAATTTGCCCTGGATACGGGCAATTCTCACCTCCGAGATAGGTCCGTTGAACGGAATATCGCTCACGGAGAGGGCTGCGGATGCAGCGAGGCAGGCCAGTGCATCCGGCATGATGTTTTTATCGGCCGAGATAAGGGTCACGATTACCTGAACTTCGGCATGGAAATCGTCGGGAAACAATGGACGGAGCGCACGGTCTATCAACCGTGAGATCAATACCTCGTGGTCGGAGGGACGAGCTTCCCGTTTAAAGAAGCCACCGGGAAATCTTCCCGTGGCAGCATATTTTTCGCGGTATTCAACCGATAAGGGCATGAAATCGACATTTTCCTTCGCCTCCGGCATAGCTACCACTGTAGCGAGCAACATGGTATCGCCCATTTTCACTACTACGGCGCCATCGGCCTGTTTGGCCAGTTTCCCGGTTTCGAGGGAGATCTCCCGGCCATCGGCCAGGTTAAAACTTTTGGTAATTCCTTTCATTTGATTCTTTCATATAGTAAAAAAGGCAACGATGACATTGCCTCTTTTTGTTTCTGTAAATATGTTTTGCTCTTACTTTCTGATACCCAATTTCTTGATCAGGTCACGATACTTCTGAATATCCCGGCGTTTCAGATAATCAAGCAGACGTCTGCGTTTGCCTACCATGATGACCAGCGACCGTTCCGTGACCATATCCTTTTTGTTCACTTTGAGATGTTCCGTCAAATGCTGGATCTTTAAGGTGAACATGGCAACCTGCGCTTCCGTGGACCCGCTGTCAAACTCTGATTTTCCGTGTTCTTTAAACAAATTCTTCTTTACTTCAGGAGCTAAATTCATCGCTAAATTAATTGTGTTTTCCTATTATTATTTGTTCGCCATTTTAAGGCCTGCAAAATTATGAATTTCTTTTGGAACCGCAAAAATTATTATCATACATTTTCAGGTTATTTGCAGAGGGGAACCGGCAGTTTAACCTCATTTCAACCTCCGCATTTTAATTCTCATTCCGATAACCGGATGGTCAATGGTAATCCTGGCTGCCGCGGCACCATTGGTCAGGTCATATCGGATGAATACTTTATCGATCCACGTTTTCCGGCCGCTGATGCTCCGGATCGTATCTCCGCCAGGATTATATTGTTTCCGGAAGGCCAATCCGTTTTGATAACCCCTGACCAGAATATCACCGCCGTGCTTTTTACGGAAATACTTCTTTACCTTACTTCCGGTTATCCCGGTAATGAACTGATAATCCATTTTTAACAGGTTCAGTAATGACTTTTTTCGCAATGGCTCCAGCCCTGATAACAGGTACAGGGAATCTGCCGATAACTCGAAATCAAAAAAAGTAAGCCCGATTTCATTGGCAAAAACGATCCGGTATTTCTCCGGATAACCAGTCCGGATTCCGGAAGTATCAATATTTTTAATGAACATAATCCCGGAGAGTTTATGCTTTCCGATTTCCATAGAGCATTTGAATAAGGCAGAAGAATCGATCTGATAGCTATGAACATTCGGCATGTTGACGGGTGAAAGCTGATGCAGATGATCGGGCCGGCCCGGTTGGCAGCCGGTTACGAAAAGAAAAAGAAGTCCGCTAATCCACCACGAATTTTTCATCCCCGACCGGTTTATTGAATACTTTTTCAGAGAATTGAATCCGTGTCTTGTCACCACCCGATTCGGTCATCTCTAACCGGTCAACTGAAAAATCACGGGTGTTGAAATAGATGGCGATTTCGAGGAGTGAATTCCGTAACCGGGCGTTTTTTGGCTGAAGTCGAACAATATAGGCGGTCGGGCTTTCAAAGAAACTGCTCCGGAAATTCTTCTCATCATCGAACAAAGTCCCCTGAACAGAGCCCATGATGATACGGTTTATCTCCAGAAAAACCTGGTTGGAACTGATGCTGAAATGCGAAACATCGCCCTCGTCCCGGATAGAGATACGGTCATTCCTGATCACAATAATGTACGAGTAAGGTTCGGTATATTCCCATCGGAGCATCTTTTCCTTTTTAAAATGGAATGTACCGCCGGAATTGATCTTCTCCGCAATCATCGACATCTCCTTTTCCTGTTTAAACCGGCAGGAAATCGACCGGGTAGTTAAAGCAAACTGCTTCACCTGCTTTTTTACCCTGTCGATCAGGTCGGGTGGCATAGGCTTAGTCTGTGCATTCAACGCCGGAGAGCCGGTGAGAAGAAGCATCAGCAAAATTGCGGTGCCAATGGCAAACAGGGTTTGACCATGTGTCCGGAAAATCTTATACATAGGCTTTGGATTCGATTAATTCGTTCAACGGTACAATGGTGAAACCTGCCGCTTTGATCCTGTCGAGCAACTGATCCAGGTGATTTTGTGAAAACCGGCTTTGATCATGCAGCAATATGATGGAACCCGGCTTAAGTTTTCGAAGTATCCTTCCGCTTATCCTTTCCGGTGGGCCTCCCATGGTGTCCAGCGACCGGATATCCCAGCACACGGCTTGGTGCCCGCATTTTTTCAACGCATTGCTGATCATGGGATTGAGCACCCCGAATGGAGGGCGGAACCATGCGGGTTTCAACCCTGTCGCATGACGGATGAGTAGGTCGGTTTCTTTGATTTCACTCTGCACCATCCGGGTGGGAAACCAGTCAAACCAATACGAATGACTGAAGGAGTGGTTGCCGGTATGATGGTTTTCCCTGATCATACGTTGCAGGATCGCTTCATTATCCTTGATTTTTTGCCCGATACAGAAGAAGGTCGCAGTGACTCCCCGGCTTTTCAGTGTGTCCAGAACCTTCGGCGTACAGAGGGGGTCCGGGCCGTCATCGAAGGTGATCGCAACCTTATTTTCATTGGTTTTTCCCTTGCAGATCGTGCGAAAATGATAGCCGCTGCAAGGCAGGAAGGCCATTCCGAAGGAGAGCCCCAGATATCCGGCCGCCAGGCTCAGGGTGACAGAGAGCCTGAATGACCTGAGGGTATCGGAAACAGGGTTTTCAGGAAGGAGTGAAACCACATTGACTGCGGCGAGAAGCAGAAAAAACAGAATGGTAGCCCGTCGGAAAGTCAGCATGGATCAAACTCCGGTTAAAAGAATCAGCCCGTGGTTTACACCTCTGAAATGGTTGTAAATCAATATTTTAATATGAGAACGATTGGGTAATGCCCGGTGCGTGGATGGCTCACCACCGGTGGTTGCCGGCCTGACAATAAACCTTTCAGGGAGCAACCCTGTCTTCAGGATCAGGGAGGCGATTCCCATGGCGAAGGCGGAGGCCGTAGGGTATTCACCGCAGAGGTATTTGAATTGTCCGGCAAGGGTACGGGCAGGAAAGTTGCACAGTACAGATGCGTAAAAAGGATCATCGGCAGGGTTGCCAACGGAACCCAGCATCAGGAGGTCTATATCATGAGGGGTATCTCCGTGATCCGCAAGGAAAGTGTTAACTATGGCGGCCAGCCCTTCACTTTCCTCAGAAAGATTAAAAAAATGGACTCCGGCTAGCCTGGCATAGCTATTTTCCTGAGCGGTATTACCGAGCAGAAAGAAGGTTGCCCCCTCGCCGGGGTGAACCGGTTCATATCCGGGATTGGTTCGCCAAAGCCCCATCCGGCTGGTGATATCCAGGTAATCCTGAGTGATTTCATCGGTAGCGCCGGTCAGCACATTGGAAAAGGTACCCGGTTCCATTTGCATCATCGCATCCGTGAGCGCTGTTTCAAACGAGGCCCCCCGGTGGACGTACGTGAAGTTGTATTGGTGGCATTTCAACAGCAGCGCTATTTGCCCTGCCACCGTATTATGGGTGCTCTGGATGAAAGCTGTGGGTGTAAGTAGTTCTTCATGATTATTGATCATGGAGGCAAGGAATTTCCCGGTATCCTCAAGGCATCCCCAGGCTGTTCCGGTGATAATGGCATCCGGTTGGGAATATTGTTCTGTGTCGCCCGGAATCAGCCGTCCGGCATCCCGCAGACAAATTTTGGCTGCCGATATCCCCATTTTGATCACCCTGCCCATCCGACGGATCAAATCAGATGGTATGAATTCCCGGTACCCAGGATCGGGACATTTCATAGGCCCGGCTTCAGGTTGGTCTATGTCAGCCGGAAAGCTACCGGCAGTCAACCCTTTCCTGGGCGATACGATGCCGATCCCGTTTACGTAAATTGCGTTCGTTTCCAATGGATATTTCGTTGGTTTGTGCTCATTTCGAAAATTCAGGCCTCGAAAATATGATGGAGGCATTGTTGCCTCCGAACCCGAATGAATTGGAGAGGACATGTTTCAGTGCTGCATTCGTTTTCAGCACGCTCACCGGTTGAATATTCAGCTCCTTCATCGGATTAGAAAATCCTGTGTTAGGGAAGATCATGGAATTCTGAAGGGCAAGGATTGAAATGACCGATTCCACCGCACCGGCAGCGCCGAGGGTATGACCGGTAAATCCTTTGGTAGAACTGAATGGGGGTACAGTGGGTACAAACAATCGTTCGATAGCGAGTCCTTCCGTCAGGTCATTGTTTTGGGTGCCGGTGCCGTGAACGTTGATGTATCCGATGTCGCCTGGTGCAAGACCGCTGTGGTTCAACGCTCCCGACATCGCCAGCCAGGCGCCGTAGCCGTCAGGGGAGGAGGCTGTCTGATGATAGGCGTCATTGGCATTGGCGTAGCCGGATATTTCTGCAATGATCTGACGCTTGTTGCGAATAGCTGAATCCTCAGACTCCAGTACCAGATAGGCTGCACCTTCGCCCAAGGTTAACCCTGCACGGTGTTCATCAAAGGGATGACAGCCGTTTTTATCCAGGATCATCAGGGTGTTGAATCCATTGAGGGTGAATCTGTTGATAGAATCAGTGCCACCAGCAATGACACAATCCAGTCGTCCTGTCCTTATAAGGTTTGCACCAAATATCAGGGAGTTTACCGAGGATGAACAGGCGGTACTGACTGTTGTCACAAAGTCATTGATCTTCAGTGCCTTTGCGATGACTTCAGTGCTGTCAGCGCAATCGTGGTGTATCACTTCGCGCAGCTTTCCTTTGGACCTGTTCTCTGAAAACTGAACATAAAAATTTTCACTTCTGTCCATTCCGCCGACAGTAGTGGCAGAAATAAAGCCGGTACGATGTTTTCCGGTCGCCATTATTCCGGCATTATACATAGCCTGGCGTGCCGCGATCAAACCAAGGAGTGTAGTCCGGGTGTGGCTCCCGGGGTCGGGGATGTTGCACCACGGCGCCAGTTCTTCATTCCGGAATTTCACCTCGGCTACAGGCAGTACTCCTTTGTGGATGGTGTCGAGCGTTGTGATCCTGCCAATACCGGATCTGTTGTTTTGCAAAGATTCCAGTACTTCCGGCAGATCCTTGCCGATACTGCATATAATGCCCATGCCCGTGACGAACACTTTCTTACTCATCGGTTATCTACTTTTTGCAAAAATAGAAGAATTTGCCATGGCTGCTGCATTGACCAGCAGAATTGACCGGGAAGTTCAGGCCGCCTGGACCAGGATAAATGAGTGGTTTACGTTCCTGAAGTGATTGTAAATAAGTACATTCCTAATTTTCTCGGGTGAAGGGCCATGGAGTTTTGCAACTTCGGGAATTATCTGCTGCTTCAGGATATTGGCTGCCAGGTACAGACCAAAACCGCTGGCTGTATGGTATTCACCGCAGAGGTGTTTGTACCATGCGGTGGCGGTTCCGGGGAAGTGTTCAGCCGAGAAAGAACCGTAAAGCGGGTCAAACTGAATATCACCATTAAGGCCCAACACTAAAAGATCTATATCATTAACTTCCAGTTGATTGTCCCGCAGAAAATTTTTCAGAGAATGCCCGAGATCAAAACGATCGTTAAGGCGGATAATGGTGCTGACATCCGAAAGCCTGGCATAAGTGGAAGGTGAAGGATCATTGCCTATCACAAAATAGGCGGCTCCTTCTCCGGCAAGGGCCCCGATGGATTTCTCCTCCAGGAGCTTCATGTTGCTGACGGCGTTTAATTTCCAGAGCCCGATCCTTCTGGTCATATGCAGGTGGTTCAGGGTCATCTCATCGATACCGCCTGCAAGTATATTTCCGGCTGTTACCTCCTTTAGTTGCATCAATCCGTCTATGAGTCCGCTTTCCAGTGAAAACGTACGGTGAACGTAGGTCGAGTTGTAATGATGGCATTTGAGTTGGATCGCGATCTGGGAGCTGATGGTATTGTATGTCGACTGAATGAAAAGTGCCGGGTTGAGGAACTGCTCCTGCCGGGAGATGTCTGCGAGGATTTTCTCGGTATCTTCCACACTGCCCAGACCTGTTCCGGTAATGATGGCATCGGGCATGGAGAGGCCGGCATCCTTAAGGCTGATTTTCGCAGCGCTGATCCCCATTCTGATGAGCCGGCTCATTCTGCGGAGCTGAATGGGATCAATATAGTTCCTGTAAACCGGTTCGATGCATTTCAGGTAGTCGGTGGTATATTCAGCGATTTCGGTTAAAAAACCGCGGTTTTCAGCAGTAGGCTGGGGTGAGATCAGTCCGATACCATTAATATAGGGCATGGGTTTTGGGGTCTGTGAATGATCGGGAGGAAAACTACTCGCTAATAAACGGAGGTTGGATAAATATCAGTGATGAGTCATTGCCTCCGAAACCAAACGAGTTGGTCATCACGGCCCGAACCGGTTTGTCGGTAATGATTTTTTCAACGGGGCTGAAAGAGAGTTCCCCGATCTTTTCCCGGAAATTCAGGTTAGGCCAGATCAACTGATGACGGAGGCAAAAAATGGAGAGGATCGCTTCAGTAGACCCGGCTGCGCTGGTAGTATGGCCGGTGAAAGGTTTCGTGGAGCTGACCGGAGGGATGCGGTCACCGAAAAGTTGTTCGATAGCCTTTCCTTCCGAGAGATCGTTGTTGTCGGTCCCCGTACCATGGGCATTTATATAATCAATGTCCCACGGCTGCAATCCGCTCATTTCGAGTGCTTGTTTCATGGCGAGGTAGGGGCCGATTCCATCGGGCGAGGAGGCGGTCTGATGGAAAGCTTCGCAGGAATTTCCCCATCCGGTGAGTTCACAGAGGATTTCGTTACCAGTCATGACAGCGCTCTCTTCTGATTCGAGTACCAGATATGCCGCTCCTTCCCCGAGATTGATCCCGGCCCGGTTCTGATCAAATGGCTTGCAAGGCTCGCGATCGAGGATTTTGAGCGAATTAAATCCATTGAGGTGGAAACGGGTAAGGGATTCGCAGCCTCCTGCCAGCACCCGGTCGAGTTTTCCGGCGCGGATCATTCTGGCCCCAAGCATGATGGCATTGGCTGCAGAGGAACAGGCAGTGCTTATGGTAGTCACAAAATCAGTAATACCGAGCTCTGCAGCGATTTTTTCCGTACTGTCGGCACAATCGTAGGAGTCGAGGTAGGCATTTTTGGTATCATTGGTAAGAAAATCCTGATAAAAGGTCTCGCATTGATCCATGCCGCCTACGGTAGTCGCTGAAATTACTCCGGATCTCAATCCGTCATGGTCGCAGAACTTTGCATGGTGGTATGCTTCCCTGGCAGCGATAATTCCGAGCAATGCATTGCGGGAATACCCTTCTGCAGGTGCAATCCCGGCCAGTTCAAACAGTTGCCCGATTGAATATGGAAGTTCGCCCACCGGAAATTCATTCCGCAGCACCGAATCGATACGGCTTAGTGGCTTCAATCCCGATTTTCCCGTCATCATGGCGGAAAATGTCTGAGGGACATTATCTCCCATGCAGGAGATCATGCCATAACCCGTAACGAAAATCCGTTTTGCCATAGCGGCTATTTTTTATGCTCAGTGATGTATTCCGCCATTGAACGGATGGAAAAGAATATCTTTTTCCCGTCTTTGGGATCCTCAATTTTCAATCCGTAATTCTTTTCCAGTAATACGATCAACTCCAATGCATCGATGGAGTCAAGTCCGAGACCTTCTCCGAAAAGCGGGGAATCGGGGTTGATATCTTCCGGTGTAATATCTTCCAGGTTGAGTTGGGCAATGACTTCCTTTTTCAGTTTTTCAATTAATTCTTCCATGATTCAGGTCAGTTGATTTTTATGATTTGATTAATATTGGCAACAGTAAATGGGTGGGCTCTTCTTTCCGTTTCGGAGTTTATGTTCCTGTCACCGGAAGGCAGTTCTGCCAGCATGACGCCAGCGGCAAACTGTGATCCGAGGATTTCGGTCCATCCGCATAAACAGGCATCCACTCTTTTCTGTTCGAAGAGTTCTTTCACAAAATCGAATAATACAGCGGCATCCGGCGTTTCGGAGATCAGAAAAGCATTTTCACCCTTAATTTTATGCCGGATACACACCTCCCCAATCACAATGTTGGGCAAGGTATAAACAAAAACCGACGGACTGGGAAAATACGCCGTGCGATCTCCGATAGATTCCTGGTGAGAAAGGTCGGTATCCATGCTGGCACTGGCGTTGGCCAGCACCATTCCGACTCTCTCCGGCGGGTAACCTGCGATCCCGGTTTCCTGCAACGCCAACTCGCATGCGATGAAACCCAATTTTCCCAGTGAATCCATTTTATAGAACCTGGGATAACTTAATTCCATCAACTTATACAGCGATTTTGCGAAGTCTGCAAAGGTACTGATTTTTTCCTGATAATAGATCAGGCGGTCATTGACGATGACCTTGTTGTCGCAAATTTTACAGTACGAAGTGACGATTGGTTCCATGGATCGTTCAGTAAAAAGTGATGGCAGCGTTGCAGCCTCCGAATCCCGATGCCGTCTTGACGAATGCATTCAGACTTGCCCTGGTATTACGGGTTATAACAGCCAGGGGAAGCGGTGTGCCCTGACTTTCATAGCCGAGCGAACGGAAAAGTACTCCCTGCTGCAACGATCCGAGTCCCATTATCGATTCGATTATTCCTGCAGCTCCCAGGGTATGTCCGATGTATCCTTTGAAACTATTGACCGGAGTATTGGCTAAACCGCTAATATGTATTGCCTTGGACTCCATTTCATCATTGTACGGTGTCGCGGTTCCGTGTGCCGACACATAACCGATCGCCTCCGGAGGAAGGTTGCTTTCGGCAAGGGCGTGGCGGATGGCCAGGGCCAACTCTTCTCCGGTCCGTGAGGGCCCCGATATATGGTTGGCATCGTTGGTGACCGCAGATCCTCCGACACAGACAGTCCTTGTACTGTTTACAGGCGGGTTCAATGATAAAACCATGGTTCCGCACCCTTCACCGATCGATAATCCTGTCCGGTTCAAATCAAATGGTTTGCATGGAGCAGGACTGAGTGCCTGAAAAGACTGGAATCCTGATATGACGAATTCGGAAGCTAGGTCGCCGCCGGTTACAACGGCATGCCGGAATTTTCCTGCCCTGATGTACCTCGAGGCAGTCATGATTGCCATGACCCCGCTGATACAGGCGTTGGATATGATCAGGGGAGGGTTGCGAAAACCAAAAACCCGAGCCACGCTCCGGGCCATTTCCCATAGATAGATCCGTTTGTGGGGGAAGATCAGTTTATACCTCTCTTCCAGCAGGTCGATATTGCCTTTGGTGGTGGAGAGCACCAGAACGGTATCAGGATCACTTGCTTTCACTTCCGACTGGCTGAGGGCTTCATAAATCGACAGGATGAACATTTTTTCCAGCCTGGTGAAAGCGGCAGTTTCGTAACCGGCTCCAACCTTGCCGGCAGTTTGTTGAAACCGTTCCTCCAAAAGAGAAGTACTGATTAGTGATAGTGGCATCGGGGAGTGATAGAGTTGTGGGTCATGGTGTATCAGGATACCGCATCTTTCCTGTTCCAATGCTTTAAAATTGTCTGACGAGCCTTCACCTAAGGAGGTGATCATGTGATGACCATGGACGTATATAGGTTTCAGCATCATGGCAATAACCCCCAATGTGTTTTCCATCCTGTGTAAAAACCGGGAGAGGTGAGCAGAAGTTCCCCTTCCAGGTTGAGAAAAACCTGGGTAGAACTACCGGATGCTGTTTTTTCCATATCCCGTTTACGATAGATGTTGTAATGAAAAACAATTTTCGCTGCTTCAGTGGGGATATACCTTGTTTCAATCACTGCCGTATCGCCGTATTCCAGCGGACGTTTGTAGTCGCATGAGATTCTCACCAGCGGGACCATGACCTCATGCCGGTGCACATCCAGGTAACCCAGGTTATATTTCAAACCAAAGGATTCACGACCATCCTCAAAATATTTCAGATAGTGACCATGCCAAACGATACGCATGGAATCTACTTCGGAAAAACGGACCAGTACCTCCTTTTTGTCGATGAGTGGTATCATTATCTGTTCATTGGGTTTTTTGTTTTCCAGTAAATGGCCGTGATGAGCACCGTGATGACAAAGAAAACGGCCAGTTTTGTCAACTCCGGGAGAATTTCTTTTAATCCTCCTCCGCGCAGGAAAATATCATAAAAGCCGCTGAGGGCCCAGTTGAGGGGACTTAGCGCGGCCACCTGCTTCATCACAGGCGCCATCAGGTACATGGGGACCCATAATCCGCCAATGGCGGCCATAATGATGATGGCTACGGCTCCGAAAGCAGCAGCCTGCTGGTGTGTGGTCGCCACCGTTCCTGTCATTACACCGAACCCCAACGCTGCCAGGGCGCTGAAAAGGGTCATCAGGATGATGGCGAACCAGTGGTGACCCGGATCCAGCGCCGAGGCGCCGAAGAGCGGAAGGATGAAGATGCCGGTTAAAATCATTAACACCGTTTGAAAGAAACAAACGATCATATATACAAACACTTTGGCCATAAGGATCTGGACATAGGAGAGAGGCATCGACATCAACCTGATCATGCTTCCCTCTTCCCGCTCGACGATCATGCTGGAGGTTAGCGGGATGATGATGAAGAACATTGCAAAGACTGCCCATGCCGGGACGTTATGCTGGGCGGTATCGGGGATGATCTCCTGCTCCTGGTAAGTCGGAAACACCTCCCGGAATTCCACGGCTTTGCGGTAAGTAAAATCAGGAGGGCGGAAATTGGGAAAAGCCTTTCCCATCTCAGCA
>CAYLVY010000117.1:0-11736 GCA_964387205.1 uncultured Draconibacterium sp.
GTGAGTCGCTCACTTCAAGCGCATCCAGCATGGCGGTAAGCTGGGATCCGATAAAGGCCGACATGATTGCAGGAGGGGCTTCATTTGCTCCAAGGCGGTGATCGTTACCCGGTGAGGCGATAACAGCCCGGACAAGGTCGGCATGGTCATTGAGCGCTTTCAGAATATTGACCAGAAAGACCATGAACCTGAGGTTCTCTTCAGGGGTTTTTCCCGGTGAAAGGAGGTTTTCACCCGTATTGGCGGCCAGCGACCAGTTGTTGTGCTTTCCCGAGCCATTGACACCGCTGAAAGGCTTTTCATGGAGCAATACCGTAAAATGATGACGCTTAGCCACTTTATCCAGTAAGTGCATCATCAATTGATTATGATCCACTGAAAGGTTCACCTCCTCATATACTGGCGCACATTCAAATTGATTTGGGGCTACTTCGTTATGCCTGGTCTTTACCGGTATTCCCAGACGGTGGGCCTCGTACTCGAACTCCTCCATGAAAGCCAGTACACGTTGCGGAATGGTTCCGAAATAGTGATCCTCGAGTTGCTGATCCTTGGCCGAGGCATGTCCAAAAAGGGTCCTTCCGGTAAGGACGAGGTCGGGACGAGCAAGGTAGAGTGCGGTATCAACGAGAAAATACTCCTGTTCCCAACCTAACGTGGCATATACCTTTGAAATCCTATCATCAAAAAACCGGCATACATCCACGGAGGCTTTGTCAACAGCATATAAAGCCTTAAGCAACGGGGTTTTGTAATCGAGTGCCTCTCCAGTATAACTGACAAACACGGTGGGGATACAAAGGGTGTGGTCCATGATGAAAGCCGGGGATGTCGGATCCCAGGCTGTATAACCCCTTGCTTCAAAGGTGCTTCGGATACCGCCGCTCGGGAAACTCGAGGCATCAGGTTCCTGTTGCGAAAGCTCATCACCCCTGAATTTTTCAATCCCTTTGCCCCCATCCTGAGGGTCGACGAAGGCATCATGCTTTTCGGCGGTTGCACCGGTCAAAGGGAGAAACCAATGGGTATAATGGGTAGCGCCCTTATTGATAGCCCATGCCTTTATGCCCACGGCGACCTGATCGGCGATCCGCCGATCGATTTTCTCCCCTGTTTCAATGGAATTCATCACTTTTATAAAAGCCTCCTCGGTGAGGTACTCTTTCATGGCAGCCCGGTTGAAGGTGAGTTCACCATAATAATCCGATGCCTTCCTTTTTGGAAAATCGACGACTGGCTGAGGCCGGTTCATCGCAACCATCAATACTTTGAATCTTATATTGTCCATCTGCTAATCTTCTTTATTTCGTCTGAATAAAAATAAACCCGCAAAGGTAATAAATCCGTTCAAGATTAACAGTTCGAACCCAAAGCGGTACCCATGGAACAGGTAGATGGAATACTCACTGATAATGTAACAGATAACCGGAGAAAGCAGGCTGATGACAGGCACTGCCCGGTCTACAACCCGGTATCTGGTAAACAATCCGAATGCATACAGACCCAGCAATGGGCCATAGGTATATCCGGCCACCGTAAACAGTTTATCGATTACTGCCTGGTTGTTGATGGCGCGAAAAACAACGATGACCACCAACAGCAGCAGAGCAAAAGAGAGATGGACACGCTGACGGAGTATCTTTTTTCTATGTTCGTCGATATCAGTCCGCTTGTTAAGCCCGAGGAAATCGATGCTGAACGAAGTAGTCAGGGATGTGAGGGCACCATCTGCGCTGGGATAAGCAGCAGAGATCAATCCGATCAGGAATACGAGACCTGCCAGCGGGCCAAGGTATTCAATGGCGATCATCGGAAAGAGATCGTCGGAACGTTCCGGCAGGGCAATACCTTTATCCGCAGTGAAAAGGAAAAGCGACGCGCCAAGGAAAAGGATCACCATATTGACGATCACCATGATCCCGGTGAAGGTAAACATGTTTTTCTGAGCATCCTTCAGTGATCGGCAACTCAGATTTTTTTGCATCATCTCCTGATCGAGACCGGTCATGACAATGGCGATGAAAGCGCCGCTGAGGAGTTCTTTCAGGAAAAACCGTTTATCATGCCAGTCGGTGAAGACCATTCGGGAATACGGACTTTCCGCAACACTGGTGATCAGGCCGCTGATGTCGGTCCCGAGGGCATCCATGATCAGATAGATGGAAATACCAAGGGAAAGCAACATAAAAGATGTCTGGATCGTATCGGTCCAGATGATTGTCTTGATCCCACCTTTCACCGTATAGAGTAAGATCAGGATGATGAAGATCAATACGGTGACGAAAAAAGGTATATTCCAGGCATCAAATACAAAGATCTGCAGCACGTTAACCACTAAAAACATCCGGAATGAGGCGCCGATGGTGCGTGACAGAATAAAATAAAATGCCCCGGTTTTATAAGACCAGAATCCAAACCTGGTTTCGAGATAGGAGTATATGGAGGTGAGGTTCAACCGGTAATAAAGGGGAAGCAGTACCGTGGCGATGACGGTGTATCCGAAAATATATCCGATTACCACCATCATGTAAGAGAAACCTGAGGTACCTACCCATCCCGGGACTGACATGAAGGTGACGCCGGACATGGAGGCGCCGATCATTCCATAAGCAACCACAAACCAGGGTGAAGCTTTGTTCCCTATAAAATAACTTTGGTTGGTGGCTTTCCGGGCGGTAAGCCAGGTAATGAAAAAGAGCAAAACAGTATAGGCGAGAAAGCAAAGCAGGATAATGGTCGGGCTCACGGTTTATGGAGTTAAGAAAGAAATTATCTCAAATTTGTCTGGCTAATTCATCAAGTCCGGAGCATCTGAAATCAATAAGTTCCGGGTATTTCCGGGCAAGATCAGGGTTATCGGCGATCAATACGGTCACCATTCCTGTGCGTTTGCCAAATATCATATCGCTGACAGAATCTCCCGCCATGATGGAGTACCTGAAACGGATCTGCGGAAAATCCTTACGGGCTTTGAGCGCCATCCCGATCCCGGGTTTGCGCATGATCGAACGGTCACCGGAAAGTTGCGGAGCGAAATAAAAAGCATCGGCCCTGCCTCCCGCCATGGTAATTTCCTGTTTCATTCGTTCATGAATATGCCCTACATCGGCAGCAGTCATAAGGCCTTTTCCTACTCCCTGCTGGTTGCTGACCACCACAATGGCCCCAAACCGCTGGCTGAAAACCTGAAAAGCCTCTATGACCCCGGGAAGGAAGCCGAGTTCTTCCCAGGTTTTCACATATCCATCCACGATGCGGCGGTTGATCACCCCGTCACGGTCCAGAAAAAGGCTCCAGTATGGGTCAACCTTCAAATCGCGCAAAGTCATCCTGAGCCCTCCTGTAATCCTCGGGTATTCCGATATCTATAAAGTATCCATCGGTTCTGTACCCAAAGAATCGATTTTCGCCGGAATACCTTTCAAAGCAATCCTTTTCAAGGGAAAATTTTCCCCGGAACCCCGGATCCATCAGAAATTTCTTTTCGATGAAATAGATTCCCCCATTAATCCATCCGTTTGACAACTTGTCATCTTTCTCCCGGAAAGCGGTTATGCGGTTCTGCCTGTTCAGTTCGATCAGACCATAACGGTTTGCGTTTTTAACCTTGCGCACCGCCACGGTAATATCGGCGCTATATTGCATATGTTTCATGTACATCCGGATGATATCGGCACTGAGATAAGAATCTCCGTTCATGACCAGCGCCCTTTCGCCTTCGGTTTTCCATAATGCCAGACGGATTGCGCCTCCCGTGCCCAATGGTTCATTTTCGACCGAATAATCCAGGGGGAGTCCACGATATTGGTCTCCAAAATGATCCCTGATCGATTGATGCAGATAGCCGGTTGCCAGTACAACTTTTACCACTCCAGCTTTGATTAGTTGATCCAGAAGATAATCCAGAAAGGGACGACCGTTGACGGAGGCCATAGGCTTGGGAATGTCGGAAACCACATCCCGGAGGCGAGTTCCAAATCCCCCTGCGAGGATAATGGCCTCCATGCTAATCCTCTTTTGGGAATAGGGCAGCCTCGACCAGTTCACAGATGATATGACCAATCAGAATGTGTGCTTCCTGTATCCGCGGGGTATCGGTGGAGGGAACCGCGATGAGGTTATCGCAAAACTCTTTCATTCTGCCCCCGGTCTCACCTGTAAAACCGACGGTTTGAATTCCGTTTTCCCTTGCGGTCAATAATGCGCGGATAACATTCTCAGAATTCCCCGAAGTGGAGATCCCGATCAGTAAATCGCCCTTCTTGCCGGAAGCCAGAACGGCCCTGGCATAGAGATCTTCAAAGGAGTAATCGTTGGCCACGGCAGTAAGAAAGGAGGTGTTGACATGCAAGGCTTCTGCGGGCAATGGTGGCCGGTCGTAATAGAACCGGCCCGACAACTCGGCTGCGATATGTTGCGCGTCGGCAGCACTTCCGCCGTTGCCGCAAAGTAAAATTTTATTACCGCGGGAATATGCCGAAATACAGGCAACGGATACTTTCCGGATCTCGCTGATGAGAAGTGAATTGGATAGAATGGCCTCTTTGACGGCTATGGATTGTTTGATGGTTTCAAGAATACGCATGGGCATAATGAATGGAATTATTTCCTGTCCGGAGTGTTACTTATGGTAATAACGGGCAAAGGTAATAAAATCGTATTTGATTCCTTATTCAGCATGATGGGATTGACCAATTTCCTGATGGCGTCACGGTATCCATCAAATCACATTCATTATTCTGTATTCCAGCTCCTTAACCCGACAGATGTAAATTCATACCGCTTCGACTGGCCCCCATAGCGCGACAATGCTTCAATTACCTGATGCCTGGTATTGCCCGGACAATAGAAGAATATAAATCCGCCCCCACCTGCTCCTGACACTTTACCACCGGTGGCGCCTGCTTTGATGGCTGTTTCGTAAAGGTCATCAAGGAATGGGTTGGTAACCCCCTCCGCCAGGTTTTTTTTAAACTTCCATCCGAAATCCAGAATTTTCCCGATACTGTCCAACTCCCCTTTCAGCAACGACTCTTTCATCATGACCGCCTGTTCCTTGAGTTTATGCATTGCTTCCAGCGATCGCTCGTTGCCGGAGATGACGTTCCGGCGTTGTTGCTCAATGATGGCCGACGATATCCGGCTTGTGCCGGTATGGTACAGCACCAGGTTATGTGCCAGTTCTTCGAGATACCGCTCCCTGATCCTGAGTGGATTGACAATGACTTTTTCCTCCTTGAAGAACTCCATGAAATTGACACCTCCGAAGGTGGCAGCATACTGGTCTTGTTTTCCACCTGCCATTTTCAGGTCGATCCGTTCAATTTCATAGGCAAGGTGGGCTATATCGTACTCCCCGAGCGGAAGTTTCAGCCATTCGGCAAATGCACCAAGGATAGCGACCACCAGGGTAGATGAAGTGCCGAGCCCCGATCCGGGAGGGGCATCCACGTATGTAGTCAACTCAAAAGCCAGGGGTTTCCGGGTAAAATCCCTTACGATACGGTTATAGATACCTTTGTGCAGATCCAGGTTGCCATCTATGGGGAGGGTTGATCCGGCCGTCAACCTGAAATGCTCACTTTTATCAATCGAATTCAGCACGATATGCCCGTCGTGGCGTGGTTCGATGGTGGCATAGGCATACATGCTGATGGTTGCGTTCAGTATGGCACCGCCAAAAAGTTCGGAATAAGGGGCTACATCGGTTCCACCTCCTGCCAGTCCTAAACGTAACGGTGCTTTGCTTCTGATCATCCGGGTAAGTTTTAAACTGCTAAATTAGCAAATCGATCGCCCGGATCATCGCATTCCACGAATATTTGGTTTTTTCGATGGCGGCTTGTTTCGAAAACTCTTCCATCAGATCATCCTTGAAGTACTTCAGGATAGCATCGGCAATGGCAGGTGGCTCAGGAGATACCACAAAACCGGCCTTACCGTCGGGAACGAACTCAGCCAATCCCCCGACATTGGTTATGATCATTGGTTTATTGAAATGATAGGCGATCTGGGTTACACCACTTTGGGTGGCGCTTTTATAGGGTTGTACGACCAGGTCGGAAGCACAGAAATAGTAGCGCACTTTGCTGTCGGGTATAAAATCAGTTTTCAGGATAATGCGGTCAGCCATCCCGAGTTTACGGATAATAGCGAGATAAGGTGCCGGATCTCCATAAAACTCGCCGGCCACGATCAGTTTCAGTCCGGATGTCTCGAATCTCGGGTCGCCAAACGCTTCCAGGAGCAGATCCAGCCCTTTGTAATCGCGGATAAAACCAAAAAAAAGGGCATAGCGGAAGTCCGGGTCAAGTTGAAGGTGTTCAAGGGCGGTCTCACGGCTGATGGCGTCACCGAAGTTATCATACAATGGATGGGGACAATACTGTTTGGGCTTGCCCGGATCGAATGTTTCGAGGTCCGACAGCACCGATCTTGACATAGCAACACAACCGTCGACGGAACCAATCCAGTAGGAAGAGAGCATACGGTCGCCAGGACGGTGTTCATGCGGGATCAGGTTATCGATGATGGTGATGATACGGGTATGTTTATTTCCGCGGATAATACGGCAAATCGTGCCAAAACATGGCGCCATAAATGGCATCCAGTACTTGACCAGCACCAGGTCGGGTTTCCTTTTTTTCAGTTCATAACCGACAGAGAGCCAGTTAAAAGGGTTAATGCTGTTCACCCGGACCCGGATGGGAAGGCTAACCGGCGCCGGATCTGAGGAATACTGTGTTTTACCGGGAAACAACACGGAAGGATACTGGAGACTGAAGGTATAGATGACTGCATCGTGGCCCTCTTTGCGGTATTCGGTGATCAGCCGTTCATTGAAAGTGGCCAGGCCACCCCTCAGGGGATAAGCTGAACCGATAAGCACGATCTTTCGCGGCTGGTTCATTCAGTCCCGAGCTTCTGATCAATAAGATAATGATTGCGGTCGGCACCACTGCGGGAGATCATCTCCCCAAGGAAACCCGCCACAAACAGTTGCGTTCCCAGCACCATGGCGAGGAGGCCGAAGTAGAACAAAGGCCTTTCGGTCATCCGGAAGGCCTGGTGCATGAACCGGTCGTAAGTAAGGTATCCGGCAATAATGAATCCGGCCAGGAAGATCAGGCTTCCCCAGAGCCCGAAGAAATGCATGGGTCTTTTTCCGAACCTGCTGATAAAAGTAATGGTCAGCAGGTCGAGATAACCCTTATAAAACCGATCCAGGCCGTATTTGGTTTTCCCGAATTGGCGTTTCCGGTGCTGGACGACCTTCTCTCCTATTCTGGTGAATCCGGCCCATTTGGCCAGGAACGGGATATAGCGGTGCATTTCACCATACACTTCGATGCTTTTGACCAAACTGTTCCGATAGGCTTTGAGACCGCAATTGAAGTCGTGCAGCCTGATGCCCGACATCCGGCGGGCTGACCAGTTATAGAATTTTGTGGGGATTGTCTTGGAGAGCGGGTCATGGCGTTTTTTCTTCCAACCGGATACCAGGTCAAATCCCTCTTCGCGGATCATCCGGTACATTTCGGGCAGTTCATCAGGGCTGTCCTGCAGATCGGCATCCATGGTAAAGACCACCTCGCCGGAGGCTACCTGGAATCCGACGTTTAAGGCTGCGGCTTTACCATAATTACGCCGGAATTTGATACCTTTGACAGAAGCGTTGTGCTCCCGCAGGTCACAGATCACTTTCCAGGATTGGTCATGGCTGCCATCATCCACAAATATTATTTCCCATGAAAATCCATGGGCAGACATGACGCGTTCTATCCATGCAGTAAGTTCGGGAAGTGACTCTTCCTCGTTAAGCAGGGGAATGACAATTGATATATCCATTCAGGGTGGTTACATATTGGTCTTCAGCGAGGGATCTTCCTTTTTGAGGAAAATGGCAGCCAACAGGGCGATCACGACTGAGCTGACCAGGTTGGTCAGGAAACCTGTCAGTGCGATCATAGGCCCGTTCATGAATTTTGAGGTCATTTCAATCGTCTGCTCCACCTGTTCTTCAGAAAGGCCAGGCTGGCTTTCAAGCATCTGTACCCTTGTCATATCGAGCATTTCCTGCATATATCCCGGATGAATGACAGTCACAAACAGGTAGGTATAAATGGTAGCGAGAATGGCAGCAAAAAGACCGGTGTAGAAAGTGGCGGTAAAGGCCTGTCCATAAGAAAGATACCCGCCCGTTGCGTTGCGGTACCGGAAAGTTCCGTAGATCATTCCACCCATAAGGAAAAGTACGGATATCCATGCAATGGATCGGTTCATGTGTTGATCCATGAGAAAGAGCAGGAGAGAGAACACGATCAGGGCTGCGCCGGTGATCATACCATAATTAAAACCGTTTTTCAGGGCGGTTGCTTTTTTTTCTTCCATGGTAAAATGGTTAAGGTGATTTCCCGCAAACTTACAAAAAAAACAGGCGTTGCATTCCGGTTCAATTAAAATTTATACTTTTGCACCGGGGTAAGTCTTATACGACCAGCTCCCATCCAACTCCCCCAGGTTAGGAATAAAGCAAGGGTACGGTGGTTGAGCGGTGCGATATAAGGGGCTTACCCCGATTTTTGTGTGGGTGTGGGTGTGAGTTAAGATGTAGGGGAATTCGTAGATGATATTGAAGATTTTTCCGGAAAATCCCGGAGAAAGACAGATGAAACTGGTGATTGATTGTCTCCGCAACGGGGGGGTCATCATCTATCCTTCCGACACCGTATATGGGTTAGGTTGTGACATTACGCAGATCAGGGCGGTGGAACGGGTAGCCCAGCTAAAGGGGATTAGGAGGGAGAAAGCAAATTTTTCTTTTATTTGCAGTGATTTCAGTCAGCTTTCCGGGTTTTCGAAACCCATTCCGAACCATATTTTCCGGGTGATGAGGCACGCACTTCCGGGGCCGTTTACCTTTATCCTGAACGCAACCAGCAGCGTCCCACATTTTTTTCAAAGCAGAAAAAAAACGGTTGGCATCCGAATCCCCGATCACAAAATTCCGACAAGGATCGTGGAATTGCTTGGCCATCCGATCATGACCACTTCAATACATGCCGAGGATGAGATTATTGATTATGAAACCGATCCGGAAGTAATCCATGATTTATTTCACAAGAAGGTGGACATTGTCATCGACTCCGGGCATTGCGGTAACATCCCCTCCACCGTGGTCGACTGTACCACCGGGGAGATGAATATCATCAGGCAGGGAAAAGGCAATCTGGAGCAATACCTGTAATCATCGGTCAGGGAATATTTTCAGTAAGGAACATGGAAAAAGGGAATCTTTTCAACGAAATACCTGCAGGACTTTTACAGGAGGAGCGGTTTGACGCCCTCTTTTCCGCCGGCAGCCTCCTTATTGAACGGATCATCAGTACAGGGCACGCTACGCCTGAAGGCGAATGGTATGATCAGTCCCGGGACGAATGGGTTATTTTGCTGGAAGGGGAAGCGCTTCTGAGGTTTGGCGATGGCACGTTGGTTACCTTGCAGCGGGGCGATTATCTCTTCATTCCTGCACACTGCAGGCACCGGGTTGAGCAAACCCGGGAAACCCCGCCATGTATATGGTTAGCGGTGCATGGACGGATAGCTGAAGGGTCAGCAATGGCACCGTGCCTTAAAAATTTATAGGCCTTCTTTTTGGAGTATTGTGAAAAACCACTATCTTTGCACCCTCAAAAAAACAACGGCGACTAGCTAGCTCAGCCGGTAGAGCATCGCCCTTTTAAGGCGGGGGTCCTGGGTTCGAATCCCAGGCTGGTCACTAAACGCCAACTGAAAATAGGGCCAGAACATCGGAAACCAGCGGAAACGCTGGTTTTTTTTACTCCTTTTTACACCGTTTTACAGGTTTATACAACTTTTACCACCAAAACTGACAGTGAAGTTGACAGTGTGTAAATCAGCGTCCGGCAACCACGATGGTTCCGGTAGCAACCTGCTTTCCTGCATCCATCCTGATCTGATAGCTTCCTGAAGGCCATCCGCTTACCTGGATCTGAAGTTGCTGCCTTCCGGACTGACTGAAATGGCATGAGAGGCGGTTTACAAGGCGTCCTGACAAATCAACGACCGTGAAAACGGCTTCTCCAGGTTCGTTAAGTTCAACCTCAAGGGTGGCCAGGCTGCCGGCCGGATTCGGCATCACATGGATTCGTGCGTTTGAGGCAACATGCAGATCGTTGAACCCATAGGGAGCTGCATGCACAGTGTCGTTCGCCTTTCGGGCAATGAGGGAGTAGACGGAATTCCTGACCGACCAGATGCTGTAGAAATAGACCGTATTGGAATCCAGGTTGGTTTGCTCCATTGTCAGCAGGTTCCCTGTGTAAAGCACCGTTCCGCCTCCGGGAATTGTATCGCCCGGAACATAGTGTCCTGAAGGTTCGCCGAAACTATTTTCCTTGCTCCAGGCCAGCACTACGGAATCCTGATTTTCGGTCAACTCCCATTGAAGCAGCATATTAGCCGTACTTCCCGCATCCGCAGAAAACGAGTTTACCGGTCGTGGAATAGCAGGATCCAGGTATCCCTGCGTGAGAACCAATGCCTTATAGGCATTCAGTCGGCCCACCCCGATCAGTCCCTGGTAATCGGGGTTCAGACCACTGATGTCGTCGGTGGAGTTCAGCAGAATATCGGATACCTCCCTGGCGGATAACGCCCCTTTTGCCAGTGAAACGATCAGCGCCGCTACGCCGGAGACATGCGGACAAGCCATCGAGGTTCCCATCAGGAAACCATAACCGCCTCCGGGAACCGTGCTCAGAATGTCCTCTTCGTTGAAGGGGTAAAAATTTCCGCCCGGGGCGCAGATATCGACCCAGGGTCCGAAGTTGGAATAAAAGGATCGCTTGTCCTGGTTGGAAGTTGCAGCGACCGCAATGCAGGGTTCGTAGCATGCGGGATAGGAGATGGCATTGGTATCGGAATTTCCGGCCGAGCAGATCAGAATTCCGCCATTCAGGGCTGATCCGCCGCCATTGACGATGAAATAA
The DNA here is from genome assembly GCA_964387205.1 of uncultured Draconibacterium sp. Taxonomy (GTDB): domain Bacteria; phylum Bacteroidota; class Bacteroidia; order Bacteroidales; family FEN-979; genus CAIVAT01. The sequence goes on from CAYLVY010000117.1 coordinate 11,013, forward strand.
TCGATGGCATCGAAGAGTGCAGGAGAAACAACCGGAAAATTCCAGCTGTTCTGGGAGATCGCTGCTCCGTGATCGGCGGCCCAGATATAAGCGTTCGGGATGTTTTCTTCGATGATCTGGTTATCGGCCGAAATGATCTGGCACGACATGATACGCACTCCGTTCCCCGGACCATCGCCGCCGGCAACCCCGCTCACACCTTTTCCGTTGTTGGTATTGGCGGCGATAGTCCCGGCTACATGTGTGCCATGCAGGCATGCTTCGATCAGTGAGGTGTCGGCATAAAAATTATATCCGATCCCAGGCCAGATGTTTGCTTCCAGGTCGGGATGCATGAAATCGACTCCCTGATCCATGATGCTGACGATCACACCGGTATCTCCTTTTTCAATTTCCCAGGCTTCAGGCAGACTGATATCGCATCCGGGAGTTCCACCGGCCTGACCGGTATTGTGATAATGCCATTGTTGCGGATAGAGTGAATCGTTTGGCGTAAAGGAACCGGCTTTCAACCCATCGACCGAAGCGAGCGTTGCCTTCACCAGCAGTTCTGCCCTCTCCACCTCTGGCAGGGCAGCGTAAAGCTCCATGACCGAGCGTACATCTTTTCCCTGCCCGATGCTGAGATCATACCACAGGGGCAAACCCCATCGTCGGTGACGAGACTGAGACTGTGTATTCCGTAAGGCGATGAAAAACGTTTGTCTGGCCCCGGTGACGCCTA
>CAYLVY010000118.1:0-11718 GCA_964387205.1 uncultured Draconibacterium sp.
ACCCAAAAGGCAATACTTTTTCAATGGATATTATGCATTTCGAACCAGTAAACTGAAACTTAAACTGGCTGGAGATTATTTCAATGAACTTTTGCTGGACCGTGGATCTCCGGAGGCTCCCTATTATGAAACCGCATTTGATAACGAATTTTCCACCCGGAGAGGTACGGTGAGGGCCGATGGTTCCTGGAAGATCTCCAGATATCGCAATGTCACTCTTCTTGCAGCCTATTCTGACTGGACAAGGGTCAGGCAAACATGGTTCAAGGAGTTGACCACACTGGAAAAAATTCCGGTCAACCAATCCTGGGCACGGGACACCAATGCCATTAATGCCGTGACTGCCCGTGGAACATACTCCCTTCACAATCCCTCCCGCCTGATTAATTTTCAGGCCGGATTTGACCTATCCCATGAAGCCGGAAGAGGCGAAAAGATTGAGGGAAACTACCAGACCATTGGTGATTACGCTCTTTTTGCCAGCATCAGGATCGATGCCCTGAAGCGCGAAAAAATGTCAGGGAATGAAACTACTTCGGAGCCGGTTCTCTCTCTCCAGCCCGGCATCAGGCTCATCAGAAATTCGAGGTATGTTGCACCATTGGTTTATGCTGTGAGCACAAGATGGGCAGTCACCGAAAAAACCCTGTTCAGGTTTTCCTATGCCCGAGGATTCCGTGCCCCGGCCCTGAAAGAACTGTATCTCTCCTTTGTCGACTTTAATCATCATATTACAGGAAACCCTGACCTGGAGGCTGAGACATCACATAATTTCAATGCTAATCTGGGGTTTGCAGCTACCCCCGGCCATGCAGGACTCACATTCGATGTCACAGGTTTCTGCAACCTGATCAGCAATGTGATCCTGCTTGCCCGGTCTGAACCCAACACTGTCCGGTATTCCTACCGGAATGTCTCCCGGTATATAAGCGCCGGGGGACAACTCAACGGTTCCATGACCCTGCATCCATCGTTTACGATGCAGGCTGGCTTCGCAATGACCGGAACAACAGGTTCTCTCCATGATTCGTTGCCATACGATCCTTTCAGGTGGTCACCGGAAGTCACCATGACAAGTCGCTATCTTTTCAGGGAATATGACCTGTCGGTTGCCCTGTTTTATAAATATACCGGTGACACGCCCCAGCCGGGATTTTCCGACACGGGGATAGAATGGTACACCGTTTCTTCTTACCATACTGCAGATATTACCATGACCAAAGGATTCTGGAACAACCGGATCAACCTTTCGACCGGGATAAAAAACCTGTTCAATGTCACCACCATACCAACTACCGGATCGGCATTCACCGGAGGCCATACCGGTGGTTCAGGTTCCGGCGCCAGTATCTCGTGGGGTAGAACGTTATTCCTGAAACTGCAATTCCAATTAAACCACTTTAAATGAAATTGACCGGCATCATTATGATTTCAATTATGGCGTTGATTTTTCTCACTGCCTGTTTTAAGGATGAGGAAAGGATTGAACCCCATCCGAGGGGCGATGTCATTACCGACACTATTCCAATGACCGACCTTTATCTTTTCCAGATATATTACGACCTTGAAGCCGGCAGGATCATCCGGCGAAATGAAAAAACCGGGTTTGATCTTGGATTTGAGTGCAGTCCTGAAGGGTTCCATATTGTGCTCAACTCAGCCAACTTTATGACAATTGCCGATCTGGGTGTTACTGCTTTCGGCCAGGTGTACGATACAGCCGGGAAGGCGATGATATTCGACAAGTCGGATGGCGACCCCGATTCCACCGCCATCGGAATCTGGTTTAACATCCAACACGGAGATACTGTGTCGAACCGACATGTATATGCAGTCAACCGTGGCCTTGATGAAAACGGGAACCCGCTGGGTTTACACCAGGTGATCTTCGACAGTCTGAAGAACGGAATTTACTATTTCCGCCATGCTCCGCTGGCCGGTGGAGAAACCGTACACGGCACCGTGAAAAAGAGCGCAGAATTTCGTTACGCCTGGTACAGCCTTTTAAAAGAAGAGACTATTACTGCCGAACCTGCAGCAAATCGATGGGACCTGCTTTTTACGCAATACACCACGATGCTCTATACCGATGACGGGGATCCATATCCATATCTGCTCACCGGTGTGCTGACCAACCCGCCGGTTACCGTTTCCCGCAATACTCAACTAACATTTCAGGAGGTCAGTATCGACCAGGCCTACAATCTCCAGTTTTCATCCGGCAGGGATGTCATTGGTTACGACTGGAAAGATTATAACTTCGACCAGGGCAATTATACCATCGTCCCGGGTTTGAGTTATGTTATCCGCAACCGATCCGGATTTTTATTCAAACTGAGATTTATCGGATTCTATAATAAGCATGGTTCAAAAGGGTATCCGGTCATAGAATATCAGCGGTTGTAACCTTTTACCCTTTCTTCCGGCAGGTGTTCATTCCTGTCAGCAGGTATAACGGACAGAAACCAACCAGGCTGGTCAGTACGAAAACAACTGCCACAATAACCAATACAATTCCCAGGGTGCCGGTAATGATGTTGGTGAAATAAAGTACTCCGATGATTACAGCTATCAGGATGCGGATGATTTTATCCACATTACCCATATTTTTTTTCATGATATGTCGATTTATAGATATGTGATGTAGGTTACAACAATCGTACCATCTGAAATTGTTTCCATGGGGAGGTTTACCGTTTAAACCGGCATGTTGATCAAATTTTCTTTCAGAATCCGATCAAACTAAATATCTTTGAGCCATAAACCCTTAAATTCTCAACTGTTTATGAAATCTCTCCTTACTTTCATTCTGACACTGCTGTTTGCCGGAGTTTTCAACACGATAGCCGCCCAGGAAAAGGAAAAGACCTCTGATTCCGGATATCAGTTCACCATCACAAAGCAATTGCCGGCCACACCGGTTCGGAACCAATACCGGTCCAGCACCTGTTGGAGTTATTCTGCTATCTCATTTTTGGAATCCGAACTGCTCAGAATGGGAAAAGACACTTTTGACCTTTCGGAGATGTTTGTAGTAAGGAATGTTTATTCCGATAAAGCGACCGCTTACGTCCGTTGGAACGGGAAGCACAATTTTGCTGGTGGCGGCGCATCCCATGATGTGACCGACGTATTGCGGAAATACGGTATGGTTCCTGAAGAGGTTTACACAGGGAATACGATTGGGGAGACCAATCCGGTACACGGAGAGATGGACGAGGTGCTGAAGGCCTATGTAGATGCAGTATTAAAAAACTCAAACCGCAAATTGAGTCCCGTATGGCATCAGGGTTTTCAGGGTTTGCTCGACGCATACCTTGGAAAGTATCCGGAGAAGTTCCTGTACAAAGGTAAAGAGTTCACTCCGAAATCTTATGCGTCAATGCTCGGCCTCAACCCTGATGACTATGTGGAGGTCACATCCTTTACCCACCATCCTTATTATACCAGTTTCATAATGGAAGTTCCGGATAACTGGAATCTGGGTTCTGTTTACAATGTTCCGCTGGATGAAATGATGAAGGTGATTGATTATTCATTGCAGAATGGATACACCGTGGTTTGGGGGGCTGACATCAGTGAAAAGGGATTTTCCTGGAAGAACGGCCTGGCGGTGGTTCCCGACCGGAATGCACCGGAAGTGGCCGGAATGGAGCGAAACCGTTGGGAAAAGATGACAGATGCCGAGAAGGATAAACTCCTGTTCAAATTCGACAAGCCAATGCCGGAAAAAAACATTACTGTCGAGATGCGGCAGAATGAGTTTGACAATTATCAGACCACCGATGATCATGGGATGCACATTACCGGAACCGCAGTGGACCAGAACGGCAATAAATATTATCTGGTCAAGAACTCCTGGGGAACCGACGGAAATCCTTATCATGGATACTGTTACGCCTCTGAAGCCTATGTAAAATTAAAAACCATCGGTCTGATGGTTCATAAAAATGCCATTCCTGCTGATATCCGTAACAAATCAGGGATAAAATAATTCATACAATCCATCGGCCCCGCATTGAGGGGTGATGAAGCGCTTCATCCAGCAGTGAAATATAATGGGTGCGGGGTATGCTCCCTGCGCCTTGTTTCCTTAAATGGTCAGATTCAGTCTGACAATCGATAAACCTGAATCCTTGCAGCACTGAAAACTTCACCAGGGCGGCAAAGGCAAGACGTGAAGCATTGGATGCCTTATGAAACATGCTTTCTCCGAAAAATGCCTTCCCTAGCGACAAACCGTAAAGTCCCCCAACCAGATGCTCACCCTCATAAGTCTCAAAGGAGTGGGCCCAGCCCAACCGGTGCATTTCGGTGTATGCATTGATAAATGACCTGCTGATCCAGGAACCCTGCTGGTCAGGACGCTTTGCAGCAGCACAACCTTTGATAACTTCTTCAAACCGTTCATCTGTTTTCACTTTGTAGCTGCCGCTGCGTTCCAATCGTTTCAAAGAATCCGCCATTCTGAATTCAGCAGGGAAAAGTACCATCCTGGGATCAGGGGAGAACCAAAATATCCTCCTTCCGGAGCGGAACCAGGGAAAAATACCGCTTGAATATGCCGCCAGGAGCCGGTCGGGATTCAGATCGCCGCCAACAGCAATCAAACCGTCGGGTTCGGCATCCTCAACGGGTGGAAAGATCGGTATATCCGGTAGCATGTAAACGGTCATGCAATGAAATCGAGTGCCCGTGTCAATCGGTGACATGCCTCATCAATCTCATCTACCGCAATGGTGAGCGGAGGAGCAATGCGGAAGGTGGCCGGGGGAAATAGGAACCAATCGATGATCACTCCATTGGCAATGGCTTGTTGCATAAACGATGATTTTTTCCCGGGGTCGGCGAGGTCAATACCCAGGGCTAGCCCTTTTCGCCTGATCGCGCCGACAGAGGGGTGGCCTGAAAGTTGCGATTCAAAATTCCGGCCTTTTTCTTCAACCGCATCGATGATGCTTTCGTTAATCAACAGATTCAATCCGGCCAGTCCGGCGGCGCAACTCACCGGATGACCGCCAAAAGTAGTGATATGACCAAGTTCGGGTTGAAATGCAAGGGTTTTCATCATTCCTGCCGGTGCGATGAACGCCCCGAGAGGCATTCCTGCTCCAAGAGCCTTTGCCAGCAATAATATATCCGGAATGAATCCGTAATGCTCAAAACTGAACATCCGCCCGGTTCTGCCCATACCCATCTGGACATCATCCAGTATGAGCAAAACCCCATGTGACCTGCATCGTTCGGTCAGGGCACTCATGAATGGCTGATCCGCAGGTACGATGCCCGCTTCGGCCTGTATCGTTTCAAAAACCACCGCTGCAACCTGATCGTCGATCATTTCAAGATCATCGGGAGAGTTGAACCGGAGGTGATAAACATCCGGAAGAAGAGGACGAAAGGCAGCTTTCAGGCTCTCATCGCCGAGTATGCTCAAACTTCCCTGGGTACTGCCATGATAGGCTTGGAAGAAACTTAAAATCCTGGTGCGACCCGTGTACCGCTTTGCCAGTTTCATAGCACCTTCCACAGCCTCACTCCCGGAATTGACAAAATATACCGAATCGAGGGATTCAGGCAGCAATTCAGCGAGGCGCCGGGCCAGCCTGACTTGTGGCGACTGGATGAACTCTCCGTAAACATTCAGGTGAAGGTATTTGTCGATCTGGTGCCGGATGGCGCTGAGCACAGCCGGATGACGGTGTCCGGTATTGCTGACTGTTATCCCGGCAACCAGGTCCATATAATCCCTTCCATTTGCGTCGTAAAAAAACACTCCTTCCGCCCGTTTGATTTCCATATCCATGGGGGTGAAGGATGGTAGCCCAAGGTGTCGGTAAAAAATCTCCCTGTCTGTCATGATGGTGCCAATATCGGCAGCCAAAGATAACAAATCGCCCGGGATTGCTACCTTTGCACCGACATTTCCTTAAGCCTATGAAAAACAAGGTAGTTGTGATCACAGGGGCATCCTCGGGTATCGGAAGAGCACTCGCGAAGGTTTATGCATCCAGGGGATTTGATCTGGCATTAGCCTCCAGGTCAGGTATCATGGATGATTCACTGAAAAGTTATCCTGTCAGGATTTTAAATCTCATTGCAGATGTGTCCAGGGAAGAGGATTGCCGAAACCTGATTGACCAGACGGTGGAGCGTTTCGGACGGATCGATATTCTGATAAACAATGCGGGAATTTCAATGCGGGCGCTGTTTGAAGAGGCTGACCTTGATGTGATACGAAGGGTGATGGATGTTAATTTCTGGGGAACCGTCTATTGCACGAAATTTGCCTTGCCATGGCTGCTTCAGTCGGGCGGATCTCTGGCAGGAGTCTCTTCGGTAGCAGGATACAAGGGTTTACCCGGACGCGCCGGATATTCTGCATCCAAATTTGCCATGCAGGGATTGCTGGAGGTGATCAGGATCGAGAACAGAAAGAAAGGACTTCATGTGCTGATCGCCTGCCCCGGATTCACGGCATCGAATATCCGTAAAGTGGCACTTTCGCGCGATGGATCACCTCAGGGAGAAACGCCCCTGGATGAGAATAAACTGATGAGTGCCGGCGAGGTTGCCGATAGAATAGCCCGGGCGGTGGAAAAAAGAAAGGAGCGCCTTGTGCTTACCATGCAAGGTAAAATGACGGTAATGCTCAATAAGTTCTTTCCCCGATGGATGGATGGCATGGTATATAAACACATGGCCAAAGAACCGGATTCCCCTTTTCGGTAATGTTTTTTCAGTTTTTACCGCTTCTTGGATGATACTGCAGGATGGTACTGCGGAGATAATCCCGGTCGAGATGGGTGTAGATCTCGGTGGTGGTAATCGATTCATGACCAAGCATCTCCTGAACCGCCCGCAAATCTGCCCCTCCTTCAACAAGGTGCGTGGCAAAGGAGTGTCGGAAGGTATGTGGACTGATATTTTTCCGGATACCTGCGGCTGCAGCAAGGTCTTTGATAATCATAAAAATCATGACACGCGACAGTTTTCCTCCGCGACGGTTGAGAAAAACTATATCCTCGCTTCCCCTTTTGACCAATAATTGTTTCCGGTGATGATCCAAATAAAATGTGATCTCATGCATCGCGGTCCGGCCAATGGGAATCAGCCGATCTTTATCCCCTTTACCGGTAATACGGATAAAGCCTTCACGGAAATGAAGCCCTGAAACCCTGAGGCCAACCAGTTCAGATACACGCAATCCGCACCCATACATTGTTTCAAGGATGGCCCGGTTGCGGTAACCTTCAGGGGTGCTGAGGTCGATGGAAGCAATCATGCGTTCAATCTCTCCGACGTCGAGAACGACAGGCAACTTCCTGCCTAAACGCGGAAGATCCAGTAAGGCGGCAGGATTGACCGAAACCTCATTTTCCATGAGCAGGTAACGGTAAAAGGTCCGGATACCCGAGATAATCCTGGCCTGCGACCTTTCACTGATTCCCAACCGGGCCAGTGTAATGATGAAATCCTGAAGTTGACGGGTGGTTACCTCTTCAGGGGCGGTGTCGGCTGCAGCGGTTTGAAGATACTGGACAAGTTTTTCCACATCACGGATATAGGCCTCTAACGTATTGACTGACAATGAACGCTCCAGTTGGAGATACCCCCTGAACCCCTTCAATTTAACACCCCAACGAAATGAAATCTCTTCGATCATCTACTAGGTCCGGTTTATATTGGTTAAAATTACCAAAAATGAGGGCTTTAAAATAAAATAGTTTTGTTAATTCGACAGAATGGTTTAATTTTGCAGTCCCGAAAAATAAAAGTATTGATACGATGGCAAAGAAGAGCAAAGATCAGCGAATCCAGGTGATTTTGGAGTGTACAGAGCAAAAAACAAGCGGTGTTCCGGGGATTTCGCGCTACATCACTACCAAAAATAAAAAGAACACACCGGAAAGAATTGAGCTGAAAAAGTTCAATCCTTACCTGAGGAAAAAAACCGTTCACAAGGAAATTAAATAATCTGATATATGGCAAAGAAAGTAGTTGCTTCATTTAAAGCCAGTTCCGGTAAGGACTTTACCAAAGTCATCAAAATGGTAAGGTCATCTAAAACCGGTGCTTATGTCTTCAGGGAGACCATTGTTGCCAACGATATGGTCAAAGATTTTCTGGCAAACAAGGAAAACTAATTATTCCCATCATTATAAAAAGCTTTTTTCTGCGGAAAAAGGCTTTTTTCTTTATACCCGGTTGATCAATGGGACTATTCAGTATATTTTCCAGAGAGAAAAAAGAGCGTCTGGATCAGGGTTTGGAAAAAACCAAGACCAACATCTTCACGCGTATTTCCAAAGCAATTGCAGGTAAATCTACCGTGGATGACGAGGTTTTGGACAACCTCGAAGAGATCCTCGTTACCTCCGATGTGGGGGTAGAGACCACCCTCCGGATCGTGCAGCGTATCCAGCAACGCGTTAGCAAGGACAAGTATTTGGGGACCAATGAACTCAACCGGATACTCAAGGAGGAGACCGCCGCATTGCTGCAGGAAAATAATATCCAGGATTTAACCGATTTTTCTCTTCCGCCGGATAAAAAGCCATACGTCATCCTTGTGGTGGGTGTCAACGGCGTAGGGAAAACCACCACCATCGGGAAACTGGCTAATCAGTTCAAGAAATCAGGTAAATCGGTACTCATTGGTGCCTCCGATACCTTCAGAGCGGCAGCAGTGGATCAGCTTACCATATGGGCAGAAAGGGTGGGGGTTCCGATTATTACACAGGGGATGGGTGCCGATCCGGCCTCGGTCGCGTTTGATACCGTGAAATCCGCGGTGGCACGAAATGCAGATGTGGTTATTATCGATACAGCAGGACGGCTCCACAATAAGATCAACCTGATGAACGAATTATCCAAAATCCGGAAAGTGATCCAGAAAGTAATCCCGGAAGCCCCCCACGAAGTACTTCTGATCCTGGATGCATCCACCGGACAAAATGCTTTCGAACAGGCCCGCCAGTTCACTGCAGCCACAGAAGTGAATGCCCTCGCCCTGACCAAGCTTGACGGAACCGCCAAGGGTGGTGTCGTGATCGGTATCTCCGATCAGTTCAGAATTCCTGTAAAATACATTGGAGTCGGGGAGGGTATAGATGATCTTCAGGTTTTTAACCGCACAGAATTTGTGGATAGTCTCTTCAATTAATTTCATTTTCCATTGAAAACAAAGGCAGGTAAACACCGGGTTGGTCTGGTGTCGCTGGGTTGCGCCAAAAACCTGGTCGATTCTGAGCATTTGCTCCGACAACTAAAGGCCAACCAAATTGAATTCATTCATGACCCCGAGGGATGGAAAGGGGTGGAGACTGCCATCGTCAATACCTGCGGCTTTATCGGTGATGCCAAAAAAGAGTCGGTGGATACCATTCTTAAGATGGTTAATGCGAAAAAACACCGGCAATTGGGTCAGGTGTTCGTCATGGGATGTCTGTCGCAACGGTACCGGGAAGAACTCCGGCAGGAAATTCCTGAGGTGGACGACTATTTCGGCGTTGATGAAATTCCATCAATCATATCAAGACTGGGAGGACAATTTCGGCACGATCTGGTGGGAGAGAGGCTTCGGACCTCGCCGGGACATTTTGCTTATCTGAAGATCGCAGAAGGATGTGACCGCCACTGTTCTTTCTGTGCTATCCCGGCGATTCGCGGAAAGCACCGCAGCCGGCCCGTGGAGGAAATCATCACCGAAGCTACCCGGATGGTCGGGGATGGAGTCCGTGAAATCAACCTGATATCTCAGGATACCACCTATTATGGCCTGGATATCTACCACAAAAGGCTCCTGCCCGAACTCATGGAATCGCTGGCCAGGATTGATAACCTCGCCTGGATCCGGCTGCATTACACCTTTCCCCACGGATTCCCCGAATCATTACTGGATGTGATCCGTGCCCATTCAAATATCTGTAAATACATCGATATTCCTCTTCAGCACATCAGCGACCGCATTCTCACTTCCATGCACCGCGGAATGGATGGGGATGCCACCCGCAAGCTGATCGATAAAATCCGGCACGCTATCCCGGATGTCGCCATCCGTACCACCTTTATTACAGGCTATCCCGGTGAAACGACACAGGAGTTCAGAGAGTTGCGTGATTTTATCGAAAAAACCAGATTCGACCGGGTAGGGGTTTTCCCATATTCACATGAGGAGGGTACTGATGCTTTCGGGTTGAAAGACAGCATCAGCCTATCAACCAAACTTAAAAGGACCGAAGAACTGATGGCCATTCAGGAACCCATCTCCCGTTCGCTCAACCAAGCAAGAATCGGATCTGTTTACACAGTTGTCATTGACAGAAAAGAGGGAGAGTTTTTTGTTGGCCGGACGGAGTTTGATTCACCGGAAATCGATAATGAGGTGCTGATCACCCCCCATAACCACTTTCCTGAACCGGGTGAGTTTTGTCAGGTGAAAATTTCCGGAGCAGAAAGTTACGATCTGTTTGCCGAATTGATTTAATTTTGGAGTAAAATTCGGCCAATATGAAAAAAGTATTCATTATCAGTATTTTATCATTTTTTTTCTTGCAATTGCCCGTCTTTTCGCAGGAACCGGTCACCTCAGCCACCGGTGAAACGGCTGAAAACAAGAGCGATGCCAATGGTAATAAGATTGGCAAATGGATTGAAAAAGAGGGTGATATAACCTGGACAGGCCAATATCAGTCGAACCTGAAGGAGGGAAACTGGGTCGCCTTCTACCCAAACCAGTTTCTTGCCAAAATGGTCACTTATCAGCATGGATTGAAGGAGGGTATCCTCATCCAGATGGACCGCAAGGGGAAAGTCACCCTGACTGAACATTACCGGAATGATAAACTTGATGGTGTGGCTATAAGTTATGGACAAAGCGCTGATGTACCGCTATCGGTGATCCATTATGCTGATGGCATGAAAAACGGGTTATTCCGTCAGTATTACGATAACGGAAAGATTCAGGAGGAGACTTGGTTCCGTGACAACCTGAAGCATGGTCTGTCGCGATGGAATAATAAAACTGGTCAGCGGGTTGCCGAATATAATTACGAAAACGGCAATTTCAGCGGAATCCAGAAAACCTATTATGAAAACGACTCCCTGCAGAGTGTGATGAATTACGTGAACAATGTCCTGACCGGAGAATCAAAGGAATACTATCGAAACGGCCAGATGAAGTTGTCCGGGCTTTATCGCGAAGGGTTGAAGGAGGGTAACTGGACCGAGTTCAACGAACTTGGAAAGATACAGCGTGTTATCAAATATAAGGCCGGTACCGAACAAAAAAAATAACCGTATGGCCAATATTCCGCAGGGAAGAAAACTCAACAACCCTTTTTCGAAACTGGAGGGTTATAACTGTTTCGGCTGTTCTCCGAACAATCCCATTGGCCTTCACCTTCACTTTTCTGAAGAGGGAGACGAAGTAGTGGCTACGTGGAACCCGGGAACTGATTACCAGGGCTTTTTCAATATTTTGCACGGAGGTATTCAGGCCACGCTGATGGATGAAATCGCAAGCTGGACTGTCTATATTAAAGCCAAAACCGCTGGTTTTACCTCCTCAGCCGAATTCCGTTATCTGAAAACGGTTGGCATAGATCATGGACCACTCGTCCTCAGGGCCAGACTATTGCAAATGCGGAGAAACCTGGCAGATATAGAGGTCAATCTCTTCAACCGCGATCAGGTTCTCTGCTCAAGAGGGAAACT
>CAYLVY010000119.1:0-11610 GCA_964387205.1 uncultured Draconibacterium sp.
ATGAGTACACTTTATGATGCTACTTTGCATAATCTTTTTCTTTGCATAATCAATCACATTGATCTTCCAGCCGGAGAGGTACTCGTTTTTGAAACGGCTGAAGAAATTGAAAGTCAGAAAAGCCTTGCCCGAATTCTCGACATCGCAGAGAAAATCGTTCATCTCGTTCAAAATCCTCACCCGGGCGGCTTCATGCTGCTCCCTCGTAAAATCGGGGGAAGGATAGCGGTTGACAAAGTAATCATCGGGAATCTCAATGTGGTACTTGATGGTCATTTGGTTTTTCATGATGGCCTGCTTGAGTTTTGGCACCTTATTGGCGATGCTCAGCCAGCCGCTTTCACGGATGCCATTCCAGACTGAAAGGTGATAATAGGATTTGTTGAACGACCTGTAAAAGACAGGGTAAGCGAAGCGGGGATCCGTGTAACGGTGGCCATCGTACTTTCCGGGATCGAACATGGGTATTTTGACCAGGGAACCATCGTTTCCGAAGGCGTTGAATCCCATTGTGCCGAATAAAACAACCAGGGGATCCTTACAGGATGTTCCGAATCAATCTTACCGTTACGGCAATAGGCCGGGTCTTTGACAAATACCTTGTTGATCCTGTCCTGACCCTTATTTAGGATAAACTCCAACCAACCGTTGGCGAAGATCTCCAGGCTGCCGATCAGGTCGATCCACTGGAAGTTCAGCCGATTCAGGCGAAGAAATTCCACAACATCCGGATCTTTAACTGGTTCCCAGATCGGGGCTCCCAGGTTATCCTTTCCATTATCCCGGTATGCCATTATCCCTCGGCCATTAATGGACGGTCTTGCGTTTTTCCAACGCACGTAATGCAATGGAGTTTTTCTCCAGGTCCGAAAGAACATTCTGGGGAAACAGATTGTCATCGCCCCAGGGAGACCATAGCGAAGAAGAGTAGTCCTTCGGGATCACCAGTTGTTCAACCGCCGCATCCTGGTTCTTTTTAAAGGATGTGGCCACCGCTTTGGCGCCGGGAAGGAAAGCCACGTTGTTCTCGAAGACTACCTTTTGTTCCATCAATAGCAGACTTTTTTATTGTTGAATTCGATGATAAGCCGAATGTGCAGCTTTCGTTTCTGGCCGTTTGGCAGAAGAATGTTGCGGGTCGAATTGACCCAATGCCTGGGATCTTTTGCAAGTTTATCTGTAACAGGAAAGTTTTTCCTTTGTGGAAAGACTTCCTCTCCCTTTTTTGTTCGGATGGAGCATTTGCAGGCATCCTTTAGTTCGATGATATCACCACCTTCACCTGTTGTCCGGTTGGCTGTTATATATTTTACCTGGAATCGGACCGGTCTGCCTTCTGCATCGACCGAATCCATTATCTCCAATACATCCCACAGCCGGATAAATTCTAAATTCATGAGGCAATACTACAACCGGGACCGGGAAGAGGAAAGGACACATAAGCCAAAGAAGAGAACTGTGATAATTTTGGATTAGTGGCAGAATATTCCGGGAATAAAAATTAAGCCTGATAACTGGCCTTGAAATAAATAAGAATCAATAAAAATTAGTCCATCAGGTGATAATCTGGTTACTTTTAGTTTACTTTTGTTTCGTTATTCTACGAAATACAAAACGACATGATCACAGAAAAGAAATATTATACGGAGAACCAGGAGAAAATGGCCAGGTATGCAAAAGCCATTGCTCATCCGGCAAGGGTCTTCATTCTTGACTTTCTTGCCGATAACATTGACAAATGCTGCTATAGCGGAGACATGGCTGAAGAAATACCCATCGCCCGGTCTACCTTATCGGAACATCTGAAGGAATTAAAGAAGGTCGGGCTTATCCAGGGAGAGATCAACCCACCCTATATTAAGTATTGTATCAACAAAGAAAACTGGGAGGAGGCAAAACGATTGCTGAATCTGTTATTCGAACGATAATTTTCAATTTTACTAAACCTGAACAAATGGAGATAAAAATCTTAGGCCCGGGCTGTCCGAAATGTAAGACGCTGGACAAAATGACCCGGGAGGTTGTCGAGAAAAACGGGATCAATGCAAAAATCACCAAGGTCGAAGACATCATGGAGATCATGAAATATGGTGTCATGTCAACTCCGGCAATTGTCGTTGACGAAAAGGTCCTGGTTAAAGGCCGGGTGCCTTCCTATGATGAAATCAAACAATTATTGACCAAATAACAGAATGCAAATGAAAAAGACAATGTTAATCTTCCTGGCCTTTTTTATGGTATCTGGAGTTTTTGCAGGAAATCCGGCAGCAAAAAAGGTCGAGGTCTATTATTTCCATTTTACCCGTCGTTGCATGACTTGCAACAATGTCGAAAAGGTTTCTAAAGAGGCAGTCGAGCAACAATATGCTGAGAAGGTAAAGGCCGGAGAGATCGCTTTTAAAAGTGTCGACCTGGATGAAAAGGAAGGTGAAGCCATCGGAGCAAAGCTAAAAGTGGAAGGCCAGACACTTCTGATCGTATCAGGTGAAAAAAGGGTCGATCTGACAGACAAAGGCTTCATGTACGCCAACGACAGCCCCGAAAAGTTGAAGGCTGATATCAAAAAGGCCATTGATGATATGTTGAAATAGCCAAAAAATTAATTGTGAGATCGATAATCGTTCTTATCCTGCTCGGCATTTCTGCGTTCTTACAAGCGCAGGATTCGGGAGGTTCTGCTGGAAAAACAATTCCTTCCGTCACCCTGCAGGATGATAAAGGAAATTCGTTCAACTCGTCTAAGATTTCAAACGACGGGAAACCTTTTGTGATCGTATTCTGGAAAACCTGCTGCAAACCACCAATCCGCGAATTATCCGTTTTGAGTGACCTCTACGATGAATGGAAAGAAAAAACCGGTGTAAAGATTTTCGCCGTTTCGGTGGATGATGCCAGGTCGACCATGACCGTCAAACCCTTTACAAACGGGCAGGGATGGGAGTTTGAAGTATTGCTTGATCCCAACCAGAATTTAAAACGCAGCATGAATGTAAGCGTGTTACCCTACACCTTCGTTTTTAATGGTAATGGTGAGGTGGTCGGAGAAAGAATGTTGTTTTCCGAAGGCGATGAAAATGAAATTTTTGACATGATTCAAAAGGCAGTTCCAAAGAACTGATAAGTATCAGGATCACACAGGAAACATAGTAAATAAAAACACATGCAATATCTGCAGACTATTCTGGAAAACTCGCAATATGCTTTTCTGACGGCTTTTATACTGGGTTTGATGACAGCAATCAGTCCCTGTCCCCTTGCCACAAATATCTCCGCTATCGGATTTATCAGCAGGGATATTGAAAACAGGCGAAGGGTATTCATAAAAGGATTGGTATATACACTGGGAAGAGCTGTCTCCTACACAGGTCTCGGGGTGATTCTGTTCCTTGGGGCCAGCAAAATGAAAGTATCTCTACTGTTCCAGGGTTGGGGTGAAAAACTCCTCGGTCCGGTTTTAATCCTTATCGGGGTGTTCATGCTGGATTTCATCAGCATAAAATTACCCGGATTCTCAGGACTAACCGAGAAGATGGGTGAACACAGCAAGAGAAGCTACTGGGGGACCCTGTTGTTGGGCATGGTTTTCGCCATGGCATTCTGCCCTTATAGCGGTGTCTTGTACTTCGGCATGCTGATCCCTATGACCATTGCAAGCGCCAGCGGACTTTACTTGCCGGTCATTTTTGCGATTGCCACGGGCCTGCCCGTGATCATCTTCGCCTGGCTTCTTGCTTACGCTGTTGGCAATGTCGGACAACTATACCACAGGATCAAACAGTTTGAACTATGGTTCCGAAGGGTAGTAGCTGTCGTATTCATTCTTGTAGGCATCTATTATATTGTAATCTTTTACTTTTAGAATGGAAGACTTTTTTTCAGGAATCGGTTTTAAAAGCGGTGGAATACTGAATGTAACTCCAAGACAAGCGCTGGAGTTATGCAGAAAAGGAGCCTTGTTGGTTGATGTCAGGGAAGCTGATCTGAGCAGGTTCAAAATGTTTGATGTCCCTGAAATCATCTATTGTCCATTCAGTATCATGGAAGAGACCTTTCATAATTTTCCTGCCGATAAACCGCTGATTTTTGCTGATGCGGCCGGACTGCACAGCAGGGAAGCAACGGTGCTGGCAATCAGAAATGGGATTGAAGACCGGGTGGCTAATCTTGCAGGAGGGCTTATTGAATGGGAAAGGGATGAGATGCCGCTCATCATTGATAAAAGTGAGAAACTATCCGGGTCCTGCATGTGTCAGCTCAGGCCAAGGGATAAAAAGTAGTTTTAACATTTGGTTTCGTTTTTCTACGAATCACTAACTGAAAATTAAATTGAAATTACTCAAGACAAATAAATGGATCCCACCGGTTGTGTTAATTGGCATCTGGTTTTTGATTTACCTGAATCTGAAACCTCTGACTGACTGGTTTGTCAATGACCTTTTGAAATTGACTGCCGGCAAGCATCTGACCGAAACCCTGCGATTTTTCATTTTTGAAGTACCGAAAGTTTTAATGCTGCTGGTACTGATCATTTTTGTGGTAGGGATAGTCCGGGGTTTCTTCACTCCGGAAAGAACACGCCGTGCATTGGAAGGGAAATCACTTTTTACCGGCAATGTACTGGCCTCAATGCTGGGGATCGTCACGCCTTTCTGTTCCTGTTCCGCAATTCCTCTTTTTCTCGGGTTCGTTGAATCAGGTATCCCTCTGGGTGTTACATTCTCCTTTCTTATCGCAGCTCCGATGATCAATGAGGTAGCTGTAATCCTTCTTTTTGGAATGTTCGGGTGGAAGGTGGCAACTATTTACATTACAACCGGGTTGGTGGTGGCTATCACTGCTGGCTGGGTGATCGGAAAACTTCACCTGGAGAAGTATGTGGAAAGCTGGGTGTATGAGGTCAAAGCAAGTCATGCAGAGGATCAGGAGGACCAGATACGTTTCTCAGACCGGATCGAATCCGGATACGCGGCAGTTAAAGAGATCGTCGGAAAAGTATGGATCTACATAATCATCGGGATTGCTGTTGGGGCGGCCGCCCATGGGTACGTACCTGAAAATTTCATGGCCAACCTAATGGGTAAGGCAACATGGTACTCTGTTCCCCTTTCAATCCTGATCGGGGTTCCTTTGTATTCCAATGCGGCCGGGATCATTCCTATTGTGAGTGTGCTGATCGAAAAAGGTGTTCCGCTTGGTACCGCCCTTGCCTTCATGATGGCAGTGATCGGGTTATCCCTGCCGGAAATGATCATCCTTAGGAAGGTTTTAAAATTACGGCTGATTGGAATTTTCGTCGGGGTAGTTTCAGCAGGAATTGTCATCGTGGGATACCTGTTCAATCTGATATATTGAGCATTATAACTTATACAATTGATTACCTTAAAAAATGACCGTATGAGAAAGACCATCGGATTTATCGGAGGAGGCAGAATAACCCGGATATTCCTCCAGGCTTTCCGGAACAAAGGATTCAATCCGGCGAAGATTGTTGTATTCGATATCAGCAATGAGGTCCTGCTGACACTGCAGCAAAACTTTCCGGCAGTGAAGATATCTTCTCTTGATGAAGCAGCAAGCCAGGATATCGTATTTATTGCACTTCACCCGCCTATCATCATGGACACCCTTGAGCACGTGAAGGGAAACATTAATGCCGGCTCTTGCGTGATCTCACTGGCACCCAAGGTTACGATAGAAAAAATTTCCACAAAGCTTAACGGCCTGGGAAATGTTGCAAGGATGATCCCCAATGCAACGTCGTACATCAACAAAGGATACAACCCGGTCTGTTTTTCAAAGGATTTCTATGACAAGGAAAGTATCCTGGATTTGTTAGAGCTTCTTGGAGACACCTTCATTGCTGAAGAATCCAAAATGGAAGCATATGCAATTGTTTCAGCCATGCTGCCGACATACTTCTGGTTCCAGTGGCAGGAGATGCACCAGCTTGGAATAAAGATGGGACTTAACGAAACCGAGGCAAGAGAAACGGTTGAAAAATCGTTGGTGGCTGCCATTGAGACTATGTATTATTCGGAATTGAAATATGAGGAGGTGATTGACCTGATTCCGGTCAAGCCGATAGCGGCTCATGAACCCCAGATAAAAGAGATCCTTTCGAATACGCTTAGCGCCTTGTTTGAAAAAATAAAACCCTGATCCAATGGTCACCATCCGAATAATCTGTTGTGAATGTCCCGAATGTCTGAAACTCGAGACGATGTGTCACAGGATTGTCAGGGAAAGACAGTACCAGGCTGATATCCTGAAATCGGAACAAGATCATTTAGAACAGGGAAAGGAAAAGCTACCCGGCCCTGTTTTTTTGATCGATGAAAAAGTATTCTCCTGGGGAAGGGTCCCCGAGAGAAAAGTAATTGAAGGCTGGGTCGATGACTTACTGAAAGTTTACTTTTATTAACCTGCAACTCAAATGGACAAGTTATGAAGAATTTCGAACATCTGGAGGCAAGGACAGTCGAACTGGCAGCGGTTTCAGCCTCCATTGCAGGGGGATGCAGGCCTTGTCTTGATTATCATTTCAAGAAGGCGCTTGAAACCGGCTGCACGATTGAGCAAATTCAGGAAGCTATCGAATTAGGCAAGATGATAAAGCAACGACCGATTCAGGATATTTACGACCAGGCAGAAAAACTGGTAAATCAAACCCTTAAATAGAAGCAATATGAAAAAGATTCCGTTTTTACTCTTGTTGTCATTCATTATAATGGCGCCAGTGGCATCAGCCAAGGAAAAGAAGAATGCGATCGAAGTATTGTACTTCAAAGCCAACCTTGCTTGCTGTAAGGCAAGAGCATGCAACGCCTTAGAGGGCAAGGTAAAAGAAATTGTCGATAAAAACTGGACGGATGGTAACGTGTCAGTCAGGCAAGTAAAACTTAGCGATTCGACAAATGCAGGACTGGTAAAAAAGTACAATGCTCAGTCTCAAACCCTGATCCTGGTCAAAACCAACAAGAAAAAGGAAGCATTCCTGGATATTTCCGCGATACTTCAGGAATACGCCAAGACAAACGATGCACAAAAGTTCGAGACTGAATTTACTACCAAAATCAATGAGTTTATCAAACAAAAATAAGTCCCGGGTAAAAGGAATTCTAAACCTGACCCTGGTCGTTCTTGGAATAGGATTCTTTGTTGCGCTATTCCTTTTCAAAGGGAGCATGAACAACCTGGTCTCAAAGAAGATGGCGGAACAAGCGGGGGTTGAGACTAAGAAAACCATTGCACAGGTGGTGGACTCGGCATTTAACTATCGGAAAAATGGGAAAGCCTACAAGATCACGTTTCTCGAATTCGGGGCCACCGGATGAATCTCCTGCAGGAAAATGGAGCTGTTCATGAAGAATGTAAAGGAAAAATATCAGCAGACCGTGAATGTTATATTTTACAATGTATTGTTGCCGGAAAACCAAAATTTCATGAAGTACTACGGAATCGCTTCCATCCCCACCCAGGTCCTGCTGGATCCTTCAGGCATGGAAATATTCCGGCATACAGGATACTATTCATTTGATGAACTGGAACAGGAATTTAAAAAATCTAATCTTCCATAAAGCCTTATGAAATGCACTTATTTAATAGTATTGATAGGTCTGGTGATACTTTCAGCCTGTTCCAAGAAGGACAACACCGATCCAAGTTCACAGATCAAGATCGTCAGCCTGACCGCTTCGGTAAACCCGGTAATGGCGTATGACACATCGGTAATTACTGTCGAGGCAATCGGCGACAACCTTCAATACGGATGGGTCGCCAATCATGGCAAGATTAAAGGCAGCGGATCGACTATAAAATATTCCGCATGCCAGAGCTGCATAGGGCTCAATACAATAACCTGCAGGGTATTCAATGAAACAGGCGAAGTGAGCGACACGGTTATGGTACGGGTCACACCCTGGCACAGCAAAAAATAAAACAGGAAACCATGCTTCGGACTTTATCTTACACGATTATTCTAATCTGCCTGTTCCCGGGTCATACGGCCTATTCCCAATGCTGCACCTCCGGCAATCCCTTTATCAGTGATGCAGAGCAGCCTGCTCTTCAGTCCAGAATTCTGACTGCATCGCTTAATTACCGATACAGCCAATCCGGGAAATACTACTCTGAAGATGCAAGGTTCACAGAATTGCCGTTCCAGGAGATCGGTTACAGCAACTATGCGGAATTGCAGATCGGGTACGGAATTACCAATTGGCTGACTGCGTTGACTGATCTGGGCTATTTTTTTAATAAGACATTGGAGACTCCTGGCATTGATTCATACAAAGGATATGGATTGGGTGACCTCGGGCTGTACGCAAAATTCAATGCCTATTCAAATTCCCGACTCAAGCTTACGATATCGCCAACCGTGGGCGTAAAATTTCCCGTTGGGGTATTTGACCAGGAGGTAGAAAATGTACAGCTACCGATATCGGTTCAACCATCGTCAGGGAGTTACCGTTATCATGCAAACCTTTTTATCTCAAAAGGATTCGGGAAGGTAGCGTTAGCCGGATTCGCTTCCTATGAATACTCCCAGTTGATTGAGTCTGAAAACTTTTATTACAAGTATGGTGACCAGTGGATTGCAGCCCTGTATTTCAATTACAGGCCGTGGAAGCGATTCACCATCGACCTGCAGGTCAGAAATGAGTACAGAACAAAGTCGACAAGGGAAAATGACGAGATTATAGAATCCTCCGGCTATGATGTTGTGTTTTTCACGCCGCAGGTGACATATGCTTTCAAGCATAACTGGTATTTATCAGTCTACGGTGACATCCCAATGTACAAATATTACAACGGCATCCAGTTGTCATTCGGATATGCAGTATCACTGAGAGTCACTAAGAAGATTGATTTCATTGCATTAATGGCAAGAAAAAGATCGGCAGGTCCAGGTGGATCGGAGACCAAGTAACTTATTTGAAATGAATAAAAACACAAATATTATGTCTGAACAAAATAAACCAGGATTTATCATGTGCGTTTGTACAGGAAAATGCCCCGGGTTCTCCCAGATGGATATCTGGGACTTCATAAACCGTGTCAGAATTGAATTGCCGGTGGAATATGGATTTATCCATCCCCAGCTTTGCGAGGAAGATGGGGATCGGTTTCTAATGGACTTTCTGAAATCACACAGAAAAGTAGTGATCGGGGGTTGTGCTCCGAATATGCAGAACAAACTTTTCCGGGATGCATTTGCCGCATCCGGACTTGATGTAACGAAGGACTTAGTCCCTATTGATGTACGTGACATGACCACTGACAAGGCTGTAGAAAAAGTCAGTGATGCCCTGAAAAAAATGGAGGCAGCGCAATGAGCGAGACAACATTCATGGGGGTTGAACGCAACCTGATCGACTGGAAGCCGACAATCGATTATTCCAAATGCGATTTTTGCATGGAATGTGTAGAATTTTGTCCGCATAAAGTTTTCGAGGTCAGGGAAAATGAAGAGATCCGGTTGATCTTACAGAACCCGCACAACTGCGTGGTTTTCTGCAGGGCGTGCGCAAAGACCTGCGGCCCGGATGCAATTTCATTTCCCGATAAGAACATAACGACGCAGCGAATCAAGGAGATCAGAAAGGAGATGGAAAGCCATGATTGAACATTATGCCATCCTGCCATGCAACGGTCTGGATAAATGTGCAGGCGTGATCTCCGGGAAACTCGCGATAAAGCTTTGTGAGAATGCTGAAAATGAGATTTTATGCCCCGTATTTTATAGGGTATCCGATAAAAAATACAATAAAATCGCAGCTGAGCGACCCCTTTTGGTCGTAGATGGTTGCCAGACACGTTGCGCAAGCAAACTGGCAGCAGAAAAGAACCTGAAGATCACCAAAAAATTAATCATTGCGGAAGAGGCCAAAGGCCATGGTGTTGAACTAAACGATAACCTCAGGATCACTGATCAGGGAAAAGTATTGATTGAAGCCCTGTTCAATGACCTTAACAAGGATGAGGATAAGGTACTGTCTTCATCCAGTGAACCGGCCTTCTGCTATGATTTCAAGTACGAGACTTTTCAGAATGGCAAATTCATTTTCAGGATACCCCAAAATGGGGATGTCTTCTTTAATGAAAATGATTGCTGGGCATGGGTGAACGGAAACCGGGCGAGAATCGGCGTGACGGATTATGTGCAACAGAACCTATCAGACATCCTGTATTTTTATCCTCCTGAGATTGGGGATGAAATTGATCAGTTCGGCGAGCTGGGTTCGATAGAATCCTCAAAAGCGGTGTTTGAACTAGTCTCCCCTTTTAGCGGTAAGGTCATTTCCGTTAACGAAAAACTTCAAAAAAATCCGGAACTCATTAACGAAAACCCATATGAACTTGGATGGATCGCTGAACTTGAACTGGCAGATACGGAAGGTGATAAAGACCTATTGATCAGGTTTGAAAGGTATCTTGAAATAATAAAAAAAAAGGTGGAGGAAGCAAATGTCTGAGAAAGTGATTGTCGTTCCTTGCAGCGGTATTGGCAAGGTATTCGGACTCATAGCCAGAGAGGCGGTGCTGAAATCGGTTCTCGAACTTTGCCCCGAGAAGGCTGAAACCGTATGTCTCGCGTACATCGTGACCGGCGATAAGGAGGTCAGGGAAGAAATGACCGGGAGGGAGTGCATCACACTGGATGGTTGCCCTAAAATGTGTGCCGCCAAAAATGTTTCGATTGCCGGTGGCGTTGTTGTTGAAGAGCTGAAAGTTCTGGACACGGTAAAAGACCACAAAGGGAAAAAGTTCGGATCACCCACGGAACTCAATGATGATGGGTATGTGGTTGTCAATGAGATTGCAGCAAAGATCGAAAAACGCATCAATGAAATCGCTTAAGGAGGTCTATATATGGCAGTACTGAAAGTCGGCATATTATCCTGCAGCGGAGAAGAATGTCTTGGTGGAACCATTTCAAGGCTTGCTACGCGGAAGGTTCTTGAGGAAATGACCATGGTCGATACCGTAACGCTCTGTCTTCCACTGTATAACGCAGGGGGTACAGAAGAGAGAAATTTTGCCAGTGTTTTTCCGACCATCTCGGTGGATGGCTGCGATAAACTTTGCGCCAAACGAAGCACGGAAAAATACAGCGGCAGAATCAATGGATCCATAGATGTTTCAAAGATCATCGGGAATGAAAATGCTCTCAATACAAGGATAGTCAGAAACAGGGATTTGAAAGAAAAGCATTTCCAAATGGTGGAAGAGGTTGCCGGGGAGATCGTTAAGGCGATCAGTAATTTAAGCCCTGATGCTTACTCGGGAAAAACATTCCGTGGGTGCAGTTGTGGCGAGTGATTTTTTTAACGCATTTATGCGTCATATTAAAAATATGCCGTATATTTACGCCACAATTAAAAACTAAAACCATGAAAAAAATTTCGTTATTTCTTGTCCTGATTGTTTTAACAGGATTTTTGAAGGTAACTGCGCAGACATCTGCGGAACTTGACAAAGCGGCCAAATCAGTTAAACCTGTTTTTCTTGTCGTATACAATGCCAATGGCGCTGCAGCTGACAAGGCCTGGTCAGTTGCCAATGAAGCAAAGACTGCTCTTAAATCATCGTCGGTAGTAGTTAAAATGA
>CAYLVY010000120.1:0-11472 GCA_964387205.1 uncultured Draconibacterium sp.
CTTACCCTGTTCGTCCACCACTTTTTCATAATCGATCAGGTTGCATTTCAGTTCCATCATCCTGCGCAGCATTCCCATATTATGCGGTTGGCCCTTCACCACATGGGCAAAGAAGACATAAGTCTTGCCAGGTTCAAAAAATTCTTCCGGGATCTCCTTTACTCCGAAGATCACCGAGCATTTTTTCAGGTCAGTGGCAATTCGGGCACCTGCTTTCCGGTACTCTTCCTCGGTAAAGATCCTTTTTTCGGATTGCTGGACAATGATATCCAGTTTTTTCTGCTTGACGAGTCTGGCAACGTGCCTTGGAGTCAGGGGAGCCCTGCGTTCGAGTTTGTACTTATCCTCATGACGGATACCGATAAAATTGCTCATATTGGCTGTTAGATTGAGAACAGCAAAATTAGGGATTTAGGCTTAAACGGTGAAATTTGTATTAACTTTGCCGGTCAGAAAACCGTATCATCATGAAATCAGCAGTTTCCATCATTTTGACGGCATTTTTCGCCCTCAATTCAATGGTTGTCCTTGCACAATTCGGAGATGTGGTCGTGTTCGCCCCAAAAGGCGAGAAGTTCTTTCTATCGGTCAATGGTAACCAGATCAACACCGAATCCTCACCGCGTATTGAAACTTCCAACCCGGGAGGTCCGAGTTTCAGGATCAGGATTTCATTTCCCGATCCGGCCATTAAAGAAGTATCAAAGACAGTATTCAATAAACCAAACAGGACACTCTATTTTAAATTGGGAAGAAATTCCAGAGGAGTATTCAGCATCGAACCGGAGACCCGGGAATATTCAGAGGGTGGCATCGCGGTCGAAGATACGAAAACTACTGTCATTCATCCGGAACCCGATATGGATAACCCGGTCGAAAAGTCATCCCGGAAACCGGGCAAATGCGATTCACCCATGAGTGAGGTGGCATTTGTGGCTGCTTTGGAGGGTGTCACCTCACCACCGTTTGAACCGTCACGGTTAGCTGCTGCAAAAAAAATGGCAGAGAAAAACTGCCTCACATCAGAGCAGGTCAGCCGGGTCATAGAGTCGTTCAACATGGAATCCCCGAGGCTCAGTTTTGCAAAATTTGCATACAGACACACCTATGACCGGGAAAATTACAGTGTGGTCAGGGAGAGCCTTCGCAGTGAAAAATCCAGAGCGGATCTGGATCGTCATATTTCAACCAAGAAAGGAGAATAAAATCCCTGGCCTGAAGGCCACAGGGACATCAGCATGAAACGTTTTTTCCGGGGGCTTTGGAAAGCCATCAAATATCTGATCATCCTCTATTTTGGTTCTTCCATCTTCTTTGTGGTACTCTATCGGTTTGTCAACCCCCCGGTTACTCCGCTGATGGTGATCAGGGTAGCAGTGCAGGCATGGAATGGACAGCATGTGCGGTTGTACAAGTCGTGGAAATCACTGGATGAATTACCGGAACATTTACCGCTTGCCGTCGTTGCATCTGAGGACAACAAATTCCTCAGCCATCATGGTTTCGATTTTGAATCGATCGAGAAAGCCAAGGATTACAACCGGAAGAAACAAGGGAGGAAAGTCCGCGGAGCGAGCACCATCAGCCAGCAGACTGCGAAGAATGTATTCCTGTGGCCTCAGCGTTCGTGGGTCCGGAAGGGGCTGGAGGTTTACTTCACGGTATTGATTGAACTGGTATGGGGCAAGCAAAGGATCATGGAGGTTTACCTGAATGTGATAGAAACCGGCAAAGGGATTTATGGAGCCGAAGCCATTTCGCAGGAGAGTTTCCGCAAACCGGCCCGGAAAATGACCCGGTCGGAGTCAGCCCTGATCGCTGCCGTCCTGCCCAATCCCCTGAAGTGGAAAGTATCATCCCCCACTCCCTATATCCGCAGCCGGCAACAGTGGATATTATGGAATATGAATAACATCGGGACCATTCGTTTCTGATTTTTTCGTAATTTTGCCGCTCCAAATTTTTTACTAACCCAAATACTGTCAGTTATGGCAAAGCAAACTAAAGATCACAAGTACGTCTACTTTTTCGGAGGTAAAAAAGCAGAAGGCAAGGCCGACATGAAGAATCTTCTGGGCGGCAAGGGGGCCAATCTGGCCGAAATGGTAAATATCGGCCTTCCGGTACCGGCTGGTTTTACCATCACAACCGAGGTTTGTACCTATTATCAGCAAAATAAAAAGAGTTATCCGAAGGAACTGAAAAAACAGGTCGCCGAAAGCCTGAAAGACACCGAAAAGGAGATGGGGGCAAAGTTTGGCGACAAAAACAACCCGCTGCTCGTTTCGGTACGTTCGGGTGCCCGTGCTTCCATGCCCGGCATGATGGAGACCGTGTTGAATGTCGGATTGAATGATGAAACACGGGATGGTTTGATCAAAAAAACCAATAACCCAAGGTTTGTGTATGATTCACAGCGCCGTTTAATCCAGATGTATTCCGACGTGGTGATGGAAAAAGCAGCCGGCATTGAGCCTGCAGAAGGCAAAGGAGTCAGGATCCAGTTGGAAAAGGAACTTCATAAACTTAAAGAGTCGAAAAAATATATCAGCGATACCGATCTTACTGCCGATGATCTGAAGAAACTCATCGAAATTTACAAGAAGAAAGTCAAAGAAGTACTTGGTGTTCCTTTTCCCGAAGATCCCATGGAACAACTTTGGGGAACCGCGGTCAACGTCCAGTCGATGGTCTTCGGCAACATGGGCGACACCTCTGCTACAGGGGTTGCCTTCACCAGAAACCCGGCCACGGGCGAGAACTACTTTTATGGGGAGTGGCTGGTCAACGCACAAGGGGAGGATGTTGTTGCAGGTATCCGTACACCAAACCCTATTAACGAAGTCGGAAAAAACGAGCACACCCGCCATCTCCAGTCGCTTGAGACTGCCATGCCCAAGGTTTACAAGGATTTGCACAAAATTCAGATCAACCTGGAAAAACACTACCGCAACATGCTCGATATCGAATTTACCATTCAGGACGGGAAACTTTATATGCTGCAGTGCAGGGTAGGAAAACGCAATGGCCCGGCAGCCGTGAAGATGGCGGTGGAAATGCACAAGGAAAAACTGATAACCATTGAGGAAGCTGTATCCAGGGTAGAACCCTCGCAATTGGACGAATTGCTACACCCGATCCTCGACCCGAAGGCAGAAAAAAGCAATACAGTGGTGGCGAAAGGGTTACCGGCTGGTCCCGGCGGCGCTACGGGACAAATTGTATTCAATTCCGAAACTGCCGTTACATGGGCAAAACAAGGTAAAACAGTCATCCTTGTCAGGGAAGAGACAAATCCCGAAGACATTGAAGGTATGCGCTCTGCACAGGCCATCCTGACCGCACGGGGCGGCATGACCAGCCACGCTGCACTGGTAGCACGGGGCTGGGGTAAATGCTGTATCGTAGGTGCCGGTAGTCTGAAAATCGATGCCGGGAAGAAAACCATGAAAATTGGTGACCTTATACTGAAAGAAGGTGATTCTATTGCCCTGAACGGATCAAAGGGATACATCTATAACGGGGAGTTACCCATGATCAAAGCCGCAGAAGAAAATCCCGATTTCCAGGCCTTCATGAAACTCTGCGACAAGATCCGCACCATGAAGATCCGGACCAATGCCGACACCCCGGAAGATGCCGCCAAGGCCCGCGCTTTCGGAGCTGAAGGTATCGGTCTTTTCCGCACCGAACACATGTTTTACGGTAAAAATGCCGAAAAACCCCTTTTCATCCTGAGGAAAATGATCGCTTCCAAAACAGAGGAAGAGCGCCGGAAAGCCCTGAATGAACTCTATCCGTTTGTCAAGGAAGACATTAAGCAAACCCTTGCTGCCATGGACGGATATCCGGTGACGATCCGCACCCTCGATCCGCCGTTGCATGAATTCATTCCCCACAATGAGGAAGGCCGGAAAAAGATTGCCGACAGTCTGAAGATCTCCATGCAGGAGTTTGACCGCCGGGCCAATGCATTGCATGAAACCAATCCGATGATGGGCCATCGCGGTGTCCGCCTGGGCATTACCTATCCCGAGATCACCGAAATGCAGGTCAGGGCTATCTTTGAAGCCACAGCTGAACTGCTTAAAGATAAGAAAAAGGTATTCCCCGAAATCATGATCCCGGTCACCTGTACCGAAGCCGAACTGCAGCATCAGTATCAGATCATCGACACCATCTACCAGGAAGTGTGCAGGAAATTCAAGGTGAAAGAGATACCTCACCTGGTGGGTACCATGATTGAAATTCCGCGTGCGGCGCTGACGGCTGACAAGATCGCCCGTACCGCTCAATTCTTCTCTTTCGGCACCAACGACCTCACCCAGATGAGTTTCGGCTTCAGTCGTGATGATATTGGTGGTTTCGTTCCCGATTATATCGACAAGAAGATCCTTCCTGTTGATCCATTCCAGGTGATCGATTTTGAAGGCGTTGGCCAACTGATGAAGATTGCCGTGGAAAAAGGGCGTTCAACCCGTAAAGACCTGAAAATCGGTATTTGCGGTGAGCATGGCGGAGAACCTGCCTCGGTGGAGTTCTGCCATTCCCTTGGCTTCAATTATGTAAGCTGCTCTCCATTCAGGGTACCCATTGCCCGTCTGGCCGCTGCCCAGGCAGTGATCCGGCAGAAAAATGCAGCTCCCAAAAAGAAAGCGGCTGCAAAAACCGCCAGGAAAAAGTAACCTTTAGACTACCAAACCCGAAAGGCCGTTCCTCCACAGGACGGCCTTTCCCTTTTTATACGGTAATCATCCGGTTGAAAATCGCCCGTCCGGAAAAATGGTTAATTTTATCGGCCTATATGAAAAAAGACGTGAAGAAAGGGAGCGGCAACCGCCCTGCTGAAAAACCATTCACACGCAGCAAACGATTCACAACGCTGCTACCGGGAGTGCTGGCCTTCCTGATCCCTTTTCTTTTATACGCCGGCACGATCCGTTACGGGTTCATCCTTGACGATCCGGGTGTGTTGGAACAGAACCGTTTTGTCAGGGCGGGATTTTCCGGCATCCCCGATATTCTGACCAACAGTTACCGTGCTGGAGTGAATATCTACGGAGATAATATCTACCGGCCCGTATCGCAGGTCATGTTCGCGGCGGAATGGGCCGTCTCACCAGATAATCCAATGATCCATCATTTGATGAACGTGCTCTTATACTCGTTGTCATGCCTGCTGCTGTGGTTATTTTTGAAGCGGATTCTGAACCAGGTGCACGAAGTGGTTATTCTGTTGATTGTGTTGCTGTTTGCCGTTCATCCGATCCATACCGAAGTGGTCTCCTATATCAAAAGCCGCGACGAGATCATGTCGCTCTTTTTTCTGCTCGTTGCTTTTCTATTCCTTCACAATTGGTTTAAAAAAAGAAGAAATTTGACCCTTGCCGGTGCATCTTCGGCCTTTTTTCTGGCGCTGCTGTCGAAGGAGGGAGTGGTCACGATGGTGGCGGTGTTCCCGCTGATAGCGTGGTTTTTTACCGATGCCAGGTTGAAGCGAATTGTAACCGGAACGGTTGTGATGGCAATTCCTGCCGTGATCTATATCCTGCTCCGCTATGTTGTTCTCTCCGGAACACCGGAAATCTGGGGACTATCGCCTGTTGATAACTTTCTGGTCCTCGCCCCGGACTGGGGAACCCGTGTAGCTACCGCCGTGATGCTTCTTGGGAAATACCTGCTGCTGATGCTATTTCCCCATCCGTTGGTTAACGATTACTCCTATGCCCAGATTCCTTTAGTCGGGGTGACCAGTCCGGGTTTTTTCCTGTCGGCGCTGGCCTATTTACTCATAATTTCGGTCATCATTCTAAGAGTTAAAAAGAAAGAACCATACGTTTTCGGACTCATCTTTTTGATTATCAGCATCTCGACATATAGCAATCTCTTTTTTCTCATCGGAACTGCATTTGGTGAGCGACTGATGTTTGTTCCCTCCCTTGGATTTTGTATGGCGTTGGTTTTATTGCTGAGTAAGATTCTTCCGGCATCCGGAACATTTTCCTTTTTCATCAACCGGAAAACACTGTTTTCCAACTGGAAACTGTTAACCGCAACAGGGCTGATGCTGCTGTTTTATTCCGGAAAGACCATCTCCAGAAACCGGGAATGGAGAGACAATGAAACGCTGATAACTTCGGATGTTTTGAAAAACCCAAACAGTGTACGGCTTCAGCACCATCTTGGCAATATTTACAGGGACAAAGCACGGTATGAAGAGAATCCCCGAATCCGCTTAGCATGGACAAGGAAGTCGCTTTCCGCTTACCAGCAGGCACTCCGCATCTATCCATCCCATGATGATTCGCAGGAGCAGGCGGGTTTGGCATGGTACCTGCTGGGTTATCCGGACATGGGGGCCTTTTATTTTCAAATGGTATTGAAGAAGAATCCGATGCGGCGGGATGCATGGAACAACCTGGGCAGTATTTATGTGGATAAAGGTGATCTGCCTGCGGCGTTGGAGGCTTTTCAGAAAGCTACCGATATCTATCCCTGGTTTGCCGAAGCATGGCGGAACACCGGCAGCGTGCTGGGCCGCATGGGCCGCTACGAGGAGGCGATCCCCTGCTTTCTGAAAAACCTGGAGTTGGAGCCGGATAACCCCCTGGCCTGCCGGTTGCTGGGGTTGACCTATCAAAACCTGGGAAAACCGGATGAGGCAAGGTATTGGTTTGAGCGTGCAGCCTTGCTGAAATAGCGAAATAGCGACTTTGTGCATCCTTATTCGACTTAGTGGTTTAATGATTGAATAACTATGTCGTTTATGACACTGTATAAACAGTGATCAATCAGTTTTTTTCTCTTCTTTGTTTTTTTCTTGAATTTTTTCTGATATGAATGTATATTTATGCGAAAAATCCTCCATAATATATTTCGGAGTTCATTCGACCCGGAACCGAATAGATAATCAATCAGTTATGAAAGTAACAGTAACCTATGTAAAATTATGATTTGCCTAAACAAAAAACCCATGAAAAAAAATTTAGCTTTCATCTATCTTGAGATTATTACCGTTGCGGTTTTACTTTTAATGCCGGAACGATCGAATGCAGCTGAGAATAATATGACGGTTACAGTGGGCGCTCAGTCGGGAACCCTTACTGCCGGAACTGCAGGTTCAGTAACCTACGAGATTACTTTGGGGTATAATATCTCGACCTCTTACGCATGTTACAGTATTGCCCTCAGCCAATCTGCGTATTCACCTTCGGCTCCGGCAGGGGTTACTGCCCAATGGCTTGGGTATCCAACCGGAAGCTCTCCGTATTCCACAAATCCCTATTTTGGCTATCTTTCTCCTGCAGTCAGTCCCGGCAGCATGACCGGCGTTTCTCTGCAATTAACAACGACCTCAGCTACCCCTGCAGGTTCCTATACCTTTAAGGTAAACCTTACAGGCTCTTATTTTGGTCCAATTTTTAATCCGGACTACAGCTCTGCTGATGTTACTTTGTTGGTTGGAGGTGCTTCATGCACTAATCCTACCTCCGGCGGGACCATTGCCGCCGCACAGACCATTTGTTACAACACCACGCCAAACCCGCTCACCAACAGTGCACTGCCATCGGGGCATTCAGGGACACTGGAGTACAAATGGCAGTCTTCCACTACCGGATCATCTTCAGGTTTTGCCGACATCGGTTCGGCGAGCAATACCGGGTACAGTCCCGGAACCCTTACTCAGACAACCTGGTACAAACGATTGTCTAAAGTGACCTGCGATGGAACCTGGCCTGCATCCGGGGAATCGAATGTGATTGAGATAACGGTTCGGCCCCAATTCACACCCGGTGGAATCAGCCATGCAGGGGAAATAATTTGCTATGCCGCTGATGCTGATACAATCTTTAGCGTGCTGGATGCCAGCGGGGGCGACAATGTCATCAGCTACCAGTGGCAAAGCAGCACAACCAGCGAAAATACAGGCTTTACGGATATTTCCGGCGCTACCGGCAATAACTATGATCCGCCTGCAGGGCTGACTGATACCACCTGGTACCGTAGATTAGCCAAAGAAGGAACCTGCAATACTACTTATACATTGTCATCGGGAGTCTATCAGGTAAGTGTTAATCCCCCGCTTTCTGCAGGCGAGATAGAGACAACCGGTGAGACCATCTGTTACAATACCAGTCCGGCAGTAACGATTGGCAGTGTCACCGATGCCAGCGGGGGGAATGGTATGTTTACTTATTCGTGGCGCTCCTCCTCCGACAATTATACCACCTCGATTGCAGGCGCCAATGCTGCCACTTTCTGGCCAACAGGACCGTTGGTCAGCACAACTTCATTCCGCCGGTATGTGAGAGGCACGATTTGTGATACCATTGCAACAGCCTCCACGGGTACATGGACGGTGACCGTGAGGCCGCAATTTACTCCCGGTACCATCGCAACCCTTGGTGAGACCATATGTTACAATGGAAATCCTGTTGAAATTGGCAGCGATACGGCAGCCAGCGGAGGCGATGAAGTGATCAGTTATCAGTGGCAACATTTGGCAGCAGTGAGCGACAAAGTAGATGACTGGTTTGACATAACAGGGGCTACCAACGCTGCGTACGACCCACCTGCAGGGCTTATCGTCAGTACCAGTTACCGCCGCCTGGCAAAGGACGGAACCTGTAACACTGCATTAACCCTATCCACAGGGACATGGACAGTGACTGTGCGACCGGAATTTACGGCAGGCGCCATCAACACCACCGGTGAAACCATTTGCTACAATGACAATCCGGCAGAGATCGGCAGTGCGACAGATGCCGGCGGGGGCGACGAAGTGATTAGTTATCAGTGGCAGCAGATTGCAGGAGTGATCGATGCACCGTTATGGACAGATGTAACGGGCGCAACAAATCCGACCTACGATCCGCCCGCCCTGACATCCAGTACAACTTACCGTCGTCTGGCCAAAGATGGTACCTGCAACACAACTTTCACGGCATCAACCGGCGTGTGGGGGGTAACGGTCCATCCGGAATTCACATCTGGAGCGATCGCAACTACCGGTGAGAATATCTGTTACAATACCAACCCGGCCACCACGATCGGCAACACGACTTCGGGCAGCGGAGGCGACAATGCTATTACCTACAGATGGCGCTCCTCGGCCGACAGTTATGCCACTGAAATCAGCGGCGCCACCGGATCAACCTATCTGCCGGCAGGTCCGCTGACCGAAACAACGAGTTACCGCCGATATGTGAACGATGGCACTTGCAATACCACTCCGACAGCCTCCTCCGGAACATGGACAGTGACGGTATCTCCACTCTCGGCTGGTGGAGCCGTGACCGGCGGAACCGATGTCTGCTACGGCACCAACAGCACGCTTCTCACCCTGAGCGGACATACCGGATCGGTGGTGAAATGGCAGTATTCTACCGACAACACCATCTGGACCGACATCAGCAGCCACACCCAGACCACCTACACCGCTGAGAACCTCACCGTTGACACCTGGTACCGTGCTGTGGTAGAGAGCAGTCCATGTTCAGCGGTAAACTCGGATGCCACCCAGATCACGATTATGACTGGTTTCGCCATCAGTGGATATGCCAAATACGAGAACAACCCGAAGACCCCGCTCAACGGATTGAAGATCACTCTGAAAAAAGATGGTTCGCCGATTGGGGCACCCGTCACCACCGGTAACAATGGATATTATGAGTTCACCGGCCTGGAGCACGGAAATTACGGGATTGAAATTTCGTCGGCTCACCCATCGGGTCAATGGCAAACCTGGGGTGGAGTGAACAATACCGACTACCTTCTGGTAGCGAGACACATCGCCGGGACGCAGTTTTTGCCGGTGAACCCGCCGGTTGTGCAGGTCGCGGCAAGCACGAAACTGCCTCATCCAACGATCAACAGTGCGGATGCATTGGCGATCCGGCAGGCAGCCAAATACCCGACTACGGGGTATTCTTATTTCGATATTCCCAAATGGGTCTTCTCCGGAACAGAAACTACCACTCCATTAGACAATATCGAGGTGGTTTGCAACAATGTAACCAGGAATATCCGTGGCCTGTGTGCCGGAGATGTGAACGGGACCTATGTGCCGCCGACGGGATATAAAACCGCGGTAGAGACGCACGGCCGTGCGTCTCTGCAATTGGTGCATCGGGGAACGCTGCCATTAACGGATGAAATCATATTCCCCATCCGCGTGGATCGTAATATGGAATTGGGCGCCATAACGCTGTTGCTGGATTTCAACCCCTCAGCGATCATGATCACAGGTGTGGAGATGCCGCAGAATGGCGGTGTCGATCCCTGGTATTCGGTGAATGGCGGTATGATTCACATCGGATGGTGGACAATGGATCCTGTTGCGGTGACTGAAAGCGACGTCCTGTTAAGGATACACGCAAAGCAGATCAATGACCAGTCGACGGGCGATCAGGTTCGTTTTACCCTGAATGAGCTTCCGCTGTCGGAACTGGCAACGGGAGCCGGAGAGGTGATCCATGACGCTGTTCTGGTGATGCCGGCTGCTGGTTCCACGGCTTCGGCAATCGCTGAGTTCATCGTCGCTGTTTTCCCGAATCCTGCCAAGGAGACCGTCCATATCCATTACCAAATGACCTCAGAGGAAATGGTTATCTTTGAACTCCTTAATTCACAGGGAATCACCGTGTTGAAAACAGCGCGCCAGCTTAAAGATGCCGGCACTCACTGGGAGTCATTCGATGTGAAAGGCTTCCTGCCGGGCGTGTATATGATCCAGGCTACTGCCGGACAGCAAGTATCTTTACGGAAGTTGGTGGTTGTCAAATAGAAATTACCAATAAACCTGCAAAAAAGAGGGCAGCTCAAAAGGCTGCCCTCTTTTTTGTCCCACCATTACCCGGTTGAAAACGACCCTGCAGACGATAATTTAAAAATACTGATAGAAACTGACAAAGGTCAGTGCCTGGGAACTCCCTTTTTGCAACAGGCCGGCAACTTCTCATATGCCCGTTGGTCGGCAACCACCGTATCGGCATCATAGCCCAACATAGAAATCTTTTTTCGGATATCATAAGCGGAAATAATGGCTGGTTTGAACATGACAGTTACCACTTTGGTGTCCAGGTCAACTGCCACATCCCTGATGCCCCGTTCGTAGGCGAGCCCTTTTTCCACACGCTCTTTGCACATATCACAAACAACGGAAGATTGAATGCTGATGGTATCGGTTTTCTTTTCCTGGGCAGCGAGAAAAGGGGTGGCCAGGAGGATGATCAATAGAATTTGAATGAGTTTCATTGCTTAATATTTTTCATTCTGTGATTAAATTATTTACTTGATCGTCAGGCGGATGCCTGCATACAGGGTTATCCCGACCACCGGCCCCCACGCCATTGAAGCGTCAAAATGGCTGTGATAGGGTCTGTCATATTCGATAATAGGATCTGATTGCCGGAAATTGGTAAGGTTTTCCCCTCCGACATAGATATCGAAATTTTTAAACTTTCTGGTCAC
>CAYLVY010000121.1:0-11287 GCA_964387205.1 uncultured Draconibacterium sp.
AGTTTCGTTCATGGCATCGATCTCATTTTCCAGCAGACGGATATCTTCATCGCCGAACAGGGGGAGTGGGCGGGTGTCTTTGTCCGGATCTTTCGCTATCAGTGCTTCAGCGATGAACAGGGTTTCCTGGATCCTGATGAGGATAGCACGGTAATGCGGATTAATATCCAGATCACGGATCATACCAATCACCGAATTGAGTTCGTCGAGGTTGCCGTATGCCTCCACCCTTTCGTGGCCCTTGGATACCCGGGTACCTCCCAGCAGGGAGGTCTCTCCCTTATCACCTCCTTTGGTATATATCTTGAATTCGCCTGCCATATCTTCGGGGATTCAGAAAACCCTGTTTTACTTTTTATTATTGCAATCTCTGACGGAGTGCCTCAAGTTGTCTGATCATCTCCAGCGGTAACCGGTCGCCGAAAATTTTCTGATGTTCGGCAATGAGGTCACACTCTGCCAGCCATTCTGTTTTGTCCACCCGGAGGATCTCAGCCATCTTTTCCTGCACGCCGGAAAGACCGGAAACATCGATTGAATTAAGTTCAGGAGTAAATCCGATGGGGGTTTCGGTGGCGCCGGCTGTACCATCCACCCTTTCAAAGATCCATTTCAGCACCCTGATATTGTCGCCATAACCCGGCCATAAAAATTTCCCCTCGGCGCCTTTTCTGAACCAGTTGACATTGAATATTTTCGGAAGCTTTTTATGGTCCGGGGCAGTGGCTCCGGTGCGGATCCAGTGCCCGAAATAGTCGCCCATGTTATAGCCGCAGAAAGGAAGCATGGCAAAAGGATCCCTGCGTACGCCGGCTTTCAGGCCGATAGCGGCTGCCGTGACTTCCGATCCTACGATGGAACCCATGAAGACGCCGTGGTTCCAGTCAAAGGCTTCATAGACGAGGGGAACGGTTCCCGGTCTGCGGCCTCCGAAGAGAAATGCGCTGATCGGCACTCCGGCAGGGTTTTCCCAATCCTTGTCAATGGCCGGGCATTGAGAGGCAGGTGCCGTGAAGCGGGCATTGGGATGGGCGGCCGGTTTCCCGGAGGCCTTGTCGAATACTTCGTCGGTCCAGGTAATGCTGCCTTCCGGAATTTCAGTGCCGATCCCTTCCCACCAGATATCTCCGTCGGGGGTAAGGGCGGTATTGGTGAAGATGGTGTTGGCGCGGCACGACAACATGGCATTTGGATTGGTTTCCATGCTGGTGTAGGGGGCTACGCCAAAGAAACCATACTCGGGATTGATGGCATACAGGCGCCCGTCTTCTCCGAATTTCATCCACGCAATATCGTCACCGACGGTTTCCACCTTCCAGCCGGGGATGGTCGGGATAAGCATGGCGAGGTTGGTTTTGCCGCAGGCGCTGGGAAAAGCAGCCGCGATGTATTTTTTTATACCCTGAGGATTGGTTATCCCCATGATCAGCATATGCTCCGCGAGCCACCCTTCGCGATGGGCCATGTTGGAGGCAATCCGCAGGGCAAAGCATTTTTTGCCCAGAAGGGCATTCCCGCCGTAACCGCTTCCGAAAGACCATGTTTCGTTGGTCTCGGGGAAATGGGAGATGTATTTTTTTTCAATCGGGGCGCATGGCCATTTGGCATCTTTCTGTCCTGGTTCCAGCGGCGCACCAACCGAATGCATACAGGGTACGAAATCTTCATCGCCCAGCACCTTCAGCACGGCTTCCCCCATTCGGGTCATGATCCGCATGTTGACTACCACGTAAGGAGAATCGGTGATCTGGATGCCGATATGGGCAATCCGGGAACCCAGCGGGCCCATACTGAATGGTATGACATAAAGGGTTCGGCCCTTCATACAACCCTGGTACATTCCGGCAAGGATGCTTTTCATTTCAGCCGGGGCCATCCAGTTATTGGTAGGTCCGGCATCGATCTGCCGTTCGGAACAGATGAAAGTTCTGTTTTCCACCCGGGCCACATCGCTCGGATCGCTTTGAAAATAGTAACTGTCTGGTCGTTTTTTATCATCCAGTCTGACTGCAGCGCCCGATTTGACCATCATATCGAGTAACCGGATGTTTTCTTGCTCCGACCCGTTGCAATAATGAATGGTTTCCGGTTGGCAAATAGCCGCCCAGTCATTGACCCATTTTTCAATTTTTTTACTGATTATCATCGCTTTAGTTTTTTAGTATATGGATAGACACGCGTTTACTGAAGGGAAGCCAGCGCCGATTTTATTCGTTTAACCGCCGCGGTCAGTTTATCGAGGCTGGTGGCATAGGAGAACCGGATGCAGTTTGGGTTTCCGAATGCGTCACCCGGAACGAGGGCCACATAAACGGTATTGAGCAGGAACATACACAGGTCGTTGGCGTTGGCTATGATCTTACCATTATGTTTTTTTCCGAAGTAGGAGGAGATGTCGGGAAAGATATAAAAAGCGCCGTCAGGATGGTTCAGTTTCATCCCCGGAACTTCAGCCAGCAGTTGCAGCATCAGGTCGCGCCGTTCACGGAAGGCTTTTTGCATATTGGCCAGGTCGGGGGTGCTGTGCGGATCGGTGGCAAAGGCTTTCAGCGCGGCACGCTGGGCTATGGAAGAGGCTCCTGAGGTGAACTGCCCCTGCAACTTGTCACAGGCTTTGGCGATGGTGAGCGGTGCCGCGATAAAACCAATCCGCCATCCCGTCATGGCAAATCCCTTGGAAACACCGTTGACCAGTACCACCCTCTCTTTGATGTTATCAAACTGACAGATACTCTGATGTTTTCCGATAAAATTGATGTGTTCGTAGATCTCATCGGCCACGATGGTAATGTCGGGGTACTGAACCAGCATGTCTGCGATTCCTTTGAGTTCTTCGCGGGTATATACCGAACCGGTCGGGTTACAGGGAGAACTGAAAATCATCAGACGGGTTTTAGGTGTGATGGCGGCTTTCAGTTGTGCCGGGGTGACTTTAAAGTTCTGATCAATGGTGGTTTCAATGAAAACAGCTTTCCCTTCCGCAACTTTGATGATCTCCTTGTAGGAAACCCAGTAGGGGGAGGGTACCAATACCTCATCGCCGGGGTTGATCAGGCTGAGCATGACGTTGGCGATGGATTGTTTTGCGCCGGTGGAGACCACGATCTGTGCAGGCTCATAATCCAGGTTATTGTCCCGCTTAAGTTTAAGACAAATTGCTTTTCTCAGGTCTTCATAACCGGCAACGGGGGAGTAAAAGGTATAGTTCTGATCTATACCCTCCTTAGCGGCCTCTTTGATATAGTCAGGAGTGTTGAAGTCGGGCTCCCCCAAACTCAGGTTGATTACATCGTGCCCTTCTGCTTTCAGTTCGCGGCTTTTCCGCGACATGGCCAGGGTTTCGCTTTCGGCCAGGTACTGGATACGGTTAGCAAGTGTTGTCATAATGTAGTGATAATGAAGTTATTGAATGATGATCGGCAAAGGTAGGAAATTTTTATGGAAGTTGGCCGGCAGAATCGGAGAAAAGCAATGTCTGTCCCGATTATGAGGATAATCTCAGGGGGTAATTTTGGTTTTCGTAATTTTGGCAAAATTTGATACCTCATGCTGGCATATTATTTATTGACGATGTTGACAGGCATCGTCCTGCTGATCCTGACCTGCACCGGGCTTTTTTATTTTATAAGAAATTATCTGGAAAAACGGGAGAAGTGTACACGTTTATCTTCCCTTCAGGTCAGGGCCGACAGTCTGACCCCCTTAAGGTTACAGGCCTATGAGCGGTTTGTCTTATTTCTGGAACGCAGCAATCCTCCGGCTTTATCGATGAGGATGAACCATCCTGAATTGACTGCCATCCAACTTCAGTCCCTTATGGTGAAGACCATCCGGGAGGAGTTTGACTATAACCTTTCCCAGCAGTTATATATTTCTGAAGGTGTATGGGATAAGATCCGCAATGCCAAGGAGGAGTCGATTTCCGTTGTCAACCAGGCGGTTGCCGGTCTGCCTGAAGGGGCGATGTCGGGCGATCTTGTCACGGCAATTTACACGCTCCATATGCAAAAGGATCCACCGGCCTGGCAGATTGCCATTTCGGAGATACGAAGGGAGATGGAGCGTCATTTTGACAACGCAGATGTTTAGGGTGCAAACAGCCGTGCAATTTGCATCAATTCTATTCTGCTGCCCGCCCCAAGCTTTGCCTTGATCTTTTTGCAATGGGTCTCGGCAGTATGTAAACTGATAAACAGGCCTTCGGCAATCGATTTGGCGCTTTTCCCGTCGGCCAGAAGGTTAAGTACCTGCCGTTCCCGGTGTGTCAATGTTATATAAGACGGGAAATGCTTTTTAATGAGTTTATTCTCCTCCAGAATTCCCAGAACTTTTTTCATGGTTTTATCCTCAGCGCTGATTGGTGTAATGACTGCCGACAGCATGATTTCATCTCCGCCTTTTTCTTTAGTGAGGAATTTGAAGGAGAAAAGATGCCATCTAAGGTCATTTTCATCCATCGTACGAAGTTGCTGAAATAAAGAAAAGCATTTCAACGGGTCTTTTATTTTGGCTTTCTCCTTGATCCGTTCCAGAAATGATTCACGATCGGAGAGAGGAATATAGTGGAAGAGGTCGTTATTTGGCCGGTGCACATCATGAAATGCAGGCTGCCGGGTAATGACAACCGGTTGAATGCCTGAACAAAATTCAATCAGAAGCTGGTCTGCCGTCATTTTGATTATCATCAAACCGGCAGGAAGCAGTTCAGCAATATCCTGTAACTGTCTGAACTGATCTTTCAATGTTTCGTTGTGGTGAGTGGGCATCAGCACAAATATACGGTTTCATTCCGACAGTTGAGTTACGATATTGTTAAATTATTCATTCGGGCCCGGTCGGTAAAATCACCAAAAGTGGGTATTTAAAATTTATTTAGACTGATTAAATTTGCGAAAAAAATTTATGAGAGCAATTCTACTGACCATAATATGTGCACTGGCTCTTTGCCGGACAAATCCGGGCCATGCCCAAAGTTATCAGGTAACGGTGTTTAACATGGCTAATACGCCGGTGTTCACCACTAATATTTTTAAAGCGGCCACAGCGGGTAAAAACAACGATATCTGGGTAGGCTCCACCAATCAGGGCCTTTACAGGTTTAATGGTACGACGTGGTACAAAGCCACCATACTGATGAACCATAATATCCGGGGGTTGTACCGTTCGCCTATTGACAGTGCCATTTGGGTAGCCCAAAGCGGAAGTTCAGGTTCAACGGCGACAAACGGGGGGATAAACCGGATCGCCGACACTGCTTATAGTCATACCTATTATGGCTCCGTTTTGGGAGCGCCAACCCGATTTGCCAACGGGATTGTGGTGGATGAAAACAACATTGCATGGTCGGCCCATGGGCCGCACCTGACCGGTTCAACCACCACAGGAGGAGGGATCGGGAAATTTATCACAGGCGCCTCGAATGGCTCGGCAATCTACGCCGGATTGCCAACCGGCAGCTATGCCGCCGACCGCCGTGTTCTATGCATCGGTAAGGGTACACAGGAGATGTGGGTTGGGGTCGACAGGAGCTGTTCCGGCGTTTGTAAGCGATCCTATATCGCCAGGTATACGGCCGACGGGGTGTTTATTGACAGTATAACAGCCTCCAATTCACCGATTCCATTCAGCAGTCAGGTTGGCGGAGTAGCTGCCAGGGCCATCCATTTCGATGTGCGCAACCGCGTTTGGGTGGGGCTTTCTTCCGGAGGCGTGGCTGTTTTTCAAAACGGCATATGGACCATGCTGAATGAAAATAATATCCCTTTCCCGGCAGGAGCGGCGGTCAATGTTCAGTCCATTACCGAGGACAATTTCGGATGGATTTACATTGGAACTACGGCCGGGTTACTGATATACAAAGACATGGGCCCGCTGGATGATTCCGCCGGTTATACCCTTATCGACCAGAGCCATGGTCTTCCGTCGAATAACATCACCGGTATTGCCATTGGAAGAGTGAATATTACCTATGCCCGGTATCCTGTGTACCTCACCACCTCTGCCGGTATTGCCCGTCTGGAGCCCAACTCCGAATTGACCGTTGTACATCGAAAGTTTAAATATAGCGGATTGGTGACCCCTCAAATCACCCGGCGCGATATTATGTGGGGACTTAGTGGAATTAAAATCGCCTGCGATGGAACCCAGTCAACCCTCTTCAGGTACGACCGTCCCGGTTTGGCCAATTGTGTTTTCCGGGTTGTGGAAGACCCGCAGGAAACGGAGACGGAAATATATGGATTGTTCATCCAACAGCCATCGACCGGTGATAGTTGTGTGGCCATTTACCAGCATCCGGCATATCTTGAGCCCTCCCTTATGGTTGATCCGGCCCTTGGAATCATCCATATTGAAGTTTACAATACACTGGAGGGTGAAGTGGTGGAGACTTTTCCGGTTGAACTGGTGCGACCGTCGGTGCTGATGATCCACGGATTATGGTCATCAGGGGAGGAGGCGTTCCGGTTATTGAAATTGTATCTGTTGCAACAGGATATGTATATGTACAGCGATATTACCCTTGTAAATTATCCCAATGATGTTCCTTTTGCCTCCAATGTTAACCAGATTATTAATGAGTTAAAAGTCAGGTTGCACCAAGACTTTTGGGAACGTGGAATTTCATCAGGGAAAGTGGATATCGTAGCACACAGCATGGGCGGTGTCTTATCGCGGCTTTATCTCCAGCATCCGCTCTATAATCACGATATCAATAAACTGATCACCCTGAATACTCCACACTCCGGTTCTCAGATTGCCAATTTTCTGCTGTCGCCGGGTGTTGTCCCGGCCAGCCTGAGAAAGGCGCTTGGTACTATGGGGAAAAACACCGGGAACGGAGCCGTGGCTGACCTCATGGTAAACAGCGATGCCATAGATATTTTACTCAACGGTAATCCGGGTGAAAACCTTAACCGCAATACCGCTCCGGCCCATACAATTTTTACATCGGAAACCATAGGATTTCCGATTGTGGCTGCATTGAAGATGTTGGTCACAAGAAAATGGGAAGGATTTGTGGCACAGACTATTGCCCGTACTTTTGGTCAATACTACCTGACTAATAATATTTATGACGGCTTTGCCAATGATTATATTGTACCAACCAATAGTCAGATAGGAGGACTGACCGGAGGGAGGAGGAGTTACTTCACCGATCAGTGGCATAGTTCCACCGCCAATGAGGACGTGATGGATCGGGTCAGGGAGTTGCTGAACATCTCCAGGATGAATACGCTGGTTTTTGAGTGGGATGGTTATGATCCGGATCAAATATTGTATTTCCCCCCGGCATCTCCTGCTTTACCACCGTCAGTTCAGGGGAACCCGCAGGTTACGATTACATCTCCTGCCGCAGGTACGGTCGTGAATCCTTTGGATACTTTATCGATCAGCATTACCGGCAACAATGAGGTCTCCTCCCTGCTGGTCGCAGCAGGAAACAACCTTCTTCCGATGCATACCGCTTATTACGATACCACCTCCTGCAGTTTTACATACGAAGTCCCGGCCGAAGCGATCGGAAAAGTTTCCATTACCGTTATGGGTTTCGGTGTTGGTGAAAATATTGCGCTTGACAGTACTTTCATTCTGGTACAACCTGATGCCGTGCTTGACAGTATCACGGTGGATCCGGATACTATCACTTTTGCTGTCTTTGATCAAACCATGGCAATGGTCTCAGGGCATTATCAGGACAGCATTGTCAGAAATCTTTCGGGAAATCCGGCAGTATCCCTAAAGCTGAGTACCGGGAATGCTGTGCTTTCGGGAGATAATACAATTTTCGGAATGGCTGAGGGCATTGATACCCTGACGGTCGAATTTCAGGGTAAAACCAGGATCGTCCCTGTTTCAGTTTCAGCGCCTGATTCGGGTTCCGCGATATTGCCAATGAATTTGAATGTCAGCGGATCACGGGGCAGTGGTTCTCCCGATGTGTGTTACAATGCTTCCGGAACGATCACCCTTGCAGGAAATAATAAAGGTTATCTGCTTGCTTCCGGTGCTTCCGCCTCCTTTATTGCAGGTCAAAAAATCTCCTTTTTACCCGGTGTGAAAGCACTCAGCGGGAGTAACCTTACAGCGCGAATTGCTGTGAATGGTCAATACTGTAGTATCAACAGCCTTTTTGCTCCGGACTGGCCTGTGATGTCGCTCCCTGTTGCAGAACTAATGTCGGATGATGCTATTAAATCCACTTATCTTACGGATCAGTCTCTTTCCGCATCGGATGAGGGAATATTCCGTGTCTATCCGAATCCGACCAGCGGAAAATTCAGTATCACCGAAATCAACCCGGGTACCCAAACCAGGAAATTCCTGGAAGTATATAATATTCATGGAGCCATGCTTTTGCGGGATAAGTGGGAAGATCGACCTGACCATTCCTTGTCGTTGCAAGGGTACCCTTCGGGGCTCTACTTCATTCGTATAGTTTCCGGTGAAACCGTCAGGATGATCCGGATAGTGAAGCGTTAGCTTTTTATAATTTTCTAAATTAATAATGTTATGAAAGTTCTAATGATATTGGTTTTCTCAATAGTATTAATCCGGGGCTTCTCACAGGTGAGTGTCTCTCCCGACGGCACCGCACCTCACCAGTCCGCCATGCTGGAAGTGAAATCGGTGAACCGGGGTTTTCTTCCACCGCGGTTATCCAGCGCTCAGCGCGATGCGA
The DNA here is from genome assembly GCA_964387205.1 of uncultured Draconibacterium sp. Taxonomy (GTDB): domain Bacteria; phylum Bacteroidota; class Bacteroidia; order Bacteroidales; family FEN-979; genus CAIVAT01. The sequence continues at coordinate 8,681 of CAYLVY010000121.1, forward strand.
TCGTCTCCCCGGCGGCAGGATTATTGATTTTTAATACAGATTGTAGTACTATTCAGGTGTTTAACGGAGTCAACTGGACGGTTATGGGGAGTACGGCCCTTTTACCCTCGCCTCCCGTTATTTACGAAACAGGTCAGCACTGCCTGCAATATCCTTCTCAGTTTTCCATTTCTGATGTGCCTGGTGCGACCGGCTATTTGTGGAGTGTTCCTCCTGATGCCACCATTTTAATCGGGCAGGGTACAACAACCATTGAGGTGCTTTTTGGCAGTCAGAACGGCACGGTCTGCGTTTCTGCTTTAAATAACTGCGATCGAAGCGCAGCCACCTGTGTGGATGTCAACCTGCTTCCGGTGCCTCCCTATCCCTCCATTGCAATTTCCGCATCTGCCAACCCTTCCTGTTCAACTGAATATGTGGATTTTGTAAGCTCATATGCGATAACGGGTGATCTGATCTTTCTGGAATGGTATGTCAATGGTGTTTCACAAGGGATCGGATATGGTGATACCTTTTCCTATATTCCACAGAATAATGATGTAGTGACCTGTCAACTGACCACCTATGAATCATGCCTGGGGTATATTGAATTGATGTCAAACCCCATAACCATGACGGTAAATCCGAGTTATAACCCTGCGATTGCCATCAGCGCAACGGCTACCAATATTTGCAATGGCACACCGGTTACTTTTACCGCCACCCCTGTAAACGGTGGTGATAATCCCATGTTTCAGTGGACAAAAAACGCTGTGGTTATCTCGGGTGCTACCAACTCAACTTATACTTATGTGCCTGCTAATGGGGATGTTATACATTGTCAATTAACATCCAGTCTTCCCTGTGCATTACCTGATCAGGTCACCTCCAATGCTATAGACCTTACGGTTCAGTCGTCTGTTTCTAAAAGCCATGTGGCAGGTGCAGTAGCCCCTGTCAGCAAGACGGTTACCTACGGATTGATCTCCAATGTGCCCGGTGAAACCAGTAAGTGCTGGATAACCAGGAACCTTGGGGCCAGTTCGCAGGCATCGGCAGTGAGTACATCAACGGAATCGGCGGCAGGCTGGTATTGGCAATTCAACAGAAAACAAGGGTTCAAGCATGACGGGACTACCCGAACCCCGAACACTGCCTGGGTCACCAGCATCAACCAGAACTCTGCCTGGGTGGCGGCCAATGATCCCTGTACCATTGAATTAGGCAGCCTCTGGCGGATTCCGACCCTGACAGAGTGGAGCAATGTTATCAGCGGTGGACCTTGGTACAACTGGAACGCACCATGGAATTCAGTCCTGAAAATTCATGCTGCCGGGTATTTGCATAACAGCACCGGGGCTCTGACTAACCGAGGATCGATGGGGCTTTACTGGAGTTCGACCCAGGACAACAATACCACAGGCCGAGGTTTTTATATGGATAGCGGGATGGTAGGCATGGACTGGAATAACAAGGCTGGTGCTTTTACCCTCCGGTGTGTGAAAAACTGACCAGCGGAAATTCCGGGAGGAGAAATTATGAAAAAGAGAATATTGCTTTCAATCATACTGGCAGGGCTGTTGACAGGACTTAAGGCTCAGCTCATAATAAACGCAGAAGGAGGAGTGCCTCATTCCTCGGCATTTCTGGAGGTCAGATCCATTACGAAAGGATTCATGCCTCCGCGATTGAATACCGGGCAGCGCGATTCCATTGCTGACCCGGCACCTGGATTGATGATCTATAATCCGGATTGTCATGATATCCAATTCTTTGATGGTGTCCAATGGATTCCCGCAGGCAATCAGGGAGGATTGGCCATCGGGGGTGCTATTGATGGTCCGGAAGAGGTTTGCATCCAGTCCGATAACCATTTTTACTCCGTACAGCCTGTACCGGGGGCAACAGGTTATCAATGGATTGTTCCGGAGGGCGCATTAATTACTTCAGGACAGGGGACACCCGCAATAACTGTCTCGTTTGGATCCGTTTCCGGCTGGGTGGCGGTTTCCGCATTGAATGATTGTTATCGTAGCCTTCCGTTAAAATTGATGGTGTATGTAAATGCTTATCAAACGGTTGGGGTTTCGGTTATTGCCGACAGGACCCAGGTTTGTCAGGGGCAATCGGTTACCCTCACTGCATTTCCGCTGAACGGAGGTGCTTTTCCGTTCTTTCAATGGAAGAAAAACGGGACCGGCATCAATGGAGCCAACAGTAATGTTTATACCTATATTCCATTTAATGGTGATCAGGTTACCTGTCAGGTAACTTCTGACCTGAACTGTGTAAACGGAAATCCTGCAATCTCCGATCCGGTGTTTTTTTCGGTCGAAAATACCATTACCAGGCAACATATACCCGGGGAGGTTTCTCCGGCAGGTAAAACCGTTACTTATGAGTTAGTGTCCGGAGTGTCAGGGGATCCTGAGAAATGCTGGATAGCGCGAAACCTGGGGGCCAGTCAGCAGGCCTCAGCCGTAAACGATGTTTCAGAAGCTTCTGCCGGGTGGTACTGGCAGTTCAACCGAAAACAGGGGTTTATGCATACCGGTTCGCAAAGAACTCCTTCCTCAGCATGGATAACGCCCATCAATGAGAATTCTGACTGGGCCGCAGAAAATGACC
>CAYLVY010000122.1:0-7780 GCA_964387205.1 uncultured Draconibacterium sp.
CAGGATACGGATCACACCCCCGGCGATGAGAAGAATCAGGATTATCCCACCTGCAAGGATAGCCACCCTTAAGAACCGGCTCCCGGGCAAAGGCTGATCATTTCCGATGGAGATGAATCCAGCCCAGTAATAGGGATGCGCCATCAGGTTGTCGGCTTTGTCAAGGTAATCCAGCCGTGCCAGTCGAAGTGCTTCCGGTTTAATCTTTCTTTCATAAAGATAGTGATAGAATGACCTGATAACAGAGGCTGTGGAACGATCATTCACACTCCAGAGGGTTGAAATCAGGGAGGAGACCCCTGTATACAGAAAAGCGCCGGAAAGGCTGATGATTCCCTCTCCGTCGGCCAGCCTTCCGTATCCGGTATTGCAGGCGCTCAACACGACCAGATTGGCGCTGAATTTCATGGTAAACAGATGGTGAAGGTAAAGATCTGCATAGGCAGAATCGCTTTTCCGATAAAAAACAAGTTTTGATTCGAGCGGATTTTCGTCGTTCAAAATCCCGTGTGTGGAGATGTGCAGAATGTTATGTTCCGGGGCGAAGGCAAGGAAGTTTTGAAGGGTGGCGGCAGTGTCGAGAAATACTTTTCCTCCATACTCCTTTGCAATATGGACCACTTCATCTCTGGCACCGGCGAGCTCGGTAAACTCCGTTCCCCTTTCCTGCAATTCGGCAAGCAGATGTTGATTATTGCCAAATGTGGGAGCAAAAGCAATGATCTCTTTTTTCGGTGCCCTGTTATCCTTCATCTGAAGAGAGCTGAGGTATAAAGTGGCGGAATAACCATATCCGATTGAATATTCCCGGGTAATATACGGAAGTGTTGCCCAGTTTTTAGATCCGGATGTGTCGCGGGTATTGAGGAGCGCTTCGAATGGAATAGTACCCAGTTTTCCATCCGGGATGATGGTCAGTCGCCTGCCTTTGATCAGGGGTTCGACCGGTGCCAGCAATAAATCGTACAATTGTCCGGCAGTTTTGCAATAGTCTGCCCTGCCTTGATCGGAGATATCCCGGCGCCTGATTATCGAACGCAGATCATCTGCCTGTTCCGATATCATTTTATCCGTAACCGATACCATGGTGGATGTTAAGGGGGTGATGACAAAAATGACAATACGGTCTAAGCCTGTTGCATATTCAACCAATGCCTGACCAGGTTTCAGGCTTTGCATGACCTGTTCAGCGGTGGCTACTTTCCTGTCGTACTTAAGCCTGTAGTAGGAAGGATAATGGTGCTCAAAAAACCTGACAAGGCTGTCCGACCGGACTTTCATCAGGAATTGCTTCTGCGCCAGTAATTTTACTTTTTCCGCATCCGGTCCGGGCTTCATGTTTTCCTGCTCCAGGGCTTTTGTTACATTGCCGAGTTGCATCCGGACCAATCTTTCCTTGTCCTGCAATGAGTCGGGTATTCCTCCTATATTTCTGGCATTTAATTCATTAAGTGATTGATACAGCGTGTAATATTTGCTTTTTTCAGAAATTTCGAAGGTTTTATCAAGGTATGACTTGTCTCCGGTGATGTGATATAGCAAAACAGCAGTTTCAATTCCGGTTGAATAAGGTAAACCTTCAAATTGTTGTAATTCCGGCACGGATGAAGACCTTTCCGATTTAAGCGAGTCGATGGCCTGTACAGCAAGATAAGCGCTTTCGAACGCAGCTTTCATGCTCTCCGGATCGCCACCGGAATAGTAACTTTTTCTCCAGGCTGTAGCCTTTGCGGTCAAGGTTCTGATCAGTAGCCCCATATCCGATATGCCGCTCAGAACGGGATTGGCGTATCGGTTAGTATCACTGAAATCCCGGACATTATAGATCATCGATCTCTGCAGACAGGAAATCGCGTGCTCCGTTTGTCCGATATCGGTGTACATATAACCAAGATTGTAATAGAGCCTTGCATGGATGACCCTGCCGATGTTTCCTGAGGTCCCGAATTGACGAAGAGCCAGGTTCATAATATCAATAGCTTTGTGGTATTGACTTTGTTGAGCATAAATGGTTCCCATACTCGAATATATATTACAGGCCAGCTCCTGTCTTTCCGGGTCGGTTCCGGTAACCTTCAGCCCCTGCCGAAAGTAATACTCCGCGGAGTCGTATTTTTGCATTTTCTGGTAAATATGTCCCAGACTGTTTAAAGCAACGGCATATTCGTACGGGGGATTTTCCCCGCGATAATAGAAACCCTTCACTATAAACAAAAGTGTCAATGCCTCACGGAATTGTCCGGTTTCAGCATATATGCCGGCCATATTATTGGTTGCGTTAATCCAGAGGGGGTCATTTCGGCCACGGGTTGCTTCCAGCAGCAGGCGGGCCCGTTGCATGTAAATACGGGCGTCGTCCAGTTTGCCGGTCGACTTATAAATTTCAGCCAGGTTATTATAAATTCCGGCCATTAGGGGATGACCGTCACCATATTTCGGGTAGTAGTAATCGTAAAACATTTTGTAATATCGGAGCGCTTCTTCCTGATTGGACAATTGCTGATAGATCATGCCGAGATAATAGTGGAAAAATTGGAGGTTATCTTCAGGAATACCAGTTCCGACAGGACACAGATCGACAGCCCGGTTTAGATAAGACAGGGATTTCAGCAGATCCTGCTTTTGCAGATAGCAAATTCCGATGTTTCCGTAGCAATCTGAAATGAAATAGGTTTTTTCGCCAAATTCAGGGATCCCGATGTCCACTGCCTGGCGGAAGAGATACAGGGCGGAATCGGGTTTTCCGGAATTGGCCGCGATAGATCCCAGGCTACTGAAGGCTCGTGCTTTGATCTTCACATTGTTTAGTTTTTCGGCCACGGTAAAAGCTTCACGCGCATATTTCAGCGCTTCGCCCCCTTGTCCCGCCAGGGAAAATTGATCTGAAATATAAAGAAGTGTCGAGGCATATTCCGACTCCAGATGGTGTTTTTGATATATCGATGCCACATTGGAGTAAAGAATAATGGCGCTGTCGAGCCGTCCCGACTTGGAAAAATGGTCCGCCTTTTTTGACAGACTTACAGCCATCAACGTATCACGTGTAATCTCATTCGGACTGCTTTGACCGGAGTTCGCGACATTCGACGTAAAGACGGCTGAAAACCCAAAATAAACCATTATCAACACTAATAGCCATGTTGCCATATTTAAACCTAAAGTCTTCATATACTAATCTTAAGGTGTGACACAATGATTTTAAACAACCTGTTATCAATTCAGCAATATTAGGAAAAAGAAATCCTGTTTCAAACCTTATTGGTGAAAAGTTTTCGAAAGCAACAACATGATAATCGTGCGTTATCATCCGGGCTGCCGTTATTTCCGGTGTACCCTGTTCAGCAGGTTTATTTCCTGGTAGTGATATCTTCCTGGCTCAACGCTCCTGGTTTCATTCAACCAGTAATTTCCTGGTAAACCTGCCATGTTTCGTGACAATCCTGACGAAGTATATTCCTTTCCGCAATGGTCTGAAATCAAACCCAACCACATTATCCCCAATGACATCTCCATGGTAACTCTCAGCAATTTTTTCACCGGTGAGCGAATAGAGCGTGGGTATAAACTCGCCCCTGAAATCTCTTCTTTTCCGGCCAATATAACTTGCACATGGTTCGAAGAGTCAGAGTAACAACCCTGCAAGTTGATGATGGTATAACAATTTCCGCTCCGGATGGCCGTGAAGGTTTGTCCGTTCGCACCGGGAATTGCATTCTCATTGAAATACCATTGATTTCTGTCCGGCAAACTGCTATCGGGAAGGCTCCCGGATAAGGATACTTCAGGCGTTGGCGGGACAGGTTTGACATATACTTTCAGCGTGCCCGGATGAACCGCTGAAAAACCATAGGTCGTGGTATAATTAACACTGATAGTACGCGCTCCGTTGCCACCCCAGATTACTGTTACCGATTGCCCGGGCGTATTATAACCACCAACCAACACCGGGTTGGACGATTCAGATACATCAAGCACCAATAATCCCTGGGATGATTGAGAAACATAGGCAAAATTTCCTTCGACCGCTAAATCAGCTACATATCCTCCTGTGTAATAGTAACCTGTTTCGGTGGGGGAGGCTGGATTGTGCGTGGATCAGAAGGTATTGTTACAGAACCTGTTAAAACGGGATTAAGCGGTTCGGAGATGACCCGGATACTTATAACGTATTGGTTAATTGAACAGAGCAAGTCGCCGTTTGTGGTGATGAACCCGTATTGGGTACTATCGAAATCGATCCCGTTAATGTTGGCCGGATCTCCGGAATCGAGCGTGTGCATGCCAGCATCACATGCCGAAACGAAGGTGTACTGATCTTTCCGGGCAATACCCCATGACCATCACGCTGTTCTGTAATATCCGGCATACATGGGATTGGATGGAGCAGCCAAATAGGCATAGTTGCCACACACGGTTACATCCATTGTCGTACCTGCCAGTTGACAACTGCCTGCCAAGGAAGTATTCGTCTGAGATACCACTGTTTTGAGCAAAGGAAGACTTCCGGTAATCTCCGGTCTCCTCCGGAATGATAATTTCCATCCGGCGTACAGGAATATTCAGGATGCAGGTTTATGGATGGTGTTGGGAAATTTCTTTTTCAGTACTTTTGATTTTCGTAAACCGGAATGCCGGTAACCAGGAATCACAGTAAGGACTAATGTACCATTGTGATGACATTTTAATTCGGAGTGATAACCATCTGTAAAAGAACAACGGAATATGGAACTGATCAGCTTGGGAGCAGGTCTCATCATCGGCGTAATTATTGCCTTCATCATTTTTTATCTGTTAAACAAAACAAAATCAGTCCCGAAAGCTGACTACCTGGAACTGTCATCAATATACCATGATACGCTAACCAGTCTTCGGATCAATGAAGAGAGAAACAGGACGCTTCAGGAATCGAATGAGACACTGGCCGTAAAACTAAATTCAAAGGAGGAGGAATCCGCGAGATTTCAAACCCAATCGGCGACTTTGGAAACACAACTCAGGACAAACGAAATCCGGATCAGGGAACTGACCGCTGACCTTAGTTCTGAACATGAAAACACCAGGAGTCAGCAGCATGAAATCAATAATCTTAAACAAACCATTGCCGGGCTGACGGCCAACAACAAATCGATGGCCGATAACCTGGTAAATCAAAATGACACCAACAACCGGCAAACCAAACAGATCGACGATTTCACCAAAAATATCACGGGACTCACCGCTGAGATCAGTACATTAACAGCGAACAACAAGGCTCTAACCGAGAAATTGGCTACGCAAAAAACTGAGATCGAAGAACTTCAGAAAACTGCCCATTTGCAATTTGAGAAAATTGCCAACAAACTGCTCGAGGAGAAGTCTTTAAAATTTACGGAAACCAATAAGGTTAACCTTGAAGCTTTGCTGAATCCCCTGAAGGAGGATATCAATAAATTCAAGGAAAAAGTCGAAACCACGCATACCGAGGACACCAAGCAACGGACGACTCTGGAGGAGAGAATTAAGGGATTAATTGAGCAAACCAATAAAGTGAGCGCCGAAGCGAATAACCTGGCGACGGCATTAAAAGGCAAATCACAAAAGAGAGGAAGCTGGGGCGAACTGATATTGGAAAGGATCCTTGAAGCATCCGGACTGACCAGGGACAGGGAGTATTTTATTCAGCAAAATTTAAAAACGGAAGATGGAAGTAATGTCAGACCGGATGTCAGGGTCATTCTGCCGGATGAACGAATTATCATGGTGGACTCAAAAGTTTCACTCATAGCTTATGATCAGTTTACCAGCAGCGAAAATCCTGACGACCAGAAAAGGTTTATGGCAGAACACATTAAGGCTACCAGGAAGCATATTGATGATTTAAGTGAAAAGAAATATGACGACCTGGATCAGTCATCATTGGACTTTACCATGATGTTTGTTCCGGTGGAGCCTGCATATTTATTGGCTATCCAGGGTGACACCGACTTATGGACTTACGCTTATTCGAAAAGGATTTTATTGGTCAGCCCAACTACCTTGATTGCATGTCTGAAATTGTTTTCGGATCTCTGGAGAAGGGAATGGCAAAACAAGAATGCAATGGCGATTGTGGCAAGGGGCGAAAAGCTTTACGACAAATTTGTAGGTTTTACGAAGACATTTGAAGAAATCGGGAAAAGTATCGAAACGAGCCAGAAGAAGTATAGTGATGCCCTGGGCCAATTAAAGGATGGCAGGGGAAATCTGATCAATCAGGCCATTCAGTTGAAAGAATTAGGATTGAAATCAGATAAAAAAGTATCACCGGGATTTCTTCCTGATCATTCCGAAGAAACAGAAACTGACGAACCAAACGGTAATGAATGACCCGCTAAAATTTTATCAATGCTTATCGGAAGCGGAGTTCGTGAAGAAATCAAGCATTCTGCCCCGCATCGGCGTTTGTGTCGGTGGATAGGCACGAAGCCCGAAATCCCCAACGTTTCATACATGCGGCCATTATGTCAATCTATTCAACTTTCAATAATTAATTTTTCAATCCGCAGATAAATAATGCACCTGAACATTCTTCCTCCCCGCAAATCCCTGAACAAAGCCTTTCTGAAGGTAAAACCTTCGCGTCGGGAGATCGAGCTTTTCAAGAAAAACCTGCTGGGATTGCTGGACGGACTTGACGAGAAAGAGTCCGAGGAGCATAATAAGAACGATCTGTGCGATTTTCTGAAGAATACCTGGTATGCTCCCGGTTTCTACCTGAACACAAAAGGCCGGAACGACCTGGTCATCCATACCGGGGCAGATTCCAAAAGCCTTCCCGGAGTGCTGATCGAAGTCAAGAAGCCCGGGAATAAAGCTGAAATGGTACAGAGGGAGAACCTGAATGCCAAAGCGTTTCATGAACTGGTACTCTATTACCTTCGGGAGCGGATTACCGTAGGAAATTTGGAGATCAAACATCTGATCGCCACCAATATCTATGAATGGTTCATCTTTGATGCCACCGTTTTTGAGAAAATCTTTGCACAGAATAAATCGCTGGTAAAACAGTTTACCGATTTTGAAGAGGGAAGACTGGCGGGAACCACCACCGACTTTTTTTACAATGCCATTGCCGAACCTTTCATTTCCGGTCTTTCTGCTGAAATCGAATGGACATGGTTCGACATCCGCCAGTTTGATGCCCCGTTACGCAATGAGGACAAGGCAGACGATACAAAGCTGATCTCGCTGTTCAAAGTACTCTCCCCGGAACATCTGTTGAAGCTGCCGTTTTCAAACGACAGTAATTCCCTCGACAAATCATTTTATGCTGAACAGCTCCACATCATCGGTCTCACCGAAACGAAATCCGGCAGTAAAAAACTGATCGGCCGGAAACCCGCCGAGGCACGGAACCCCGGTTCTCTCCTCGAAAATGCGATCATGCAACTGGAAGCAAGGGATAAAATATCCAGGTTGCAAAAACCTTCCCAATTTGGCGACACCCATGAAGAAAGGTTGTTTAATGTCTCCCTCGAACTGGTCATCACCTGGCTGAACCGGATTCTGTTCCTGAAGATGTTGGAAGCGCAGTTGATTCGCTATCACAAGGGTAGTCCGGAATACGGTTTTTTGAATACTTCAAGAATATCGGGCTTCGACGACTTAGATAACCTCTTTTTCCGGGTGCTGGCCCGCAAAACCACCGAGCGTGATCCGGACATGATCAGGCTTTTTGGAAAAGTACCCTACCTGAACTCCTCTCTTTTCGAACCGACAGAACTGGAACATCAGACCATTTTCATCAGCAATCTGCAGGATA
>CAYLVY010000122.1:7880-11248 GCA_964387205.1 uncultured Draconibacterium sp.
ACCCCCGGGTTCATCACCATGTACATGTGCCGGGAGACCATCCGCCGGGCAGTTGTGCAAAAATTCAATGATCTGAAGGGGTGGAACTGTGATGACTTCACCGGATTGTATAATAAAATTGAGGATCTTCGGGAGGCAAATCAGGTTATCAACACCCTGAAAATTTGTGACCCGGCGGTAGGTTCAGGCCATTTCTTAGTCTCAGCCCTGAACGAGATCATTGCCATCAAAAGCGACCTGAAAATCTTGACCGACCGGGATGGAAAGAGGCTCAAGGAGTACCATGTCGAGGTGGTAAACGACGAGTTGATCATCACCGACGAAGATGGCAAATTCTTCGAGTACAACCCTTTCAACCGGGAGAGCCAGCGCATCCAGGAGGCGATCTTCCATGAAAAGCAGACAATCATTGAAAACTGCTTGTTCGGTGTGGATATCAACCCGAATTCAGTTAAAATTTGCCGGCTCAGGTTATGGATTGAATTGCTAAAGAGTGCCTATTATAAGGCTGAAAGCGCTTTGTCTGAACTGGAAACGCTCCCCAATATCGATATCAATATCAAATGTGGAAATTCGCTGATCTCTCGTTATGCACTGGATGCTGATATCCGGCAGGCGCTTAAAAGCAGTAAATGGAGCATCGACAGTTACCGGGCTGCTGTGATGTCGTACCGGAATGCCTCAGGAAAAGAGGAAAAACGGGAAATGGAGCGTCTGATCGAAACCATCAAAACCGATTTTGAAACCGAGGTGGTGGCCAATGACAAGCGGCTGGTTCAGCTTCGGAAACTCAACGCAGAACTGTTCAATCTGACCCAGCAGACGAGCCTTTTCGACCAATCGAAGAAAGAGAAGGATGCCTGGAATAAGAAGGTGACTGACCTGACAGCAAGAATCCAGAAACTTGAAAGCGAACTCTCTGAGATCAAAAACAATAAAATTTACGAAAATGCCTTTGAGTGGCGGTTTGAATTCCCGGAAGTGCTGAATGATGAAGGGGACTTTGTGGGGTTTGACGTGGTGATTGGGAATCCGCCGTATATCCGGCAGGAGGAGATTAAGGAGCAAAAATTATATTTAAGGAATAGCTATTCTACCTATTCCGGAACGGCTGACCTGTACGTGTTTTTTGTGGAAAAGGGGTTTGAAATTCTGCGACATCGGGGGAATTTTTGTTACATCCTTCCAAACAAATGGATGCAAGCTGGCTATGGGAGCCCTTTACGGAAATATCTGCTAAAACTTCGACTTTTATCGATCATCGATTTCGGCGATCTGCAGGTTTTTGATGAAGCCACCACTTATCCTTGCATTTTAAGTGTAAAAAAGCATGAACCGGCGAAGTCATTTACTTCTTCATTGATTAAAACACTCCAATTTGATCATGGTTTCCCTGAATATGTTAAATCTATGGCATCCGAGATATCCTGTCAGGGTTTAACGGATGTGACCTGGGTAATCGGATCAGGTCGTGACCAGCAACTAACAGCCCGACTTTCATCAATATACCCAACATTATCAGAATATACGGGTGGTTTTGCCTACAGGGGAATTCTTACCGGACTTTCAGAGGCATTCATCATTGACAATGAAATAAAAGCCCGGCTAATTCAGGAAGATAAAAGATCAGCCGAATTGATCATGCCATTTTTATTGGGTAGAAACCTCAAACCCTGGTTAACTATTGAACCAACAAACTGGTTGATCATGATTCCCAAAGGATTTACCATCAAGCGAAATTTACCGGAGACAAGTCCTTTTCGGGTCAATGAACCACCGCCAAGATATGGGAATATGGAAGAAAAAGAGGCATGGATATGGTTTACAACAAAATACCCTGCCATTGCTTCGCATTTGTTACCATTCAAGGAGAAAGCAATCCAGCGTCAGGACCAGGGAGACTTTTGGTGGGAGTTAAGGGCCTGTGATTATTATCATAAATTTCTGCTTCCCAAAATTATGTACCAGGTATTTCAGGTTAAACCATGCTTTATATTTGATAAGGGTAGATCTTTTTGTAACAATTCAATGTGGATAATCCCCTCAGACAATAGAACTTTACTGGCTATGTTGAATTCAAAGATGGGCTGGTGGCTGATTTCAAAATATTGCACAGCCATTCAAAACGGCTATCAGCTTATTTGGAAGTACTTTGGGCAAATACCGGTTCCGGAAATCAGTAAAAAGGTGTCAAATCCGATCATCGAACGTGTTGATCAAATTATTACCCTTAAAAAGCAAGATCCAATGTCAGTTACAACACTGTTTGAGGAGGAGATCGACTACCTGGTTTACGAATTATACGGCTTGACCGAGGAAGAGATCAGGATTGTTGAGAATGGTTAAAGAAACTTTTGTGCAACTTTGCTTAAGCATTCTTTCACAGTATCAGTTTACAACTATTCGGAGATAAACACAGCATGACAGAAAAGGTAAAAGCGATCAGCGGACAGTGGGTTTCCGGGAAAAGTCGTATTAAAGTGAATCTTTCACTCATTCAATTCGAAGAAGACGGAACGCAAATTGTGTATTGTCCGGCATTGGATGTCTGCGGCTACGGCATTACAGAGACCGAAGCAATGAATTCTTTCACCATTTCGCTGGGCGAGTTCTTCCAATATACCACCCATAAAAACACCCTGGAAAGCGAACTGAAAAACATGGGCTGGTTAGTTAATAAAGGAAAGAACAAACCAATGTCGCCGCCTCCCATGAGTCACCTTCTGGAATCAAATGACAATTTCAGCCGTATTTTTAATTCTCACCCATTCCGCAAATTCGATCAAGCTTTTGATCTACCCCTGGCTTCCTGTTAGTGACAAAGAACCTTAAAAATATTTCGCTCAAATTATTCCGGGAATACCTTCAGTGGAAAGGGTTGAAAAAGATCAGGGTCTCCGGCGGGCATGAGATTTGGGCAGGTAAGCAAGCTAACCGGCCAGTTGTATTGCAAAGCCATATTGACCCAATCCCAGAATTCATTGCTGGCCGACTACTTATCCTGTCAGCCGCAGGCCGTGAAGGCCATTCCTGGTTTTGACATCAATTCGGTAAGTTATGAATTGATGGGGCCGGTTTTCGATAATGATTTTGGGGTGGTGTTTTCTTATACAATAATTGGCTTAACAAGTATTTAATGTTGTTAGGGATGGTCCGTCGTTAACGGATTAACAATTTTTTCAGAGTATTACTTTTTCATTAAATCTTTTTATATTTGGGCATAAAAATCTTATTCCCATGAAAAAGTTTTACTTATTAGTATTTGCCATTTCTTTTCTGGCCATTTCCTCTTTTGCCCAGGTGGGCATTAACAATGACAACAGTGCGCCGGACCCGTCGGCGATGCTGGATGTGAAATCTACCACCAA
>CAYLVY010000123.1:0-2410 GCA_964387205.1 uncultured Draconibacterium sp.
GTGTGGTAACCGATGCCCTCTGTAACAAGAGTGAAGACGGAACCATCACCATCACTCCGGCCGGCGGAACACCGCCCTATACTTTTGCATGGAGCAATGGCGAAACCACCCAGAACCTGACCGGTTTACTGGCAGGAGATTACACCGTAACCGTAACCGACTTCAACCTTTGCACCGTAACCGGAACCTGGACCGTTAACGAACCGGGCGAAGTTTCCTGGATCGGCGATGCCAACGATGTAACCTGCTTTGGCGCTAATGACGGTACCATTACCACGATCAGCACCGAAGGCGGTACTCCTCCGTATACCTACTACTGGGAAGGCCCGAGTGGATTTACCTCCACCAGCCCTGACCTGACAGGTCTTGCCCCGGGTCTCTACAGCCTGACGGTTACCGATTTCCATAGCTGCGATGCACGCGCATTCCAGACTATCCTTGAACCGGCACTCCTTGTTATCGATCCGATAGCCAACATTACTATCCCGACCTGTTACCTCGGATGCGACGGTTCCATTATTAATGTTGTGGTAACCGGTGGTACCGAGCCCTACAGCTACCTCTGGAGCAATGGCGCTACTACTGCCGATATCAGTGGTTTGTGCGCAGGGTACTACGACCTCACCGTAACTGATGCCAACAACTGTACTGCAGTTCAGAGCTTCGAAGTCGAAGATGCCCCATGGTGGTCATTTGAAATCGAAGGGCCTGCTGAAGTATGTTGCAGCACCAGCACAACCAACGCAACTGCCGTTTATTCTGCAAGCGATCTGACTGGTACCTGGTCTGCACCGGTATCCTATGAGTGGGTTGTCGAAGGTGGCCAGATCCTCTCCGGACAGAATACTCCGTCCATCGTTGTATTGTGGTCCTGCTGTGAAGAAGGTAAAGTGTATCTGACCGTAACCCAGGGTCCGAACAACTGTACCCTTACCAAGGAGTTGTTTGTTACCATTGTTCCGACTCCGGCACCTGTTATTTCAGGACCGATCTCGGTAATTGCCAACGACACTGTAACCTATTGCGTGGTCAATGGTAATCCTGATCATCTCTTCACCTGGAATGTTATCGGCGGTGTTGTTCATGAAGGACAGGGAACTCCCTGCATCACCGTTATTTGGGGTGATTATCCTCCGTGCGGCTGTGGTGAGGTAACTGTTTGCGAATCTACCCAGAATGCCGGCGTACCCGGATGCACCGGATGCGTAACCATGCCGATCACTATCCTGCCCAATGTTGCGGGCGTGAACCTGTCAGGTACCGTTACCTACAAGAACGCTTACAATACTGCGCTGAATGGTGTCACTATCAAACTCAGGAATGTTGCTACCAATAACGTAGTAGCTACCACCGTCACCGGACCGAACATGAATCCGCCTTATACCGGAGAACCGGGATACTTTGCCTTCATGAACGTACCTGCCGGCGATTACAAACTCGAGGCTTCCTACAACGGAACCTGGGGCGGTAACAATGCCACTGACGCTCTTCTGATCCAGCTCGAGGCCGGAGCCATCCCTGGCACCTATCTCACTGGCCTGAACAGGGTGGTTGCTGACGTTAACGGTTCCAACTCCGTTACTGCTCTCGACGCCCTCTATGTGAAACTGCGCACTGTTGGCTCGATCTCCTCTTACCCGGCTGGTGACTGGAAGTTCGATGATCCGACCGTCACAGTTCCTGCAGCAGGTGCTTTGATTGCTGACTTCAACGGTCTCTGCTACGGAGATGTGAATGGTTCTTATATCCCCACTGGCCTGAAGGAACTCTCCTTCCTTTCCGTGGTGGACGATATGACCCAGACTGTACCTGTGGATGAAACCTTCACTTACAGCATCAACAGCAACATCAAGGCTCAGCTGGGCGCCATGACGCTCTACATGGGTTACGATGCTTCCATGTTCGAAATCGTTGACATCATTTCACAAAATGATGAGATGAAGTATGTTATCGAAAATGGCGAGGTTGCCATTGCATGGGCCGACACCAAACCGATGTCTGTCCAGGCCGGTGACCAACTCTTCACCATGACAGTGAAAGCTAAGGCTCCGCTGGCAGAACCAACCCAGCTCTTCTCCCTGAAGACCGGCAGTGAGTTCGCCAACGGAATCGGCGCCAGGTATGATAACTTCGAACTGAAGATGTCGAAGGTAATTACTCCGAACGGTTCGAACGAGTTCACCTTGTTCAATTACCCGAACCCGTTCAACGTAGATACCAAGATCGTTTACACTATGCCGGAAACCGGTAGCGTGAAACTGGTTGTTACCGATCTCTATGGTAAAACCATCAGAACGCTGGTTGACGATATCCAGTCGGCCGGTACCCATGCCGTAACGATCAACGCTGCTGACCTCAACCTGACTGCAGGTGTTTACCTGTACAGAATTGAAGTTGCCGGTGAATCTGA
>CAYLVY010000123.1:2420-11228 GCA_964387205.1 uncultured Draconibacterium sp.
GGTAGAAAACCCTGGAAGGGGCAACATGAAGTTGCCCCTTCCTTATGTTAAATGAAAATTGAAAATCACATTTCCTGAACGTTACAAAGTGAAGCAACTGATTATCATAAGTCTTTTTGCGTTTCATTTTAACGTAATCACTGCACAGACCGTCAGCATTGATACACTGAAGGTCTGTGCAGCGCAGGAAGTGATTATTCCGGTAACTGCAGCTAATCTCAGTGATGTAGGTGCCCTTACCCTTTACGTGGGTTTTGATTCTTTGAATCTTACCTTCGTATCTGTAGAAAATATTGAACCCCAGTTGATAGGAATGAGTACCAACCTCATGTCAAATCCCATGCAACTGGCATTTGCCTGGAGCAACACGCTGCCGGTCACTTTTTCAAACACAAAGTTGTTCGACATAAAGTTTGTAACCAATGGCCAAAACGGTAACATCTGGTTTAACGCGGGATGCGAAATTTCTGATACCGGTGGGGTTGTGATCAGTGTTAACTACACCGATGGCCATGTTGCCTCTGCCCAACCTTTTATTTTGGCTAATCCTGAAAATGTTACTACCACTGTCGGTACTACTGCTGTTTTCAGTATTCTGGCAGGTAATGTCATAAATTACTACTGGCGTGAAAGCCAGGACAATGGAACCACCTGGATTGTATTGGATGATAACGGTTCATATTATGGAACCACTACATCCACCTTGTTCATTTTGAATCCTGCAATAAATTATAGCGGATTCCTATATCAGTGCATGTTAGTGAATGATCAGTGCCAGACTTACAGTACCACTGCAAAACTCACCGTCATACCACTAACCTCTGTTTCATCGAAACCTTTTTCAAAGAATACTTGTTTGGTAATGCCTAACCCTTGTCAGGATTTGGCTACCCTAACTTTTTATCCTCCCTGTTCAGGAAAATCCTCTCTGGAGATCCTGGATATTTTGGGGAAACCGGAAATGAGCATTCAACTACCTCCCGCAGGGGAAGGTCTTCAACATATTCAACTGAGTACAACTGACCTTAAACCCGGTCTGTATGTTGCCCGAATCAGAAATACTTGTGTAAGTGGGACCGGAGACTTGCTGTTCAAAATATGGAAAAAATAATAGATAAATCATGTTAAATTATTAAATCACCTAAAAAATGCACCTATGAACAAAAAAATTACGCTGATTGTATTTTTGATATTGTGTTCTGTCACAGTATCCTTAGGTCAGATGGCATCATTGGAGAATAAATTGGCATCTCCCCATTCAACTACTGGTGTTGCATTGAGTGTTGACAATGTTAACAATATTAATTCACTCACACTGCAAATTGGTTTTGATCCGGATGTTCTTGACTTTATTTCATTAAGCGGACAAACACTTCCAGGCATGCTTGCTACTGTTACCGGTGACCAGATTAATATAACCTGGGTCTCAACCACCGCATTTACTCCTGCAGGTTTTGTCTGTAACCTGGACTTCTTTTACAAAGGGGGAAGCAGTGACCTTCAGTTCCTGCCGGGTTGCGAAGTGTCCTCAGGCCCCACACCCGTCGCTATGGGATTCATCAACGGCTCAGTAGGCCCAGAACCCTGCCTCCCTGGCAGCGCCTCTGCCATCATTGGTGACTTTACCGCGCCAGTTGGTGGTTTGGCTCCGGTCCCCGTTAACCTGACAAACCTGCCTTTAGCCGGCTCCTTTACTTTGTATATTGAATTCAACCCCGATCAGCTGAATTATGTGGGCGTTCAAACCGGAGGAACACTGGCCGGAACGATCGGCAACCTGACTCAGGATGGCCTGCTCGCCCTGACATGGACCGCTCCTTCAGGAAGCCCTGCGGGTGTTGATATTAACACCAGCATCGTCAACTCATTAACCCTGGGATTTGAGAAACGCTTTTCGGGGGATTCTGAAATCGATTTTGCCCCCGGCTCCGTTTTCACCGGAGGAGCACCGATTCCGGGAACTTTACCTGTATGTTTTGACGGTGGAATCGTATCGCAATCACCGACAACCAACCTAGTTACCCTTGGCGATGTAACCGGTGCAGTTCCGGGAATTGTTGTCGATATGCCCCTCGGACTTACCATCGCAGAACCTGTATCGGCGTTTACACTTGTAATGACCTACAATAGCCCTGTACTGGCCTATACAGGTTTTACCGCGGTTGATCCCCTGGCTGCCGGCAACGTCATGGTCAGCGCTAACGGGAACATACTCACCGTCACTTATACCAGTGTGGCTCCTGCTCCCATTAACACAACCGAATTTATTAAGTTAAAATTGAAATACCAGGGTGTGGGAGAAGGTTTAGTGATGTTTACCGGTGAATCGGTAATTACGGATGACTTATTTATGCTGCCGGTCAATGTTCAGTATGACCTTTCTGGCGGAACAGTCATTCCGGGATTTTATCCACTTCACCCAACCGTTATGATCGGAGAGGTGAATGCTTCCCTCTTTGAAATCGTGGATGTTCCATTGACCATCGATGGCGCCGCTGCGAACCCTATGGGCGCTGCGACGATGTTTATTGATTATGACAATCAGAAACTATCTTTCATTGGCGTTACTGAAAATCTTTACAATGCAACGGTTAACAGCGCAGGTTCACAAATCAACATTGCCTGGTCTGACCCTGCAGGAGTATCCCTCAACGGAGCATTCCTGAAACTGCGTTTCCGCTACAACGGTGGAGGTGGCAGTGGATGCGGTACTTCACTGTTATTCTGTAATGACCACCATACATTGGCATTGTGTGAGTTAGCCACCGCAACGGCCGCAATTGTACCAGGGAACTGGATCGATGGCGGAATCAATCTGTCTCAACCGGTGCCCACCATTACCGGCGCCGCCAATCCACTGGCCAATTCCACAGAAACCTATACTACGGAGACCGGAATGATGAATTATATATGGACAGTCAATGGCGGTACCATTAATATTAATTCCGGACTGGAGACCTCTTCGATAAGTGTAACCTGGGGTGCAGCCGGTTCAGGATCCGTTGGCATTCAATATCACACATCCTCCGGTTGTTACATGACATACGAGAAAGCTGTTACTATTCTTTCCGGTCCGGTGGCAACCAACATCGAAGGGTATATTACTTATAACAATACCACTGCACCCGGTATGAACGGAGTAGAGGTCTCTCTTATCAGTTCTACCGGCAATGTCGTTGGAACTCCGTTTACGACCATAACCCATGGCGGATTGAATGGTTACTATCAATTCACGAATGTTCCTCAGGACTTCTATACCCTTCAGGTCAATAACCCTGCACCCTGGCCAGGTGTTCCGGCCATCAGCGCCACCGATGCACTTATTGTGGAACTGAACACTGCAGGATTATTCTATCCTACCCTCAGCGGTATTCGTTACAGTGGGGCCAACGTGACGGGCGGTTCCTCGGTAAACGCTCCCGCTGCATTGTTAATAAAGAAAAGGATCATCGGGGAGATTTCCTCTTTCCCCGCAGGCGATTGGATGTTTGATAACCAGATTCTGAACGGGTTTTCTTCCCCGGTGTCAGTTTACAACTTCCAGGGTCTGTCGGCAGGGGATGTCAACGGATCGTTCAACCCTGTCGTAATGGCCAAATCAGCACCTGCTTTCCTTGTCATTGACAATGCCATCCAACTTGAGAAAATCAATACAAAATTCACCTACCAGGTGAAGGTAGGTCAGCGTGCCACTTTCGGAGCGATGACCCTGTTCCTGAAATACGATCCTTCCTTTGTTGAATTAATTTCGGTGAATTCACCGATGTCAGGATTGCAGTATTCAATCCAGGATGGCCTGGTCCGGATTGCATGGTCTGATCCCGATGGCTATTCTTATAATGATGAGGATATCCTGCTCAATTTCGGGATGGTGTTGAAACAGGCAGTTGATGCACCTAAAACTGTTTTTGAAGTAGTTTCCGGCAGCGAATTTGCTGATCCGATGGCTGAAAACCTGGGTGAGGTTAAACTGAAAATGGCCCGTATTGCCGGTAAGCTTAACGATGCTGTGTTTGCGGTAACACCTAATCCGATAGTTTCCAACGGATTGGTGACATTTAATCTGCCTCAGGACGGGTATGTAACCATTGAAGTTGCCAATATGCTTGGCGCAAAAATCACCACCCTTGTGGATTCATACTTTGCGGCCGGAGCACATTCTGCTTCTATTTCTGCATCCTCCTCAGGCCTGAGTTCGGGAGTATGGTTTGCCACAATGAAATATCTTGCTGATGGCAAAACGACCACCAAGGTTCTCAAGTTTATAGTAAAATAAGCCTTGAAAAAAGGAGGCGAAAGCCTCCTTTTTTTTGTTTAATACGATCCTGAACCGGAATAAAAGCTATGATACGTTGCTGCAAAAGAATTCTCATCCACTTTTGGATCATCCCTTTTCTGTTCACTAATACCCTGACAGGCCAAAACCCCAGACTTAAGCTCGATCCAACCGGAATATGCATCAATTCAGAGGTGAATGTACCGTTGCATGGTTATAATCTTAATAATATCGGAGCTATCACCCTGTATATCTATTATTCTTCCACCGACCTTGAATTTGTGGAAATAACCAATATCAGTGAAGAGCTGAGCGGATTGCATTTCAATCAGCTTACCAACCCGGATGTGATCAGCATCGTTTGGAGCAAGGTAACCGGGGTAAGTTTTCAGGATAATGTATTGCTTGACCTGCGCTTCAGGACACTTAAGGAAACTGCCCATCTCAGTTTTGCGATTGACAGCTGTGAAATTGCCGATGCGGCTATTCCGCCTCAAATCATTGGATTAGAGTATGTTCCGGGTTATGTCTATCAATCGACACCGACCATCCTCCTTCAACCTGAACCCGTTAAAATTGCACCAGGTGCTGATGCCTCATTCCGGGTAAATGGCCTTGATATTACCGCCTATAAATGGCAGGTTAGCATCGACAATGGTACTCAATGGTCTGACCTTTCGGATGATAATGTGACAAACGGCACCGCAACTGAGGAGATCAGGTTGATTTCTGTTTCTGCCGAAAAAAATAATTCCCGGTATCGTTGCAGGGTTTCCCGCGGACAGTGCGTTGTTTTCAGCGAACCGGCTTTGCTTCTCGTTGATCCGATTTATTCCGTAACTGAGACAATGCCGGTGGATAAGGCTTTTTGCATTTTTCCGAACCCTCCCGGCAATACCATAAATGGCAGCCTTGAGCTTCCGGGCACCGGGTCGCTTGAATTTGAGTTAATCTCTTCAAAAGGTCAAAAAGCACTTTCTGTTAAGGAAAATATTTGCTGCAAGGGACGGCATGATTTCAGTTTTAATGTTGTATATTTGCCAATTGGTTTGTACCTGTTCAGGTATCATTTTACAGGAAAGGATCAGAATCAGTCCGGAACCTGCAAAATATTCAGGAACGGGCAATAATTTTATTCTTATAACACACATATTATCTGACTAGTAAATAAATTTATGATCATGAAAAAATACACCCTACTCACATTTCTTCTGATGATCATGTGGTCGGTATCGTATAGCCAATATACAGCCTCCCTCGCCCACCGAACCGCAAGTCCGAATGATACGGTCAAAGTAAACCTTAACGTAACCGGATTCAACAGCATCGGATCAATTCAGTTTTATATCCAAATTGATCCGCAGGTGCTTACATTTCAGAATGTTACCGGATTTCCAACCTCTAATCTGATGGTTGGTTTTATTAGTGGTAACACGGTTACCCTGATCTGGACAAACCCAACACCCTATACATTTCCTAATGGTACATTGCTGACATTGAACTTTAAATACCATGGGCTCACCAGTCCGGTCGAGTTCCTTCCCGCCAACTGCGAAGTCAGCAAAATTGTGGGTGGAATACCGGTACCGCTGACCGGGTCATTTAACAACGGTTCAGTGTCCCCCTTTATGGGGAATGCAGCTAAAGCCCACATTGATACCTTGTACAACGCTGCCCTCGGGCCTGTCTCCCTGCCCCTGAAATACACCGGTTTCCCAACCACCGTGGGTGCTATTACACAAAAAATCTCCTTCGATCCGGCCAAACTGACCTTCATTAGTGTTACCGGGACAGGTAACCTGGCTTCCGGCATGAACGCTAATGTTTCCGGTGGAATCATTACCATCACCTGGTCAAACCCGGCAGGAAAGGATATCAACTATCCGGGAAGCATGTTCAACCTGAATTTTGAGTATATCAATGCCTCCAATGCCAACGTTTCATTCAGACCTGGTTGTGTCATTGAAACCACTGCCCCGGTGACCAATATCCCCGTTACATACTTTTCGGGATTGGTAACCCCGCCTCTGGTGGTAACCTCTTACGCTGCCATCGGGACGGTGAGTGGTGTTGTTCAGGGACAAACCGTGGATGTTCCCGTCACTTTCACCACCATGCCTGCCAATACCACGAATTTTAACCTGAATATCCTTTTCGATAATCCACGGTTATCCTTCATCGGGGTCTTTAATGCCATTCAGCCTGTTATTACCAATGTCAACGGGAATCAGATCTCTGTCACAAATGCCAACCCTCTGACGCCTTCTCCCAGCATTAATGGCCAGTTTATGATGCTCCGGTTCGTTTATGTAGGTGTTGGCGTGGCCAATATTTCATTTGGAAGCGGATGCCAGTTCTCCAACGGAGCCCCCATCGGGGTTGGCTACTCCAATGGATCCATTGCTCCCGGAGTGGTTCCCGGCAATAATGTCACCATTGGTTATGTCAGCGCTGCCTCGGGCAACCCCGTTGCTGTTCCGGTAACATTCACCGATATGCCTGCTGATATCGGCGCTGTCACTATGTTTATCAATTATGATAATGCCAAGTTGACATACACCGGAGCGACCAATCCTTATGGGGCCAATATTAAAGTTAACGGAAATGTTATCAGCGTTGTATGGACCAGCACTGTTCCTTCCAACCTTAATGGCCCTCCATTTGTGACCCTTCAGTTCAATTATATCAGTGGCGCCGGTTCCAACTGCGCTGCTGAGGTGAATTTCACCGATGGTTGCCAGATCGCCACCGTGGCAGCAGCCATCATTCCTACCAATTGGATCAACGGCGGAGTAAATGTCCGTTTTCTGATCAGCGGAAACCTGAAATATAACAGCGATCCACAGCCCAGAATTCCCCTGGTCGGTCATATGGTCAAACTGCTAACCATGACTGATGACCTGGTAGGCACCTTTACTACCAATGCAACCGGCTATTTTGAATTCCGGGCACCAAACGGTAACTATAAGTTGACCGTGGAACCCGCTGCAGGCTATATCCATTATGTTGACCTTGATGATGTGGTTGCCCTGTTTGATAATACCATGGGAACCCCATTCCCATATGAAAATGCTTTGCGTCTGAAAGCCGGCGACGTCAATGAGAACGGTTATATTGACCTTGATGATGTGGTCGACGTTTTCCAGCGTACAATGGGGGAGATACTTCCTGATTATACAGCGCCTGACTGGATCTATGAAGATATAACCGTTACCTGCAGTTGCGCGGACCTTCCGGATGTTAATATTATGGGACTGAACTCGGGCAATGTTTTAGGTACTAACCCAACTCCGTAAATGATTGAATAATCCAAAGAAAAACTGATATGATCATGAAAAATTTTAACAGATATTGTTTGAAAACCACACTAATCCTGTTCGGGTTCCTGGTATTCTCCTTCGTGAGCGCTCAGGCTCCTGTGGCAACATTGGAATATAATGCAACCGGGTTGGTCCCCGGATCTACCATCCAGGTACCATTGAAACTGACCGGAACCGAGGTCGGAAATATGCAGTTTTTAATTTCCTATGACCGGGATGTTCTGACTTATGTTACTTTTACAAATACATTTCCCGGGCCCGGAATTGCAAATGCTGTAAATAATTACACACACGTATCCATGCCGGGCCAGATGTTTTTGAAAGCTAGTGTCGCCTCATTCGCTGGCGCACCGGGCTTTACATATTCCAATCAGGCATTATTTACATTTACATTTGTATTCAACGGAGGCTCCACCAATCTTACTTTCACCAATATTTCTGCTTCGACCTCCAATACTGGCCCTGAGTTTACCTATATCAAGGCCAATCCATACGGCACTATCAATCTTCAGAGTACTTTCAATTCCGGATCAGCCGCAGGCGCCTATGGTACGCTCACCTCTGTTGCCGGTGGCGGGGACTGGAATACAGCAGCAACCTGGCAGGAAAATTCGGGCGGCGGCACCAAAACCCCGAACTATGCCTATAATGTTATTATCACCGGTAATGAGGTAACGATCAACCCGGCTGCCAATTCGGCCAGGTGCCACGACCTTACGGTCAATTCCGCCGGTCAGCTTACACTGAATGCCGGAAAAACTCTTGCGGTGAGCGGTGCATTTGTCATCAACTCCGGAGGTTCATTCGTCGATAAAAACCCTGCCGGTAGTTTTGCCGCTACCGTAAAAAGATACGTGACCGGAAATTACCCCGGAAGCGGAAGCGCCAATGCCGGTACCATCTGGCATTATGTCTCCTCGCCGGTTAACGGTTCAACCATCGGCACGTTCATGGGATGTCTGATGAACCAATGGACTGAAAATTCCGCCGGAGGAACCTGGGATACACTGGCATTGCCTGTAACATTGCCCATGGAGACAGGCAGGGGATATTCAGTGGCCGCAACACCCTCATTCGGCGACGCTGTTTTTAACGGAATGCTGAACAACGGAGATCTGCTGATGCCGGGATTGACCAACAGCAATCCCACCCCTGGAACCGGCAATAACTTCTACGGTTATCATCTGATCGGTAATCCATATCCCAGCGCTT
>CAYLVY010000124.1:0-11001 GCA_964387205.1 uncultured Draconibacterium sp.
GTTTTTGATCCTTCGAAGACCACTTATGAAACAGTAGCCAGGATGTTTTTCGAGACGCATGACCCGACCCAGTGGAACCACCAGGGCCCCGATGTTGGCGAGCAGTACCGTTCCGCCGTTTTTTATCGTTCGGATGAACAAAAAAAGGTCGCCGAAAAACTCATCACCGAACTGAAATCCAAAGGATTCAAAGTGGTTACTGAACTGAAACCCGCGGCAGTCTTCTGGAAAGCGGAAGATTATCACCAGGATTATTACGACCACAAAGGAAGCCTTCCCTATTGCCACGGTTACGTGAAACGTTTCTGATAGTGGCTTCCGGGATCTGAAAAACATGGTTGATGTATTGTTTTGGATTTCCATACAATTCGTACTTTTGTATGAAAATCCTCTATGAAACGATTTCTCCTGCCCTGGCTTATTTTTCTTGTAACCGCATCTTTCGGCCAGGGTGTGGGAAGCCTGCGTCTCTCCTCTCTTTTCAGCGACCATATGGTCCTCCAGCAACACATGCAGATCCCGGTATGGGGAACCGCACGTCCCCTCTCTACCGTTCAGGTTGTATTGGCCGGGTTTACGGCTACCACCATTGCCGATCAGGAAGGGGAATGGATGGTCAGACTGCCATCGATGAATGCGGGCGGCCCTTATGTGCTGCATGTGTTGGGCGACGGAGAAGCTCATATTCATGACGTTATGATTGGCGAAGTATGGGTGGCTTCAGGTCAGTCGAACATGGAGTGGACACTGGGCAATGGTATCGGCCCTGATACGCAAAAAGAGATTAATGAAGCCAACTATCCCGACATCCGGTATTTTGTCGTCCCCAAAGAGCCCTTTTCCATTCCCCGTAAAAACCTGACCAAAGGTTCATGGCGCCAGTGCACCCCGGCGCAGGTGCGTGACTTTTCTGCGGTCGGATATGCCTTTGCCCGGGAATTGTGGAAAAATACCAATGTGGCGGTCGGGGTCATATGCTCATACTGGGGCGCCACAAAAATTGAATCATGGATGAGCGCCGATATGTTAAAATCCCATCCTCAATATACCAGGATGGTAGAACGAACAGATACCGACACCAACAACTGGAACCGGCTGGTCAGGGAAAGTATCCGCAACGAATACCTTCGCGACTCCATTGCAAATGTGGCCAACGAAGGCATCAGGGCCAGGGTGCACCTGAAGGATTATCCCGATACGGCCTGGAAAACATGCACCTATCCGATGAACATGCCCAATATGGATCTTACCAACTACTGGGGGTTTGTCTGGTTAAGAAAGAAGTTTTTTCTGCCTGCGGAGTATGAAAAAACCGATTTCATCATCCGGTTCCCCGTAGTCTGCCGGAACTATGATATCTACCTGAATGGCAATCCGGTTTTCTTTGAAGAAGATGAAATTACCAAAAGCAGGATCTATACCATCCGGGGTGAACAGTTCAACCGCCCCGATAATGTCCTGGCAATACGGATGACCGTTTACTGGGGTTATGGCGCCATAGGACAGCAGGGGGTTGAACCCTTGCTGGTTTCCCGCGACGGGAAAAAGACCATCGCCCTGACTGGCAAATGGCATTACCATGCCGGCCTTGAGCCCCCTGTTCCCCAGCGTCAGGATTACAACAGCAGGATAAACGTCCTTTTCAACGGCATGATAGCGCCCCTGATGCCTTACGGAATACGTGGGGTGATCTGGTACCAGGGGGAACAGAATGCTTCCAACGCGAAGGCATACCGGAGCCTGTTCCCGATGATGATCCACGACTGGCGGATCCGCTGGCAACAGGGATATTTCCCGTTCCTTTACGTCCAGCTCGCCAATTACTATCCGCGAAAAGAACAGCCATCAGAAGATGTGTGGGCCGAACTCCGGGAAGCTCAACTGATGACCCTCAGCCAGCCAAACACCGGAATGGCCGTTGCCATCGACCTGGGGGAAGCGAACGACATCCATCCGAAACAGAAAATCCCCGTAGGGCAACGCCTGTTTCTGGCCGCACAGAAAATTGCCTACGGAAAAAACCTGGTTTACTCCGGACCTGTCTACGATTCCATGTACATTGAAGGGAACGCTATCCGGATCAGGTTTACTTCCATTGGTTCAGGTCTTGTCGGTAAAGACAACAAGCCGCTGAAAAGTTTTGCCATCGCAGGCGCCGATAATGTATTCCATTGGGCGGATGCCATAATCAAGAATAACGAAGTGGTGGTCAGTTCACCCAATGTACCTGAACCCGTGGCAGTAAGATACGCATGGGAGTCGAATCCCGATGCCACCCTCTACAACCGGGAAGGGCTGCCCGCATCTCCTTTCCGGACCGATACCATGAAAAAATAGGCAGGTTGAACGACTTAAAGTCGTACTTTTGCACCCCAAAATTCAGCCCATGCCTCTTCAACATGTCAGAAATATAGGAATTGCCGCACATATCGATGCGGGAAAGACCACCGTTTCGGAACGTATCCTCTTTTTTACCGGCACCAACCGGAAGATCGGGGAGGTCCACGACGGTCAGGCCACCATGGATTTTATGAAACAGGAACAGGAACGAGGGATCACCATTGCCTCTGCAGCCATTTCATGCTCCTGGAAAGGCCACCAGATCAACCTGATCGATACTCCGGGCCACGTCGACTTTACCGTGGAGGTAGAGCGGTCACTGCGCGTGATCGACGGAATGGTCGCCGTATTTTGTGCCGTTGGCGGTGTGGAACCACAAAGTGAAACGGTCTGGAACCAGGCCGACCGCTACCGCGTGCCCCGGTTTGCCTTCATCAACAAGATGGACCGCACCGGCGCCGACTTCTACGCCGTGGTGGAGCAAATGAACAAATACCTTGATGCCAATGCTGTTCCGTTTCAGGTCCCCATCGGTTCAGAAGAGGGTTTTGAAGGAGTGATCGACATCATTCAAAGGAAAGCACTCTATTTTGATGAAATGGAAGTCATTGAGAAACCCGTCCCCGAAATTTTGCAACAGAAAACCGAAGAGGCGAGAAGCTGGGCAGTGGAGAAACTCGCGGAATTCAATGACGAGATCATGGAACTCTTCATGGACGATAAGGAAGTACCTGCCGCCCTCCTGAAACGTGCCCTGCGCGACGCCACGCTCAAACTGCTCATAACCCCTGTTTTTTGCGGTGCAGCCTATAAAAACAAGGGGATCCACAACCTGCTCGATTCGGTGCTGGACTATCTTCCCTCTCCTATCGACATCGGCGCAGTGACCGGCACCGACCTGATCAATCCCGAGAAGGTACACACCTGTCATCCTTCCCATAAAGAACCTTTCTCCGCCCTGGCATTCAAATTGATACACGACCCGTTTGTCGGTCAGCAGACCTTTACAAGGATATTCTCCGGGACCCTGAAAAGCGGCATGCAGGTTTATAACGCCACCAAAGGAAAACATGAACGCGTGGGCAGGATCTACCGGATCCATGCCAAAGACCGCGAAGAGATCTCCGAAGCAGGCCCGGGCGACATCGTGGCGCTGATCGGGATGAAGATCACCAAAACCGGTGATACGCTTTGTGGTGATGAACACCGGTTTCTCCTGGAGTCGATCCATATTCCGCCCAGCGTGATCGAGATGAAGATCAGTCCGGTAAAGCGGGCCGATCAGCAGAAACTGGGCGAAGCGCTGCACAAACTGGCCATGGAGGATCCTTCCTTCAATGTCAGGTTTGATGATGAAACGGAAGAAACGGTCATTGCCGGCATGGGCGAACTTCACCTGGAGATCATTCTTGACCGTCTGAAGCATGAATTCAAGGTGGATGCCGAGGTGGGAGAGCCGGCGGTAGCCTTCCGGGAAACGATCACCACCGAGGTGGAGTCGAATTACAAACATGTCAAACAAACCGGTGGAAAGGGTCAGTATGCCCACACCGTGATGCGCATCGAACCCAATGGCGGATCAGGCTTCGAGTTTATTGAAAAGATCAGGGGCGGGAATATCCCGGCCGAATACATACCCTCCGTGCGCAAAGGGATCGAGAAAACCCTCGAGAGAGGGGTGCTGGCAGGCTATCCGGTAGTCGATGTCAAGGTGGTGTTGCTTGATGGCAGTTTTCACCCGGTGGACAGTTCCGACATGGCCTTTCAGACCTGTGCCAGCATCGGTTTCAAACAGGGCTTCCTGAAAGCCGACCCTATCCTTCTTGAACCCATGATGAAGGTAGAGGTCAATACCCCGGATGAATATATCGGCGAGGTGGTAGGCAACCTCAACCGCCGCCGTGGCAAGATCGAGGCGATGCGCCGTCACCGCAAGGGATCGCAGAAAGTCAATGCTTTCGTCCCGCTCATGGAGATGTTCGGCTACGCCACCCAACTGCGCAACATCACCAGCGGACGCGCCAACTACTCCATGGAGTTTTTTAAATACACCCCCCTGCCCAAAAACATCCAGGATGAGGTGCTGAAAAAAGCGGCAGAGGAGAAGAAAAGATTCTGATTTCGCATCCGACTGTTACACATTTACTTTTCCCTACATCAATTATCAGATGTAACATCCGGAATTTCTGAAACAGTTCTATATTTGTTACAGTAAATTTCAGATCCGACATCTGCATGCATTCGCTATACACGGAATTACTTCAGGTTTATCAGAACGCCGATGGTTTGTCCGAAGCAATTCTGTCCAATAACGAACATGTTTACAGCTTATTGACCGTATATATTATTCACCATAGCGAGATTTATAAAGATATTGTGGAGAAGAAAGAGAGAAGCGGTTCAGAAATGATAGTCAGCGACACCTTGACCATTTTACGCCGTCAGGTGAAGGCAGGCATTGCCCCCCTGGGGGTGAACCACGGAAAACTCCTTTTGGGAAAAACCGACCTGCTGCTGCATATCGACCGTCTCCTTCTTCTTCTTCAGAAAACAGGACCACTTTCTGAAATCAAGGCTGAAGTTGGCAGGGTTGAACTTAACCTGATAAATGGTTATGGATTTCGGACCATTCTCAAACTTAAACCGGGAATAATGGGGGCCCTCGTTACCTTCGGGTGCCATAGTCAATCAGAAAGAGAGGAGATCTTCAGCGAATCCCTGATTATCTTATGGAAAAAACTAATCCATAATGAAATAGGTATCATTAAAGAGAGCCCTCAGGGCCATACTGACCGCTACCAGGTTTACAACAAACGCTATTTTCAGCATAGTAGCCTGAATACCTTCCTGACTGGTATCGTCAGATTTCTCTTTATGAACAGGTGCAGGATCCGGAAACGTCAATTCACGGATATTGCAGATAACATACCTGAAATCAATAACCTTCCGGATACAGAATCAGACAAGGAGCCTGTCGCTGTTCTTTTTCGATTATACCGGATTTTTTATGAGCCCAGGAAACTGAGGACCCTGATCTCTTTGTTGCAGTACGATTGCGGGTTGGAAGATGCGGAAGTGTGCAGGATAACCGGACTCAGCAATGGCCGCATCCACAGTTACCGCCTGCGCCGGAACTTCCGTCACTGGTACAGCACCAATATCGGAAACCTCCATCGTGTGACCGATAAAGCCTATGATTATCATAAAATGTGCGAATCCAAACTTCGGTTTTTGAATGAAAAAATCAGGGTTCTGAATGATGGGCAGGACGATCATCTTCAGGATGTTCCGATGGATATTTTCCGGGAAGAGTTTACCGACAGCATTAACTTTCACGCATACAGGCAGATTTTGCTCGACATTTTGTACCTGGCACAGGCAGGGAAGGCAAGTTCACTAAAGGGTATTCCGGATGAAGCCGCCCTGAGGCAAAAAATGTCGTCGTTCCGTCACCTTCTTCGGACACTGGAGCCCCATCTTGCGGTGATGTACCTTCTCTATTATGCCTCTGATGAACCACCGGACGCCATCGTTAACCTTTTGCAGGAGCTCGCGGTTGAGCTGGCAGATGAGGAACCGGAAGAGCGCGGGGCGTTAAACTTTGGCATTCATCTAACCAATAATATCCCTTCCGACACAGAAGAACTAACCAGGCGACTCTGTGCAATTAACAGTCATATTTTCACTACTCTGTCCAAACCAACTCCTTTCCGGATAAACGAAGAATGAGATGAAATCATGGAGTGAGCAATTTGATAAATACTGCCAGAACCTGCTGGATATTGATGAAACAGAGGAGCTGAACCGGCAACTTGTCGCGGCATGGTTCGACCCTGCTATCCAGTTGGAACCGGATGTTTTTGAATATGCTACCGACCTGGTACTTGAGCACTATATCAGAAACCAGTTGGATCCCCATAAGGCCGGAATTGTGGCTTCTCAACTGAACATCGACAGGGAATTCTATCATCAGTGGAGGTTATTAAGCCTGATGGAGGAGAAGAATGATTCTGCCCGGGACATTCATCAGAGCGGAAATGGAATAATCGATGCGTCAGAGACGGCAGCAGAGGAGCAACTCCGGGAGACCATCCATAAGATCATGCATGACATGAAGGATGGAAAGCAACCGGCGGGCGGTCTCCTCAGGCATCATCCCCCGTCGTTGACTGCAGTCACTCAGCCCATCCGGAAAAACAGAATTTTCCTGTTCCGGAAAAATCTGTGGCTGATTGCGGCATCTTTCACCATTTTAATTGCAAGTGTTTGGTACCTGGCCTTATATGACAGGAACCAACCGGTAAGCCTGGGAGAATCGCGCCCGAAAGCGGGTGAAACCACCAAGCAAACCGTAAAAACGGAAACACCTGTTGATAAAGCCACTGCAATATTGCCGGAGGGAATGGGCCCGAAGGCCATGGCCGCATTGCTCCTGCGGTTTTTCAAGCCTGATCCGGGGTTTCCCGTAAACCTCATGCGCGGCGGCGAAATGACAGCTACCGGCGAATTGTTCGTCCTGGCCGCCGAACAATATGACATGATGCACTATGATTCTGCTGCTTTTCTATTGAAAAAATTGTTGACGGAGCATTCTGTCGGGGACAAGGATACGCTTCAGGAAATTTACTATTATTCGGGCCTGTGTTATCTGATTTCAGGAATGATGAGTGGCAATGAGCGTATGCTTCGGGCCGCCCGGCAATCATTGGCAAAGGTCGAACCGGAAAACATCCGGTATAATGCCTCCGTTTGGTATGGCGCCCTGGCCAGCCTCCGGAGCGGCGACCTGAAAAAAGGGGAACTTATGCTGAAGGAGCTCCGGAGGAGAGGTTACCACAGAGATGGCGAGGTAGGTTCCCTGCTTGATTCACTGGAAAAGAAAGCCGGAAAAAATTGACCTAAGAAAAACTTTTCTTACTGAATGACATTTACTTACACAGACATTGAATCAATAAAAGCAAAGTTTTCAGTCCAAAAAGAATATGTTACATTTTTAAACTCAAAACCCATGAAAACAAGAATTCTGTTTAGCACCTTCCTTCTAATTGTTGTGTCAGGAATCATTCTGAGCTGTAAAAAGGAATCTACTGACCCTGTTCCCGAGGCGGCAACAGTTGTTAATTCCTGGAGAATTATTGAGGCCACCAATGATTCCGGCAAAATTGTACCTGTATCTAATGGTGGCACAATCGACATTAAAAGCAACGGACACTTCATCATTGCAAACAGTAGTTTATTCTATAATGGTGGCGGCCTGGCATTATGCAGGCAGTATTGGAATAACTTTGATATTTGATGATGTTCCTGTAATCTACACCTTTAGCAGTATTGAAGTTACTGCAAGTACATTTTGGTTTAACTGTGATGATGCAAATTATCATTGTGTAACATATTAATCAACATTCACTATTATGATTGACCTCTGGTGTGTATTTCCGAAAAATCGAAAAAAGTTTTATCACGGTTAGCAACTTTTCGGTTTTTTCCCTATCTTTACCCGGAAACAGGGAACTGACCATTCAGGTTAATCCGGGCAGATGAAACGGGCAATTGTTGGGTTGTGGATGATGACGCTGGGGCTGCCGGCCCTGTCGCAGCATCCTTCTCTGGCAAAGGAATATTTTAACCGCGGGCAGTTTGATTCGGCTGCGGTTGCTTTTGAAATGCTTCTTCCCGAACTGGAAAAACAATACGGGAAGAGGGACACCTCTGATTACATTCCCAATCTGATCATGGCTGCCACGGCACTTGAGAAAACCGGGCAATACAACAAAGCAGAAAAGTACCTGACAGAGGTAACAGCCGTCTATGAAAAAAACAAAAATTATACCGCCGTTTCCTATCTGAATGCGCTGAACAGCCTTGCCGGTTTATACATGTACAGTTTGAACGAAAGTGAAAAAGCAGAAGAGTTATGGAAGAAATCGGCCGGGATCACGCGCAGACATTACGGGCCATTCAGCGAACGTTTCGCCATAGACCTGAACAGCCTTGGATTGTTGTACCTGAACAGGTATAATTATGAAAAAGCCATGTCCTATTTCGATTCTTCGCTCAGGATCATTCAATCGCTGCCCGGGAACCAGGATTTTGCACTGGCCAACCTGCTGAACAACCAGGGCCAGTGTTATTATGCAGGCGGCTTCTACGAAAAAGCAGAACCACTTTATCTGAAATCCCTGCAATATATCAGCAATCATTCCGGCGAAGAGAATCCTACGTATGCCGTGGTCGCGGGAAGTCTTGCACAATTATGGCAGCAAACAGACCGATTCGATGAATCGGAAGAGTTATTCAAAAAAGTGATTCGGATTTCAAAGGCTACACAAGGGGAACGTTCGCCCGATTACGCCATTCAGCTAAACAACCTCGCCCTGTTGTACAAACGCACCAGCGAATACCATAAAGCAGACTCCCTGTACAGCATGGCTATGGAACTTGACAAACGCTTCAGGGGCGAAAACCATCCATACTACGCCCGTGACCTCAACAACCTGGGCAACCTTTACCGGTTAACCGGTAAAACGGATTTGGCAATTCAATACCTCCGCCAGGCCATGGAAATCAGTAAAAACAAATATGGGGAAAA
The DNA here is from genome assembly GCA_964387205.1 of uncultured Draconibacterium sp. Classification (GTDB taxonomy): domain Bacteria; phylum Bacteroidota; class Bacteroidia; order Bacteroidales; family FEN-979; genus CAIVAT01. Next base: position 8,930 of record CAYLVY010000124.1, read on the forward strand.
CAACCAGATATATGCTACCCACCTTCATAACCTTGCCAACCTTTATGCTGATCAGGGCAACGACCCTGAAGCTGAATCGTTGATGCTGGCGGCGAACCGGATTTTTATCGCCAACCTGCGCCACGATCATCCCGCGCTGATCACCAGATATAACGACCTTGCCAGACTTTGGAACCGTAACGGCAACCTTGCAAAAGCCGACTCGCTCTACCGGAAAGCATTCGACATTTACCAACACGAAATCACCACAAACACCGGTTTTTTATCCGAATCAGAACTGAACAGCTTTCTGACCGGATATCTCTCAAGCCTCAACGAGTACCAATCATTTAATGTCTCCGCGCAAAATAACGGAATCCGGGCGGGAGACTTTGCATACAACATTGAGTTGAGCCGAAAGGCAATTCTTCTTCGATCCGCCATGGAGGTCAGGGAAAGAATAATGGAAAGCCATGACTCCACCCTGATAGACCGTTTTTTTGACCTTCTGGCACTCCGCCGGAAAATCAATAAACAGAACAGTAATACATTGTCGAGATGGAAAGAAGATCCGAAGAAACTGGAAAAAATGGCCAATGATATCGAAAAGGAACTCAGCCTTTCTTCGAAAATTTTTTCGGAGACGACACGCAACAGTCAGATTAACTGGACTGACGTCAGAAACCAGCTTCAGCCTGATGAAGCTGCAGTGGAGTTCTCGTTTTGCCGGTACCGTACAACGGAAAACTCAGCCGACAGTATTGCCTGCTATGCAATCGTTCTGAGAAAACAGGATTCCATTCCGGCTTTGGTGTTTCTTGGTGATGAGTCACAGATAATAAGCAAGTTACCCGATCCTTCAAAACAAAAAGAGATCAATGCCGCTTACAGATACTCTGGCCCTGCAGATTCGCTTCCCACACTTTTTCAGCTAACATGGAAGCCTCTCCTCGGATTATTGGCAGATGTTAAAACGATCTGTTTTGCGCCTGCCGGAGTGTTGCACAGGGTTGCATTATCGGCGCTTCCATTCCATGATTCCACCCTGATGACAGACCGGTACAATATGATCCGCCTGACCTCAACCCGTGCCCTGACCCGGATGAACCCTGAAGTTGATATTACAGGTGCCGTTGTGTACGGGGGTGTTCAATATGAACCTGATACTGTCTTATTGGCCCGGCAGGCTGATAAATTCGGAGTCTCTGAAAATTATCCTGCAGAACCCAGCCGATCTGTTGCAATGGGAAGCCAACGTGGCTTCAGATACCTGCCCGGGACAAAAACCGAAGCCGAAGAGGTTGCCAGTACATTGAAGAATAAAGGCATTCCAACCATCTTGTATACCGGGTCGGAAGCGGTGGAGGAGTCGTTTATTAACCTCTCCGGCCTAAATTCTCCATCTGTCATACACTTGTCAACCCATGGGTTCTACTTTCCGGGCGGCGATGAAGTTTCAAGGGGTATCAGCGCCAATCCCCCGCAGAATCACAGCGAAATTAACCTCAGGCATGCCGGTGACCCGCTTCAACGTTCAGGGTTGCTCCTGGCTGGTGCAAACCTGACACTGAAAGGACTACCAATCCCCAACCGTCTCGAAGACGGGATATTGACAGCGAGGGAGGTATCAAACTTAAACCTCCGGAATACCCGGTTGGTGGTACTGAGTGCCTGTCATACAGGATTAGGGGATATCAATGAAAGTGAAGGGGTGGAAGGTTTACAAAGGGGATTTGCCATGGCCGGCGTGACCTGTCTCATCCTGAGTTTATGGGAGGTTCCGGATAAAGAAACCAGCCGCTTTATGTCCCTGTTTTATCGCACATGGATGGATGGGCACACGATCCGGGCCTCTTTCAAGATGGCGCAGAAAGAGATGAAACTGCTGTTCCCTCATGAGCCCGCAAAATGGGCCGGATTTATCCTTGTTGAATAACCGAAGTCAATACTCTATAAACTGAATCTGAGTTTTCTTTTCCCATTTCCTGTTATCAGAATATTTTCCGATTACTTGTTACATAATGCCCTGGCATAACATTAAAAAGTATCGATAATGCGCTTATATGCATTGTATTCCATTCATCATAGAAAAC
>CAYLVY010000125.1:0-10970 GCA_964387205.1 uncultured Draconibacterium sp.
GTGCATTTTTCTCACACGGGTCCCTTTATGAAGAAAACCATACTCATCAGAGGTCGGGCCGAACATGCAGACCATGACCTCGGCAATGTCGCCATGTGCAGCAGCAGTAGCGGCGTGCATAAGGTTCAGTGCGGCATCGGAGCTGGGGCGGTCGGACGAACGCTGCGATCCAACCAGGACAATGGGTACCGGGGAGTTCTGCACCATAAAGGTAAGGGCTGCGGAGGTATAGTGCAGTGTATCCGTACCGTGGCCGATGATGATACCATCGATTCCCTTTTCAATCTCATTTCCGATGGCAACAGCCAGTTTTTTATACTGCTCCGGCCCCATGTTTTCGCTGAATACCGCGAAAAGTTTTTCGGTTGTAAGGTTGCATATGTCGGCAAGTTCGGGCACTGCGCCGTACAATTCGCCCGGTGAGAAGGCAGGGATAACGGCACCAGTACGGTAATCGAGACGGGAAGCAATGGTACCGCCGGTCCCCAGTAATTTCACATTGGGTTTTTCCTTGGAGTACGGGAACTCTTTTTCGGGGATTTTGTACACCGCTTTTTTATAGCCAAGTTCCTTGATCCGGGTAATTCCTTCAATGTCAACACCAATATTGTAGCCGGTAAATATCTTGAGAACCAGGTGTTTGTCATCCGTATTTTCGGCACGGGGAAGAATGGTCCCTTCGAATTCGCCGCGGGTGGATTCTACCCGTACTTTAGCCCAGACGCGGGCATTGAACTTTTGCAGGATTTCGAGTGCGCGTCCCTTATAGCCTTGAAAAATGTCTTCGCTCATGTTAAATGGATTGTGCAGGGTCAGATTTGGATGTGTTGGTTGAGTTCGGAGAGGGGAAGGTTCCCTGTAGCGAGTTTGCTCAGGTTACCCATGATCCAGCGCCTGCCGGCCTGGTCGTCACGACTGGTCCTGGTTTCCCGGTACTTTTTCACGAGGAAAGGTATCTTGGCCAGTATCTCTTCGCGGGCAATTTTTTTGAAGTTAACCGTGATCAGGATCGATTCATAATCCATTTTTGGATGTTGCCAAAGGTGAGGAAGCATCCTTTTGGCCAGTACCGGGTCAATCTTCTGTTGTACCAGGAATTCCACAAGTCCGGCAACCTGCCTGAAGCGGAAGTCAGGCTGTTTAGGATATTGTCCTTCGAGGTGTTTCAGGTCGTGCGCGAGCAGTGTGGCGATAAACCTGGCCGGCACGCCGCACTTTTCGTGAACGTGTTCAATAATGGGAACAAGGTTGTTCTTGAGCAGATAGGTAAAAGCATCTTCGGGTACCCCCCATTCCATCAACTTGGCAATCCGCTCAGCTACACTGGGTGGGAGGGCTTGCCCGATCTTCTCAATATCTTTGTCTTCCAGCGGGATCGGGGCTGAATCGGTATCCGGGTACATTCGATCGGCGCCGGGCAGTACCCGTTCAAATATGGTAGTACCGTCGGGAAACGATTTTCTGGTTTCGTTCGGAACACCGTTGAACGCCATTCTGCAGCGCTCCTCAATAGTCTCCAGCGCTGTTTTGATATCATCCTCAGGGCCCCAGAAGATCAGCTGCGCATCCTCCTCTGCGCATGGCAGCAGCGACCGCACCCTGTGCCACACTTTTTCGCCCAGCATATCGTCGATCATCTCCGAATGGAGCATATTGGGTTTTTCGATACAGGCGATGACTTTGAGCCGATCGGAAAACTCATCGGCAAACATCTTGCCCGGCTGGGTGAAATGCGAAAGCAGACCCTGAAAGAACGGCAGGTTGACCACGTATACCTTAATGTCCGGGTTTTTGGGAACGCCAAAATTCTCCAGCTTAAAATCGCGGGCTTTGATCTCCCGGTAACGCAGTGCCCATGCCTGAGGATCTTTGACCCGGCGCAGAAGTTCCGCACGTACCGTTAGCAACGCCCATTGCCGGAATGCTTCGTTATGCGTAAGTTCCGGCATCCATCCTGTATGGGCGACGCCTTTGATCTCAACCCGGGTGCCACCTTTGCAACTTACATTCACATCGGCCCGGGTGGAGCCCACACCGGTGCGGACCTTTCCTGTACTGCGGTTTAAAAAGCGTATATAATCAGCCCCCTCCTGCACCTCCTGCGGGTTTTTAAAATCGGGATAGGTCACGGTTTCTATCAGTGGCATACCAAGACGATCGGTTCGGAAAATGCGCGTATGACCAATATCGGAAACCTCCCGGCAGGAATCTTCTTCGAGGCTGAGCTGGATAAGCCGCACTTTTTTATGGCGGAGTTGAATTTCGCCTTCGATGCCGATGATGGCAGTACGCTGAAATCCGGTCGGGATCGATCCGTCGAGATATTGTTTCCGGGTAATATGAACTTCCCCGACGATGTTCAGATCGGAAAGCAGGGAGATTTCAATAGCCTGCATCAGGGCTTCACGGTTCAGCGGAAACGGAGGAGTATCATCCACCTCATAGGTACAGGCTGTTTCATTTTTTATCCGGTAGATGATATTTTTCCGCGTCCTGAATTCCATCAGGGCGGTACCGTCATATTCTCCCAGTTCACTGAGCGTGGGCCGCATGTGACGGACCAGTTCGGCATCGAATTCGTCAGCCTGCTGGTACTTCCCGGCCGGACAATGGCAGAAAAGCTTTTCACGGGTATTTAGTTGCTGGTGGACTTCCAGTCCCGACATAAATCCGATCCGGTCATAATCGGCCTGTGTAGCCTCTTTTCGGGCAACATAGCCGATAATCCGGCGTGTTTCTGCATAATTGCGGCGGGGATCAAATGGTTGTTTCATGGCAGGGTGTGATAGTTAATAGAGGGCGTAAAATTATAGAAATTGACTACAACTATGATCAATTGTTCATTTCTTTTGGTAACTCTCTGTTTCTTATCTTTGCAAGGTCAACTTCATAAATGGATGTCCACACCCCTATACCCCTCCGCTTTATCCCGTTCCGGGGCCAAAATGCTGCTCTTCGGTCTTATGATAGTGTCCCTGAACCTTTATGGACAGGAAGGAGGGAAAACAAAGATCATATATTCAGGCAATGTCTGGCAGTTCAATAAAGACATCTATCCCGACGGGCCAAGGCTGATCGGAAATGTGGTGATGAACCATGACAGCGCCTTTCTTTATTGTGACAGCGCCTGGATCAATGAAACCGAAAACCGTGTGATAGCCTTCGGAAATGTCAATGTCAAACTCAGTGACACACTCAACCTTTACTGCGACAGCCTCCGGTACAGCGGGAACACCAGAATTGCCAGGGCACACGAAAATGTAAAACTCATCGACAATCAAACCATATTGACCACCGACTCGCTGGTCTATGACCGCAACACCAGCGTGGCACAATACGACTCCTGGGGCAAGATTGTCAATGGCCGGAATAATCTTGTCAGCCGATTCGGATATTATTACACCGAACGCAAGCTGTTTTTTTTCAGGGAAAAGGTGATCCTGCTGAACCCTGACTACACGATGTACTCCGACACGCTGAAATACAACACTGTGACAGAAGTCGCCTATTTCTACGGCCCTTCCCATATCCTGAGTAGGGACAAAAAGGACTCGATCTATACCGAAAGGGGTTGGTACAACACCCGGCTGGATGAAGGAAGTTTCCTGGACCATGCGAAGATCTATCATGAAAACACCTACCTGTCGGGCGATAGTATGTACTATGAACGCAAACAGGAGTCGGGACAGGTATTTCGCGATGCCGTGATCATCGATACCGTTCAGCGTATTATTCTGACGGGAGATTACGGTGAACTTCAGCAAAAAAAGGAGTATGCCTTCATCACAGGCAGGGCGAGGGCCATGCTGGCGGAGAAAAAAGACACCCTGTATCTTCACGCTGATACCATCCGCGGCATTTTCGACACCACCAGGACCATAAAAAAAGTGGATGGCTGGAACAAAGTCAAATTCTTCCGGACAAATCTTCAGGGCATGTGTGATTCTCTCCACATGGCCATGAACGATTCGTCGGTCAGAATGTACCGTGAACCGGTTCTCTGGTCTGATTCCAACCAGTTGACTGCCGATTCGATAACCCTGCTTATGAGGAATGGAGAGGCCGATTCTTTGAAAATGTTCGGTGAGGCTTTCATCATATCAAGGGAAGACACCAACCGCTACAACCAGATCAAGGGGCGCAACGTCCTGGCAAAATTTCTGAACAACGAACTTTATAAAATCCTGGTGATCGGCAATGCGCAGACTATTTATTATGCCCGCGAAGAGAACCGGGCCCTGATCGGGATCAATGTGGTGGTATCGAGCGATATGCTGATATTTCTGGCGGAAAATAAAGTGGACTTGATAACTGTTATCGAAAAACCTGAAGCTCACACATACCCGGAAAAAGATCTTCCGGAAAGCGAGCGTTTCCTTAAAAACTTCAAATGGCATGATGCAGCCCGTCCAAAGGATAAAGATGATATTTTTCGATGGTGAAATTAAAAAACCGAGACTTTCACGTAACGTGAAGGATTCTTTTTGATATCCTCGAGAAGCAGGTTCAGATCGCGTGCCGCCTTTTCCACTTCATTGTACAACTGCTTGTTGTTGACCAATTGCCCCAGGGAACCTTCGCCGGAATTGATCCTGACGAGGACAGAATCGAGATCGGTCACTGCACGGTTTACCTGGGCAATGGTGTATGGGATCCGTGCCTTTGCGAGGGAATCGCTCAGCTCAGAAAAGTTGGCCAGGATGTTGCTGATCCTGTCGTTGTTTTTCCGCAGGTTGCTGCTGATCGACTCCACATTGGCGATGATCTTCGAAAGGTTGTTGCGCTGGGAGCCCACCAGCGTATCGAGGTGATGCGTGGTATGGGCAATGTTGACCAGGGTCCGTTTCACGTTTTCAATGGCTTCGACAAGGTTTTCCCTGGTATTTTTATTCAGGATTTCCTGAAAAATGGTGGCCAGGCTGTCAATAGAACCAATCAGGTTCTCAGCCTTATTTTTTAGTGGAAGCAGCTGACGGTTCACCTCCTGTCCCAGGGTAGCTTCGACCGTGGATAAAAGGGTATCGCCATCTTCGGCCATCTCTTTGGAATCACCCGGGACAATTTCCACCTCAAGTGATCCCAGTAAACTGGAGCTGAATATTCTGGCACTTGAATTTGCGGCAACGGGATAATCACCTAAAATGTATAATTCCACGATGATCCGGGCAGGGTTGGTTTCATCAAAATAAACCTTTTTTACCTGGCCTACTTTCACTCCTTTGATGGAGACCGGATTGGCAGGGACCAGACCATTCACCCGTTCATAGACGGCAAAAAACGTCCGGCTGGTCTTCAGCAGTTCCAGCCCTTTCAGGTACATCAGACCCCAGATTAAAATGGCCGTGGCCAACACGAAAACGACCCCGACCCTGACCTCTTTACTGATTTTCACGACAACAGATTTATGCAAAGGTAATAACAAATCGCGATCAACGCAGCAACCGGTCGGCCTCTTCCTGCGGCACCCTCTCGTTGTTCCTGAAAACAACCAGAAAAGCATCAGCATAACCCCTCTTTTTCACACCAGCCAACATCTCTTTTGCTCTGTTCAATTCCTGATAACTGCCAACTGTGTACTTATACATACCCCCATGGCGGTAAAGTCCTACATTTTTAAAATGACGGAAAACCGCAGCATCGGCAGGAAGTTTCTTACCTGATGACGCCACCTGAATACGAAACTCATATCCGTCCTTCTTATCCTGAACATAGTTCTGATTTCCGGTGTTCTTTTCCGGTACGGCTTCAACGGTTCCTCCGGCCTGTGTGGCATAGCCCTGCACTGCCCTGAGAATCGCAGAAGCCACATGATCCTGTCCTTTGGATGATGCCAGAAAACGTTCATCCTCCGCGTTGGAGATATATCCGATTTCCACAAGGACCCCGGGCATGGTGGTTTTATAGAGCACGAGAAATCCTGCCTGTCTGACACCGCGGTCTTTCAAACCGGTCCTTCCTGTCAACTCTTCCTGTATCGATGCCGCCAGTTGTGTACTGCGCTCCAGGTTGGCACTCTGGTACAAATTAAAAAGGATATAGGATTCATCGCTGTTGGGATCGAATCCTTCGTAAGATTCACGGTAATCCGACTCCAGGAGGATCGCAGCATTTTCGAGTTTCGCAATATTGAGGTTCGCATTCGTTCGGTGCAAACCCATCACATAGGTCTCCGCGCCCCTGAGTTGCCTGTTATCATTGGCATTGCAATGGATCGAAATAAAGAGGTCCGCTTTGTTTTTATTGGCAATGGCAGCCCTTCTGTGCAACTCGATAAACTGGTCACGGTCGCGGGTGAATATTACTTTCACCCCCGGCATCTCTTTACGGATCAGGTTTCCAAGTTTCAATGCCACTGCCAGGTTGATGCTCTTTTCCCTGGCATTTTTTCCCAAAGCACCCGGGTCGTGACCTCCGTGGCCGGGATCGATCACAATGGTCCGAAGCGCCCCCTGCTCCTGTGCAAGGAGAGAATGCAACGGTAACCACCACAACAGAACACAGGATATAAGAAGGAGGAAAGTGCCTGGCTTCATCTTAATTAGCATATGGATTGGCCGCTGATTTCGATATTTTGCGTAGTTTTGATGCCCGGTTTCACCTGCAATAAACGATAATGGACATCGTTTATTGGACGAACAAAGATAAAGATAAACCGCAGCGTAAAGAAAACAATTTGTTCACGAACTTCCTAATGGGGCTTTTCCGCTGCCGGGCACTCCTGGCCCTGTTGCTCATGCAACCTCTGCTGATCAGGGCTCAGGATACTTTGTCGGTGCGCTTTCCCGACAGCACTTCGGTTCAGGCTCCCGATTCGGCAGGCATGGCGCTGAATGACTCGGTTGCGCCTCCATCTGCCGCAAAAAACGCACTGAAATCAAAGGTGGATTATTCTGCCATAGACTCCATCAGGTTCGAGATTAAAAGTCAGAAAGTCTTTCTATATCAGAAAGCCGACATCAAATACGAAGATATTAATCTTAAAGCAGGATATGTGGAGATCGACTTCCCCAAAACCATGGTCTATGCTACCGGATTAAAAGATTCGACCGGGAATAGTATCGATGAACCCGATTTCACCCAGGGAGAACTCAATTTTAAATCGAAGGAGATCAACTATAACTACACCTCCAAAAAGGGACTGATCAAAACGGTTTTCACCAAACAGGACGATGGGTACCTTCACGGAACCGTGGTCAAAAAAATGGATAATGATATAACGTATATTAAATCCGGCATTTATACAACCTGTGACCGCACCGACCATCCGCACTTCGGATTCCGGTTCAGTAAGGGAAAGGTGATCCCGGGCAGAAGGGTCATTACCGGCCCGGCTTATATGGAGATTGCGGAGGTAGCTACTCCGCTGGTGATCCCATTCGGATTTTTTCCCAACCGAACCGGGAAGAGATCGGGCATTCTTTTGCCAACATATGGTGAATCGAGGGATCGTGGATTTTATTTCGAAAACTTCGGTTATTATCTGGCCATCAGTGATTATATGGACCTTCAGGTTCAGGGAGATATTTACACCCGGGGCAGTTGGGCGGTTAAACCCACTTTCCGTTACAACAAACGATATAAATACAACGGCGGGTTCAACTTCAGTTATGCCGTCAACATTCTGGGAGAGACGGGATCGCCGGACTATCAGAAGCGAAAGGATTTCCAGGTGCGGTGGAGCCACACCCAGGATCCCAAAGCCAGGCCCAGAAGCCAGTTTTCGGCCAATGTGAACATCGTCAGCAATTCGTTTAATAAATACAACCTTGCTTCCAGCGCCCAGTCGTACCTCTCCAATACTTTCCAGTCCAGTATCAACTACTCTACCAACTGGGCAGGAAAATATTACCTGAACCTCAACTTCAACCATAGTCAGAACACAGTGAACAAATCGCTGAATGTCACTCTGCCCCAACTTACCTTTTCCGTCAACCAATTCTATCCGTTCCGAAGGAAAAATCCGGCCGGAAAACTGAAATGGTACGAACAGATTAGTCTGAAATACAGCATGGATGCCGAAAACCGGTACGACACACCTGATTCTCTCTTTTTGCGGGGAAACTGGCCCGACAGCATGCAAAATGGCATGCGGCACAGCATCCCGGTCACTGGGTCTTTCCGCGTGCTGAAATACTTCAATTGGTCTAATTCATTGAACATCAACGACAGGATGTACATGAAAACCTACCGCAGATATTTCCAGCAGGATACCATCATTTCCGGGGGTGACACCCTGCTGCCCGGTTACAGGACCCGTGATGTCAGCGGTTTTGCCAATGCAATCGACATGTCGGTCACCTCCTCGGTCAACACCAGGCTTTACGGCATGTACCAGTTCAAAGGCTCTCTGATTAAAGCGATCCGTCATATGGTCACGCCATCTGTCTCCTTTTCCTATACTCCCGACTGGGGTGCACCCTCCCTGGGATATTATCGCTATATCGAAAACGATACGAACAGGAACAACCCTACCCGCTATTCCATCTATGAAAGGTCTATATACGGAGGGCCACCCGGTCAGCAATCGGGGATGGTCTCCTTTTCACTGAGCAACAACCTTGAGATGAAGGTGCGAAACCGAAAAGATACCATTTCAGGAACCCGGAAAATCGCCCTGATTGATGACTTCACCATCCGCATCTCTTATGACATTGCCCGGGACTCGCTGAACTGGTCGCCCCTCACCATGGGTGGCAGGACTACCTTGGTCAAAGGGCTCACCGTGCAGTATTCCAGCACCTGGGATATTTACGCCCGGGATTCATTCGGCCGCAGGATCAATACCACCGAATGGAAAACAAGCCGCCGGCTGATCAGGCTCGACAACACCACATGGGATGCAGGGTTTTCATATTCCCTCAGTTCAGATAATGTAAAAGGAAAAAAAACACCTGGAAAAGGGAGCCCCGAAGAAAAAAAGGACCTTTACGATTTTTATGATTATTATGTTGATTTCGATATCCCGTGGAGTTTTTCTTTCAATTACAATTTCCGGTATTCGAAATCCTGGAACCAGTCGGCCGGGAAACGCGTAGATCAGATCACTCAGACGCTGGGGTTTAACGGCCAGCTCAACATTACGCCGAAGTGGAAAGTTTCGCTTACTTCCGGATGGGATTTTGTGAACAACCAGATCTCCTACACCTCGATTGAAGTGTATCGCGACCTTCATTGCTGGGAGATGAGCTTCGGATGGATCCCCAAAGGGTTTCAGCAAAGCTGGAATTTCTCCATCAAGGCCAAGGCCTCCCTGCTTCAGGATCTCAAACTGAATAAAAAACGGGATTTCAGGGATTATTGATCACACCCTTAATCAACCATAACTTAATATACAGCATCATGAAAAAAGTCATTCACACCGACAAAGCACCAAAGGCAGTAGGGCCTTACAGCCAGGCTATTGAAGTCAACGGCATACTGTTCATATCCGGACAGATTCCTATCGATCCGGCTACCGGAAAAATGGTGGAGGGAGGCATAACAGAACAAACCGAACAGGTGATGAAAAACATCGGAAAGATCCTCGAAAAGGCGGGCTACGCTTTTCACCATGTGGTAAAATCAACCTGTCTGCTCAGTGATATGGACAATTTTGCAGCCATGAATGCTGTATACGGACGTTATTATCCAGAGCAACCCCCGGCCCGGGCAGCTTACGGGGTAGTGCGACTTCCGCTGGGGGCACTGGTGGAGGTTGAAACGATTGCGGTGAAATAATGGTCAGATGTAAGACAACCTCTGCAGCGGGGAGCGAAGTCGGAATCCCGGAAACAGTTGTACCCATGTAGCCGGAAATTCCCGGAAACCTGTCGTGATGGTTGTCTCGGCTTCGTTTTCTGATGCCGGGAATCTGATGGTGAACAGGATCGGTATGCGGACGTTCCCGCGACATATCTGATTTTTTTCTGCACAACCCGGGTTTACAGTCACGGATCGAGAAACATATCAGCCCGACCATGATCAGACTCAGGAGGCTGGCAGCAGCCAGCAACAGTATCAGGCCCCTCTTCCTGCCCCGGCACTGCCTGATCTTATGAATTTTTCGCATAAGGTCAATCAACCCGTCATCAGAGAAGAACTCTTCAATGTTTTCATCCAGTTTGAACTCTTTCATCAGTTCCGGATTCCGCTCCAGTTCACGCAAAAATATTTCACGCTCCGAGGGGGATAAATCACCGTCTTTATAACGGTCAATCCAATTGTTCGAGAATTCGTAGTTCGTCATCGTCTGCAATTTTTAAATAGTCCGGATCACATAAAACCATTCGTCTTAACATTTGCTTACAGGTGTATTTCCTGGCCTTCACATAAACTTCATCCTTATATTTCATCATCCTGGCAATTTCCTTGTATGGCACCCTCAGGATATAGAGTTCCAGTATCCTTCTGCATTCATGAGGCATGGAAATAAGGTGTTTGAAGTACAACCGGTATTGGGCTGCACTCTCCTCCAGCATCTCCTGTTCTTCGGGAAGATAGCAATAATCTGGCTCACAAAATTCACAATCCGCCTGATACAACAGCCGGCAGTTTCGTTCGAGCCGTTGCAACCAGAGATTTTTGGAAACAGCAATAAAATAAGTCTTCAGACTACTTTTCAACTTGAAATGGGAACGTCTGATCCTGAAAAAAAGAATGACAAGAGTATCCTGTATTATATCCTCCACATCCTGTTCGTTACCTGAATTCTGTCTGACAAAATGTCTGACAGCCGGCCAGCACTGATCGTATAAACATTTAATATGTACGTTTTTGCGCAGTCGCAACCCCTCCAGCAACTCATCATCGGTAAAACGAAAAATCATAACATTGTTTTAGGTTAATCGGGTTTAATGAAAAAGGTGAAGTCATTGTTAATAACTTCACCTTTTAAAGTGCCGAAAAAAAAAAAAAAGTATCACAAATCGTTTTTTCTTTCATACTTAAAATATGAAAAAAGTTATTAACAATCAAGGGTTTATGCCGAGGGG
>CAYLVY010000126.1:0-10727 GCA_964387205.1 uncultured Draconibacterium sp.
CCCGGCCATGGAGCTGTAATATACTGGATGCAGCGCGACCAGCGGGTCAGCGACAACTGGGCATTGCTTCATGCAGTGGATCTGGCCCGCTCAGGAAACAGAAAACTGATCGTTGTTTTTTGCTTGCACCCCGATTTTCCGGGTGCGACCTGCCGCCATTATCATTTCATGCTGCATGGATTAGAGGGCGTAGAAAGGCAGCTGAATTACCTTGGAATACCTTTCGTGTTGCCGGAAGGGGAACCCGGCAAGGCTTTGCCGAAAATTACAGAGGAACTCAATGCCGGATGGATGGTCACCGATTTCAATCCGGTAAGGATTGGAATGAAGTGGAGGCTGCAGGTAGGGGAAGCTTTGAGGATTCCACTGGTTGAAGTCGATGCCCATAATATTCTCCCTGCGCGGGCGATCTCGGATAAAACTGAATATAGCGCCTTCACGCTCCGTAAAAAGATAGATCGCCATCTGCAAGAGTACCTCACTCCGTTTCCCTCGCTCAACCGGTCAACCATCAACAGGGAGGCGACAGCTTTTGAGAAAATCGACTGGCAAAGAGTCTGGGAAAAGTTGACCACCGATCGTTCGGTAGGCCCGGTAGATTGGCTGGAACCCGGTGAAGAGGCGGCCAAACGGCACCTGGACCATTTTATACGGTCAGGACTGGATCAGTATGCCTCCCTGCGGAATTTCCCTGACAGGGATGGGCAGTCGGGATTATCACCTTACCTCCATTTTGGCCATATTTCGGCGCAAAGGGTTGCCCTGGAGGCACAGAAATCGGGGGCCAATCCTGAGTCGGTGCAGGCTTTTCTCGAGGAGTTGATTGTAAGGCGTGAACTCGCGGACAATTTTTGCCTTCATTGTCTTGATTATGATACATTTCAGGCTTTTCAACCCTGGGCAAGGGCTACCCTGAACCTTCACCGTGAAGATCCGAGGGAATACCTTTATTCTTTATCTCGGTTTGAAGAGGGGAGTACCCATGATCCACTCTGGAATGCAGCACAGCAGGAGATGGTCCGGACAGGAAGGATGCACGGTTACATGCGCATGTACTGGGCAAAAAAGATCCTTGAATGGACGGCTTCTCCTGAAATTGCTATGGAAACGGCTATCTTACTGAATGATAAATATGAACTCGACGGTCGGGACCCCAACGGATATGCCGGTGTGGCATGGTCCATCGGAGGGGTTCACGACCGGCCCTGGGGAGAGCGGCCTGTTTTTGGAATGATCCGCTACATGAATGATAAAGGGTGCCGGCGAAAATTTGATGTGGAAGCCTATATCCGGAACCAGGCGCCTTCGTTGTTCTGAGCTGTCCAATCTCTTTTTTATTTACATTTGAAAACTAAACAACCGATATGACACGTGGAATAATACTATTGACCATTGTACTTTTTACTACCGGGTTATGGGCACTTGCACAGGAGCCAACGCGGAAATCGGAGCGGAAAAAGAACCGTATTGAGAAAAATCAGGAATTCCGGGACAAGGACGAGGATGAGGAGGAACAGGATTCCGTACCAATGTTCGAGTTTGGGCTCAATTTTGGCGCCTATTTCCCGAGCAAATACTCCGCCAATTATTACAATGGCGCCCCCGGGAATGTTAATACCGCCCATTATGTGATAAACAACAAGTATTGGTATGAGGAGATCCGCAAGGCATTGAACGTGGACACTTTGAAAATCCAATCAAACCGATATGGTGATGGTTATCCGCGCGACATGCATTACCAGGTTGCCTTTACCGGCGGGCTCTTCACACGTCTCAACCTGCACACGAACCATGCCCTCTTTTTACAGGCCAACTACACTCAGTTGAAAGCGGAAGATATCCTCGTACTGGAAGTGAACCTTCAGAACTATACCTATCCGTTTTTAAGATATCAGCCCATTATCGGAAAAGAGGGGCGGGTACTGATCGATTTTGGTTATCAGTATGCCTTCCGGATGAAATCAAAGATCTATTTTTTCGTTCAGGTTGCTGCTACCATGAGCTATACGCAGGTGATCAAATCTTTTTTCGCCGTGGAGGGCAGAGAATACAGCATGATTGATATTTACAGCGGTCAGTCTTATATTCCGAATACCAATATGCAGACCAATAATATTTATCAGAATGCATTCGGTTTTGGCGGCTTTATCGGCGCCGGCGCCGGTATTCCACTTACCGAAATGTTCGGCCTGGAGCCGGGGTTTTTCATGCAATATTACCCCACCAACTTAGCCAATTATCCCGATTACAAACCCAATTTCGGGGTAATCCTCCGGTTGATGCTGGATTTCAGCAAAAAAAGCGAAGATTGATCACCACTGTGGAAACAGGGTAAACATTCTGGTGATATTAAACCCGAGGAATATATCTCCGTTTGACCATTTCCCGCGGGTATCGGTCAGTATGGGTTGTTCATATTCTCCATAGGAATTGGTCAGGAAGATCTGGAAGATATGGCCGCCGGTATCGATATCCACCCCCAGTGAAAAGGAGTCATAGGCTTTCCAGGAGACAATCTGTCCCGGAAACAGGTGATGATACTCTGCATTCAGGCTTACCCGCTGGCTGATCTTGACCCTGCCCCCTCCTCCGAGGGTGAAAATGTGATGTTGGTCTTCAGGGGTGGGGACCAGGTTTTTTCTCACCATGGAGGGTGTGATCTGAAATGATATGGCATTGCTGAATTTTCTCGCCAATTGTATTTGAAATGCATAAGTCACCCGGTAGGGGAACCGTTCCTCATAACCGGGGTATGCCCATTTGCCAGTTTCAACTGCAGTATTGGCGAACAACCCGAGCGTCAGCGGCATCTTTTTTGCACCGGTGCTTTGTCGTAAGATTTTCATCTTCAACGCTCCGTCCCACGTGTTCCGGTCGGTGTTCAATCCGAGGTTGACGCCAAGCCAGGGAGCGATGCCATACTCCAATCCCAGGCGGATATAGGCTTGTTTTAAACCAAAAAGGTTTTCGTACCCCGTGTTCAGCGCTCCGAAATGGTGGGTCACCAAAAACATCAGGTCGCCCTTCGGAGGCAGTTCTACCGATTGCCCGATGACGATCCTTGTCGTCTTAAAAGTGGCGGTGGTAAAATCGGTTACCGCTTTTTCGTCTTTTTCAAGCAGGGCCAGCAAATCGTCCTGCCCTGTGGCCGGAGAGAAAAAACCGGTCAATAAACCCAGCAGAAGTGCTAAAGATTTAGTATTCATATTTATACGCTATTGAACAGTGGGCGACATGTTAACTTCAACGCTGACCTGAATAGTACTGGAGACATTTTTTATCACGGCCTTGGGCACCGATATTTTATAATCGGGCAGCAGGATATTGAAAGTTGCTTTACCCATGATATTCTTGCCTTTGAGCTCCAATGTCCCCTGTTCCCTGATGTTTCTGGTTACCCCGTGCAGGGTCAGTTTTCCCTCCACCATAACCTGCTTCGGTTCAGCAGAAAGATTTTTCAAATCGCTGACGCTCGTGATTTTTCCCACGAACATGGCATTCGGATATTTATCCGACTCAACATAGTTTTCATTGAAATGTTCCTGCATCAATGCCTTCTCGAATTCAAAGGATTTCATGAGTACCCTGAATACAAAATCACCACTTCCGGTATTCAGCGCGGCATTTACCTGCCGGTTCACCGCTTCGATCTTTTCCAGCGGTGCATCGGAATAGAACCTGATCACACCGGTTTTTGTCAGGTATTTCTGGGCAAACAGTCCGCTGGTGACAAGAAAAAGAAGAATGCAAAACCCTGTTGCTTTCATATAGGAGTTGTTAATTTATTGAATAATAAGGCATTTTTCAATGATCACATCGCTGCCGGTGAAGCCGTTGCATACCCCTTTGAGGGTTACTACGCCATCGGGTTTGAGTTTTCTGGCATCATCAGCCGAAACATTCAGCATGGTGCACCGGACCCCTTCCTCACCAAAGTCGCCGGTGCTGAGGGTGAAAACGACGATGACCAGTGTATCGGCTTGTTCCACCCTGGTAACCGGGCCCTGCACTGCAATAACCTTTCCGTTGTACTGCCGGCCGGCAGCGTCAGGGTTCCGGAGGTAAGCCTGGTAAATTTCCTGAGCTGAAAGTCTGTAAACTGCTTCTGCCCCGGCATAGTCGGGATGGGGCTTGTTATAGAAGAACCGGTAGCCGGCATAAATACCAATGGCACCAATCGTCAGAAGGATAAAAATAAAAACGAGCCACTTTTTCATGTATTTTCTTAGTTTTGCTTAGAGCAAAGATAAAAAAATCGAGGAATATGCATAATGTAAATCAATATTTTGATATATCGGAAGGAGACCTGATTGCCGGTAACCTTGACATTGGCCGCACAGCCGGGGGGTACCAGTTGTTTTACAGTTCGGATCAACTGAGGACTCCTGCAGGAAAGGAGATCGTTCATCCTTCCGAACGATTTACACGGGCCGTGCTTACCGACATGCAGCTGCGCATCACGACAGGGGTGCCCGGCATTTCATTTGCATCGCTGTTGGTTCTAAAACTCGACTTTCTGGATGAGGGTCTTGATCCTTTTCTCGAATCTCTCGATGAATTGACATCATCGGATCCATTTATCATGATCAAAACCCGTGAAGCACCGGTATCCCACTCGCTTTCTCCGGATGAACCGCTCTTCAATTTCGCATTCAATCTGCTTTCCGGTCTCATACTCACTATTAATAAGTACACCGCCCGTCTAATGGCAGAGATTCCCCTCGATGAATCGGCTGTGCATCCGGTCATTGATCTGGTCAGGAGCAGGTATCAGGAGCTTGACCCCTGGCGCAAAGCGATTTTGCAGACCCTTTCGCGGCGGCATGGTTCCGGGGTCACTTTACCGATGGGACTGGTTTCAGGTATCATCAACCCGGCGGAATATTCCCGGGGAATGGTTGCACTGGGGATGGCCCGGGCTGAAAAGTACCCGGAGTTGATGCAGGAAGCTTCGGAAGTTCATAGCTTCATGGATTTCCTCGAAGAATTTTCAGAAGGAAACCAACACTTGGAGCAATTCATTGACAAAGGGGAAGGGGAGGAGATAGAATTCAAATCGACGCTGCGCTGGGATTTACGGGCAGGGAAAACCAATCAGGCAGTGGAACGCGCCGTTTTAAAGACAATTTCGGCGTTTTTAAACTCTCGCGGGGGCACCCTGCTGATCGGCGTGAGGGACGATGGTTCGGTGGAGGGTATTGAAAGTGACCGTTTCCCCAACGAGGATAAATTTCTGCTCCATTTATGGACCTTGATCCGGAGTTGTCTCGGCAGGGATTTCAGTCCGTATATCCGCACCACCTTAGAGAAAAGGGAGGAAAAAACCATATGCATGGTAATGTGCCGGCCATCCGTACGGCCTGTATTTCTCCGACAGCCGGGATTTGAGGAGGAGATGTACATCCGTATCGGACCCTCCAGCAATGCACTTAATATCAGTGAAGCGTTACAGTATATAAGGGAAAGGTTTCCCGAAAACCATTGATTGCCTTATGAATCCGGGATAGCACGATAACCGGGTTCCAGTGTAAAAAAAGTGCTGTTTTCTGTGAAATGCATCTTTATTACCCGCAACAGGATCATTTTCACCAGTATCCTTTCCGCTTTGGCACGCTGAATGCCGGTTGAACGGATTAATTTGGAGATCGTTATGGATTCGTTCTCTCCCAGGTAGCGCAGAAGGAACTCCTCCACTCCGGTAAATTTCAGGCAGACACCGGCCGGTTCTTTCTCTTTTTTCCATACCTGGGCCAAGATCCTGTTCACCGGGAAATTCTGATCTCCGACTCGGTGATAGGCCAGCCAGGTACCATCCTTTTGCAAAGCAAAGTGCGGCCGTACAGGACTTTTAGGAATGACCACCTCCAGAATGTTTTTTTTGGTGATCGTCCATTCTTTAACCAGGAATCCTACCTCGGGGCGGCAATATAGTTTCGCCGCAGCATCGACCATATAATATTCCTCCTCGGACCTGACACCTGCCAATGCACCATTGTCTTTCACCCCGATGAGAAGCCTGCCTCCGTCGGTATTGGCAAAAGCAACCAGGGAACGGGCAATTTTTCCGGCATCGGCCACTTCAAATTTAAAGTCGAGTTGCTGGTGTTCCCCTTCTGAAATAAGTTTCAGAACAGGATGCATCAGGTTCTGAAGGAAATGTTGCTGCGGGCGGTTATTTTCTCACAGTAATGACAACGCAATTTCAGTTCGACTTTATCAATCACGTTGAACCGGGAAGGGATATTTTCGTTGTTGGTGATGCAGTTGGGGTTGAAGCATTTGACGATGTTTTCAACATCATCGGGAATTGCCACCTTCTTTTTTTCAGCTACTTCGAAATTTCTGATCACGATCAGGGTTGCCGATGGCGCTACCAGCGCGATTTTATTGATTTCGTCACTTTCGAAAAATTTGTTGCTTACTTTAATGATCCCCTTTTTTCCCATTTTGCGGCTGTCGAGGTTGGTTCCAACCAGCAATTGGTTGCCATATTCGGTCAGGTTCAGAATGCGGATCACCTGGAAAACATTTTGCGCGGGAATATGATCGATCACCGTGCCATTTTCAATGGCCGATACTTTCAGTTCTGTTCTGCGGATTTCCTTTTCCATAATTTATTGCCGTTATATTATTCAACAACTCCCAGGATTGAGGCCAGAAGCGCCTGGCGCACGAATACGCCGTTCAGGGCCTGTGTAAAGTAATACGCCTTGGTATTGTCATCCACATCGGTATTGATTTCATTGACCCTGGGCAAGGGATGGAGTATCCTCAGGTTTTCACGGCTTCCTTCAAGCATTTGATTGTTAAGGATGTATGCATTCTTGACCTTTTCATACTCCATGGGGTCCGAAAATCGCTCTTTTTGAATTCTGGTCATGTATAGGATATCCACCATGGGGATAACCTCCTGGAGGTCGGTGTATTGATGGTAGGTAAGGTTGTTGCCTTTAATGTTCAGTTTGACAGAACTGGGAAGTTTGAGTTCGGTTGGAGAGACCAGGTGGAAGGTAGTCTGGTAATTGCAGAGGGCCTGAACAAGGGAGTGGACGGTACGGCCATATTTCAGGTCACCCACGAAGGCGATGGAGAGGTTATCCAGTGATTTTTGGGTTTTCCGGATGGAGTAAAGGTCCAGAAGGGTTTGGGTAGGATGTTGATTGGCTCCGTCGCCAGCGTTGATGACGGGTACACCTGCTACTTCACTGGCAAACCTGGCACTTCCTTCCCTGGGATGGCGCATTACGATGAGGTCACTGTAATTGCTGACGGTTAGAATTGTATCGCGGAGCGATTCTCCTTTTTGGACGCTGGAGCTGGTCGCATCGCTAAACCCGATTACTTTGGCTCCGAGGCGCGAGGCCGCGCTTTCAAAGCTGAGGCGGGTACGGGTAGAGGGTTCAAAGAAAAGGGTGGCAACGACATAATCTTCAAGGATCCGCTGCCTTGGCTGTTTTTCGAAAGCTTCGGCCAGATCGAGGATTCTGAGGTGCTCATCCCGGGTATAATCGTTTATGGAAATCAGACTCCGGTTTTTCATCGGTCAAATGTTTTCAGGTAATAAAAAAAATCCCGGTGATGACCGGGATTTTTTCGACTATTTTTTCTTGTTCAGTTTATGCTTCTTTAAAAAGGCGGCGAGGATCTCTTCCAGGTCGGGCTTGCCAATTTCCTGAAGATCATAGTAAACCCTGGTATTGGGTTTTTTAATTTTCACAAGCCGGTTGAGGTCGATGGGGGTGGCGATGACCACTGAATCGCACTTAACTTTGTTAATCGTCGCTTCCAGGTCTTTAATCTGCTGATCGCCATAGCCCATCGCCGGCAGAATTTCGCCGATGTTGGGGTATATCCGGAATGTATCTGCAAGTTTTCCAACTACATAAGGCCTCGGGTCAACCATTTCGCTGGCGCCATATTTCTGGGCTGCCACCACGCCGGCACCGATTTTCATCTCACCGTGGGTAAGGGTGGGGCCATCTTCGATCACCAGCACCTTTTTACCACGGATCACCGATTCATCGTCTACCCGAATCGGGGAAGCTCCGTCCACAACCATGGCTTTCGGATTGATTTTCTGGATATTATCACGAACTTTCTTGATATTTTCAGGATAGGCTGAATCAATTTTATTGAGTACAACCACGTCGGCGATCCGGATATTGACCTCTCCGGGGTAGTAGTTCATCTCGGCTCCGGGACGATGCGGGTCGGCAACGGTTACCATCAGATCGGGTTTGTAGAAGGGGAAATCATTATTTCCTCCGTCCCACAGGATGACATCACAGCCTGAGGGATCCTTTTCAGCAGCGCGGAGAATGGCTTCATAATCAACTCCGGCATAAATCACATTGCCACGGACCACGTGTGGTTCGTACTCCTCCATCTCTTCGATGGTACATTTGTGTTTCTTCAGGTCTTCCACGGTGGCAAAGCGCTGAACTTTCTGGGCAACCAGGTCGCCATAAGGCATCGGATGACGCACGGCTACCACTTTCAGGCCTTTGGCCATGAGGATCTCGATGATCCTGCGGGAGGTCTGGCTTTTTCCGCAACCGGTGCGGGTGGCACCCACTGCAATGACCGGTTTTGAGCTTTTGATCATGGTATCCTTCGGGCCAAGAAGGATAAAATTGGCGCCGGCCGCATTCACGACAGAACTGAGGTTCATGACACGCTGGTAAGGAACATCGCTGTAAGCAAAGTTGCATATCTCCACATTGTGTTTCCGGATCAGGGAGACCAATTCTGCTTCTGCATAAATGGGGATCCCTTTGGGGTAGAGTTTACCTGCCAGGGCGGCAGGATATTTTCGACCATCAATACCCGGAATCTGTTCAGCCGTAAAGGCGACTACGTTGAAGTTTGCGTTGTCGCGGTAATACGTGTTGAAGTTGTGGAAATCTCTTCCGGCAGCACCAATAATAATGACATTTTTTTTCATGCTAACCTCGATTTTTAGATTTATGTTTTGGAATTGGATTTGTCCAACGTGAATCAAGGTGCAAACCTACTCATTTTTTGGAAATTGGCAAAACATGGTTCCATTTTTTTTCCCCCGATTTCCCGTTAAATTTGCAGCCAAAACCAGAAGCCATGATCGAACAGAAAATCCGGGAAGTCGTTTCAGAAGCGTTAAAAGCGCTCTATAATCTTGAAATGGTTACCGAAGGGATCAATATTGAAAAGACCCGCAAGGAATTTAACGGCGATTATACCCTGGTCGTTTTTCCTTTCCTCAAAGCATCGAAAAAGGCTCCCGACCTCACAGCTGCCGAAATCGGAAATTTTATCCTCCGGCATTTGGACGCCGTTGCCGGTTATTCCGTTATCAAAGGGTTCCTGAACCTGGAACTCAATGATAAGTTCTGGTGCAACACCCTGTCGATCCCTGGCCTCCCACTCAGCAGGTACGTTCCTGATCGCCCGGTTAGCCGGATTGTCCTGGAATATTCCTCCCCCAATACCAATAAACCCCTCCACCTTGGTCATGTCCGGAACAACCTGCTTGGTGCATCCATCGCTGAAATACTTTCGGAGGCAGGACATGAAGTAATCCGGGTAAACCTTGTCAATGACCGCGGAATACATATCTGCAAGTCGATGCTGGCATACCAGCGCTGGGGCGAAGGAGAGACCCCTGGTTCTTCAGGGCTGAAAGGCGATCATCTGATAGGCAGGTATTACGTCATGTTTGACAGAAAATATAAGGAGCAGGTCAACGAATTGATCGGGCAAGGTATTACGCAGGAAATGGCGGAAAAATCTGCTCCTCTCATTCTTGAAGCACAGGAGCTGCTGCGGAAATGGGAAACAGGGGATAAACAGGCCATTGATCTATGGCGAATGATGAATGGCTGGGTTTATGAAGGTTTTGATGCTACCTATCGGCGGCTGGGCATCCGGTTTGATAAGACATATCATGAAAGCGAAACCTATCTGCTGGGAAAATCCATTGTCGAAGAGGGTTTGGCAAATGGCCAATTCCATAAAAGGGAGGATGGCAGTGTCTGGGTGGATCTGAAAGACGAAGGCCTTGACGAGAAGTTGCTTCTCCGCTCCGATGGTACCTCAGTTTACATCACCCAGGATTTGGGAACGGCACAGCTCCGTTACGATGAATACCATCCTGAAGGAATGATTTATGTCGTGGGAAATGAACAGAACTATCATTTTGATGTGCTGAAAAAAATCCTGAAACGAATAGGGAGGAATTTTGCCGATTCTGTGCATCATTTATCTTACGGTATGGTTGAGCTGCCTGATGGTAAAATGAAATCAAGAGAGGGGAGCGTAGTGGATGCGGATGATCTCATGGAAGAGATGTACCGCATAGCTGAACGCACGACCCGGGAATTGGGGAAAGCCGGTTCGCTGAATGACGAGGAGGCTTTCTCTTTGTTTGAAATGGTTGGCTTGGGGGCGCTGAAATATTTCATCCTGAAGGTGGACCCAAAGAAAAACATGCTGTTTGATCCATCCGAATCGATCGATTTCAATGGACATACCGGTCCTTTTATCCAGTATACCCATGCAAGAATCCGATCATTGCTGAAAAAAGCGGGACAGGCCGGTTATAGCCAGCATCCTGACCTGGGCAAATACAACCTTACACTCCTGCCAGAAGAACGGGAAGTAATACGACTGCTTTATCAGGCATCGGAAATAGTATTAAAAGCGGCGGCAGAGTTAAGCCCGGCTGTGGTGGCCAATTATGTATTCGAACT
>CAYLVY010000127.1:0-10610 GCA_964387205.1 uncultured Draconibacterium sp.
GGCACCCCTCTTTCAGACCGGATATTGAAAGCGAAATCCACAAATTCCACCCGGCTGACCTCATCCTGTTTACCCAGCAGGGTCAGCAAAGGCTCAAAGTGATCCCCGGTTTCGGCATCTTCAGGTTTCATGTTCCATTTCCCTTCAGCATTGCCCCACCTGTGTCCGGCACTGCCACCCGGGCACCTGAAATCACCGGTACTACTGTCGATCTGAAGGAATTTCCAGTCGCCGTTTTCAACATTCTTAAACTTTTCCAAGCGCCCGGCCCGTAAAAGTCTTCCCGGAACGCGCTTCCCGTCTCTGAGTTCGAGTTCCACCAGGTATGGGCTGTCGGTATATTTTTTTACATAATCCAGGAAGAATGGTACCGGTTGGTCTACATGGAACTCCTTCAGCAAGACGTGGGTGACGGCCATCCAGAAAGCCCCGTCCTGACCGGCATTGATGGCGATCCACTGATCCGAATATTTGGCGACCATGTTGAAATCGGGAGAGAACACCACGGTTTTGGTTCCGTTATGCCTCGACTCCGAGAAGAAGTGCACATCAGGAGTACGTGTCATTCCGAGGTTGGAACCCATGCAGGCGATAAATTTTGCATTATACCAATCAGCGCTCTCGGCCACATCGGTTTGTTCCCCCCACACCTCCGGGAATGCGTTGGGAAGATCGCAATACCAGTCATAGAAACTCAGGGCCAGGCCACCCAATAGTTGCAGGAATCGGGCGCCCCCGGCATAACTGATCATCGACATGGCGGGAATGGGAGAAAAACCGGCGATACGGTCAGGGCCATATTTTTTTATGGTATGAATATTGGCCGCTGCGATCATCTCCAGCGCTTCCTCCCACTGAATCCGCCGGAAACCGCCTTTACCCCTCGCCTGCTGGTATGCTTTTCTTTTGGCCGGATCGTTCTGGATATTCTCCCAGGCTTTCAGCGGATCACCCGTGCGGGACCTCTCCTCGCGGTACAAATCGATCAGCTTTCCGCGGATCAGCGGGTATTTCACCCTTAACGGGCTATACAGATACCACGAAAATGAGATGCCCCGCTGACAACCGCGCGGCTCATAAGGAGGCAAACTACTCTCTAACAAAGGATAGTCAACTGCCTGGGTCTCCCAGACGACAATGCCGTTTTTAACATGCACATTCCAGCTGCAGCCGCCGGTGCAGTTGACACCGTGGGTGCTTCGGACCACTTTGTCGTGGGAGAAACGGTTGCGGTAAAACTCTTCCCATTGACGGGTCTTGGGTGAAATCAGATCGGTAATCCAACTCATGGGTTTAATATTTGGATAGATTGACTATCTATTTTTCTGACGCAATTTGACGGGCGAAGATCTCTTTGTTTACCGAGGCACGTTTGCGCATCCTCCAGATCCCGAAGAGAAGTATCATACCGGCAATCCAGCCGGCAATCCCCAGGGGAAGGAATGGAACTGAGGTCTTGTTTGTTTCTCCTTTGACCATGGCGGTAGATACATGTTTCATATAAGCCGCGAGATCATAAATTTCCTGATCCGTCAGTGGTTTTTCGGCATAGGCGCTGGCCATGGCCGGAAATGGCGGGGCTTGCAACATGGCTCTCAGACCTGTCCCTTTCAATGTAAAATAGGTGAGGTTCAACCCTTTAGCCATTGACCCTCCCATTCCCCCATTATCGTGCACGCCATGGCAACTCAGGCAGGAGGCCCCTCCGTGTTGAAGGGCAACTTCGCCGGTAAATAGCGCCCTGCCTCTCTCCACATGCCCGTCGGTGGCTTTATTGAGCATGGTATCGGCTACGGCAACAGCCGCCTGCCCCCCTTTGGAGGCCATATGCCGGATGATGGCCTTGATTTCCGCATCGGAACCGGCAAAGGGCGGCATCAGCAGGTTGTTATACTCTTTGGCGATGGCTACGGCGTCCGGATCTCCGCTTTTAATAACCTCCTGGGAATTCCGGATGAAACTGATCAGCCATTGCTCCTTTTTCGAGGCGGTGATCCCGGCCAGGTCAGGGCCCACCGTTCTTCCTCCTCCGATGGTATGGCAGACGGCACAATGGGTCTTAAACACAACAGCACCATCCTGGGCAAACCCGGATTAGACTATTACCATCACGCTTATAATTAAGCACATACAAACTTTCCAATGCATATATGAAGTTTTTAGTATCCCATCGGGACTGCAAACATAATAAAAACAGATTATATAGCTATTAAGTATTTAAATATTTATTTAACGTATTACTTTTTTTATCATCCGACAATCTTCTGCCGATGATTGTCGCCGCGGTTTCTCTGGTATTTAACTAAAATCTGAGACTAAAATATCCTTCACTGTGTTCATCATCGGTTCGTCAAAGTCGAGGTGTGTTACAAATCGGACAGTTTCTCCGTCGAGGTAAAGCGAGTGGATATCGAAAGTTTTGAGTTTCCGGACAAACTCCGGGGCTGAATTTTTATCTTTCAGTTTAAAGATCAATATATTGGTTTGGACAGGCATCACAGATTCTACCATGGGTAAGGTGACCAATACCTGTTCCAGTTCTCTGGCACGCCGGTGATCCTCTTTCAGCCGCGGCAGGTGGTGGTCGAGTGCATAAATCCCGGCGGCAGCGAGGTAACCTGCCTGCCGCATGCCACCGCCGAAAGCTTTTCTGACCCGCCTGGCCTGGCGGATAAAATCATGATTTCCCAGGAGCAGCGATCCGATGGGCGCTCCAAGCCCTTTAGAAAGGCAAATTGATATGGAGTCAGATATCTGACCATATTGGACAGGTTGATCTCCGGTTTCGGCCAGGGCGTTGAATAACCTGGCGCCATCGAGGTGCAGCCGGAGGTTATTCGCCCGGCAAACAGCCGCGATCTCCTCCACTTCACTTAAGTGATAAATGGTTCCGCCTCCTTTGTTCATGGTATTTTCCACCTCTACCAGCCGGGTTACAGGGCGGTGCACGTCATCGGGATTGATATGCGCCCCCACCTGCGTGGCGTTAATCTTCCCCCCCGGCCCGTCGAGCAGGCATACCGACACTCCCGAGTTGCGCATCATGGCGCCGGCTTCGTAATAATAAATGTGTGAAAAGCGATGGCAGATCACTTCATCGCCGGGCCGGGTATGTACATTAATGGCGATCTGGTTGGTCATGGTTCCCGATGGACAGAACAAACCCTCCTCCATACCAAACATCAGTGCGGCTTTATGTTCCAACTCCTGCACGGTCGGGTCATCTCCCAGGACATCATCGCCCACGCTGGCCGAAAACATGGCCTCCAGCATTCCCGAAGTAGGCCGGGTTACCGTATCGCTTCTCAGGTCAATCACGACGAATACTTTTCACCTTGTAAATATATTGAAATTTGAGCCCCCTATTAAAAGGTTTATTTTTAGAACCTGACATTTTTTTTTGAGAACTGACCAAGAGTTAATTCTACGTTCCAATTATAGGCA
Organism: uncultured Draconibacterium sp.; assembly: GCA_964387205.1. Classification (GTDB taxonomy): domain Bacteria; phylum Bacteroidota; class Bacteroidia; order Bacteroidales; family FEN-979; genus CAIVAT01. The sequence continues at coordinate 3,445 of CAYLVY010000127.1, forward strand.
CGCCACCTGACATATCGAGTACAATAGCCCAATAGGTAGTTTAACCAATGAATACTAATTTCCCGATACCATGATTGAAGTTGAAATTGCACTCCTTTGTAAAGAAATACTGATTTATAATTATCTGCCTCCCGCAAAATCATTTATAATCAAAGCGAATGAAAGGAAGCAGGAAACCCTCACCGCCTTACCTGAAAACGATCTTCCCCGAGTAACTCTTTTTGCCGTTGGTAAGAATGGCGTGGTACACCCCTCTGGCTTCGGCCGAAATATCGACGGCCACGCGGTCGCCCTCCATGACCACCGGCATTTGCTGCAGGAGCCGGGTTGACCATTGCCAGGCACTTTGAGATATACCTGTTGTAACCAGCATGAACGAACAAGTTAAAAGCATTCAAAAACCAAAGTTACTCACTTGCATCATGGATAAATATCCTATTCAAACACCACCTTTCCCCTGTAAACCTTCTCCCCGTTGCCCAGCGTTACATGGTACATGCCTTTGGCCTGCGCTTCGATGTTCATCTTTATCTTACCCTCCTGCATCGTAACCGGCACGTTTTCAAGCAGTTTTCCCTGCATGTCGAACAATTGCAATGTGAGTTGCTTTTCGTGCAGAAACTCCTCCGGGATGGTGATGGTACATTTGCCGGTGGTGGGGTTGGCGTAGATGAGTAGCGTTTGTGATTGATTTTTGAAATTCTCAGGAATTGTACTCAGGGCATCATGCCTGGCAAAAAACGCATCTTCTGAACCAAACGAAACAAGTTTGGTACCACCGAAATAGGTTGTTCCTGCAAAAGATCCGGCAATAAAGAGTTCTCCCTTATTGTTTGTCGCAAGGCCATGTAAATAAGAATTTCCTGAAGTTATCACATTTAAACATTTTCCACTGCTATTGTATTTGGCAATAAACAGATCACTTGAAGTTTTGGCGGTTACAGTTTGTTCGCCGAATGTAACATTTCCGGAAAAACTTCCGTTTAAAAAGGTTTCACCCTGTTTATTTGTAAAATGAAAAACACTATAAATGTTGCCCGTAACCGAAAGTTGGAGAGCCCACTGAACCATACCATCACTACTAAACCTGGCCAGATAAATATCTTCCTTTTCCCCATTGTCCAGAATGACCCCGCCAAAATCAGCCGTACCTTGATAAATACCGCATGTGTAAATATTTCCTGATTCATCCAATTGAACATCACCTCCATCATCCCTGTTTAGCCCTCCCATTGTCCTGGCCCAAACAAGATTCCCCATTGTATCAAATTGGGAAATAAAGGTATCCCGATTGCGACAGGGAATGGTTGTATTATCTAGTTTTAAAACATCAATCGCAGAACCATCTCCGATGATTAATTTATCATCATAAAAACAAATATCAGACAGATACCCGTTTCCGTCAAGGATCTTTTTTGTCCAAACCAACGTTCCATCAGTTTTTTTAAACTTTGCCAGGAATCCACCGGTGTGAGCAGTGAGAGTATCATTAAAATACGATTTGTAACGTGTATTTCCAACCATATAAATATTGCCATGGTTATCAGGGCAAACACTTATCATATAGGGGTCTCCAAAATCTGCCTGCTTTACAGCCCAAAAACATTCGCTCTCCTTGTCAAGCATTGACAGAAATATTACATTGTTTCCCCCAACGGTACAACCTCCTATATTCTTATTGCTGCCGTTCATCGTGCCGCTAAGGACCAAATTATTTGATAATGTATCATAGAACATATCCCAAATGTCTTCCGCACCTCCATCCTGGTTTATTCCACCGGATGGTTTGGTCCAGAAATAATTCCCATTCGGATCCAGTTTCGTTAAAAAAAGTTCATAAATACCACGGGCAGGTATTGTATCCCTGCCAAAGATTCCAACTGGGAAAAAGTACCGGCCGGCAATAAATATATTGCCTGTGTTATCCAAGCAAACGCGACTTGCATAATCAGAATTTACACCTCCACAATGGTTCGCCCATTGCCAGGCAGTTTGAGTTTTAAGCGTCGTTAAGAGCATTAATGAACAAGTCATTATAATGCAAAATCTTACACTAATCAGTTTCACCATGGGTAAATATTTCACTCAAACACCACCTTCCCCCGGTACACCTTCTCACCATTGCTGAGGGTTACATGGTACATGCCTTTGGCCTGCGCTTCGATGTTCATCTTTATCTTACCCTCCTGCATCGTGACCGGCACGTTTTCAAGCAGTTTTCCATTCATGTCGAACAGTTGCAGGGTAAGATGCTGCTCATAAAAAAACTCCTCCGGGATGGTGATGGTGCATTTGCCGGTGGTGGGGTTTGCGTAGATCAATAGAGAATGTTGAGTGTCTTTTGGTAGTTCTGGCGTTATGGAAATTGCATCATGGTGCGCAATGAAAACGTCACGATCTCCAATTGATGTTAATGTTTTTTCATCAAAACTAACTGAATTGACAAAAGTTCCGGCTATATGAAATCTTCCCGAATTATCAACAGTAATTCCGCCACTTGACAAATTCCCAATTTGAACGATGCCGATTAAGTTTCCCTCCTGACCAAATTCAGAGATAAACATATCACTTTCTGTGCGTGCACTGATTATTCTATCACCGATAAACATATCTCCAGAAAATGATCCGATATGATAAATATTCCCATTATCTGAAACAAATGGATATGTGGCATTCAGACTACCTGTAGCTCTGTATTGTTTTATCCATATTACCGAACCGTCGTTACTATATTTTGCTATAAAAAGATCTTTTCTGTTTCCATTGGTCAGCAAAGATTTATTAAAATAAATACTATCCTGGAAGATTCCACAGGTGTATATATTTCCTTCATTATCCACCTCAACACTTCCACCAAAATCCTTCTTTGGACCTCCCATTGTGCGAACCCAAATTAAATATCCTGATGTGTCAAATTGTGAGATAAATGCATCTTTATCCAGACAGGTGAAGGTTGCCCCATCAAGGATCAATTTATTAATACCAGTACCGCCCCCAATAAATAGTTTCGAATTTTTATATGTCAGGTCAAAAAGAGACCCCCCAGGTTCAAGAATTTTCTTTATCCATATCAGTGTTCCATCTGAAGATCTTAGTTTGGCAAGAAAACCACCGGGTTGAATTGCTAACGTATCTTTAAAATAAAAGACATACTTTGTATTTCCAGTCAAATAAACATGGCCAGCATTATCCGTAGCAATGGATAGCATGGAGGGAGAGCCAAAATTCGCCAGTTCGACCGCCCAGGTACAATTCCCATCCATATCTAACTTGGACAAAAATGCGATATCCTCTCCGCCCAGTTCACAATTTCCGATTACTTTTCCGCTTCCCCTCATTGATCCAGCGACCAGAATCGACTGCGTATTAGATTCATATACAACATCATCAGCAGATTCCAAACCTCCATCCGGATTATAACCACCTGCTCTTTTTGTCCAGAGGTTGTTGCCATTAATATCAATCTTTGTTAGAAAAATGTCATATAGTCCTGATACAGGGATTGTGTCACTTCCAAATACACCAAATGGAAAGAATATTCTTGTTGAAAGAAAAACATTACCAGACCCATCATTGCAAATGGCATTGGCAAAATCTTCGTTAACACTACCCATCTGTTCAGCCCAAGTCCAACCCTGAGCATCTAAATTTAAAGTGAGAAAATTGACAACAACTATTTTTGCTACTATTACAATATGTCTAGCTTTCATGATAAATTCTTATTGAAGGATTATTTTTTTTATAAGTACCATATTGTCGCCAAGGATTTGAAGTAAAACAACACCCTTTGGAAAACAAGTCAAATCAATGTTCATCATAGGTCCAGTAAATTTTGATTCCAAGACAGTATTCCCAATTAAATCGGTAAATTTTACATTTAAAGTTGCTTTATCATTATTATTCAAATGAAGTTTTAACTTCCCAGTAGTTGGATTTGGAAATACAATAAAATCAGTTGAATTAAATTCACAGATAAAATTAAGTTCGATAACTTTGTTTGAAGCAATATTCTCCTGAAATCCAATACCTGATACCTTATAGAATCCAGAGAAATCGACGCATTCGGGAAATGTTTCACCCGTTAAAACATTCAGTTCACTTCCATACTCAGCCTCAAATGTGTTTAAAAGATTAATTTCCTTTCGTGCTCTCATCACACACTCTCCACTATACTCTATAAAACAATTTGATACAGTCAATGAATTCCATCCCTCAAAAGTACTTGAGCAACTACCTTGGATAGTAATTCCAGTTATCTCAGCATCATATTGCACGCCTCCTGAACCTAATTCAAACAATTCATTATTTCTGACAGGAATATTCTGAGAATTATAAGCAGAGGTCCAACCACGTTCAATGCGCTCACAACCAGGAAATGAGACTTTAACATCATCGATTGTGGTTGCGTAAACACTATCTGGTGCTGGATAACAATGAAAAGTACCTGAAGTATCAGAAAATGTATAATGAGGGTATGCATAACCAATGGTTGAATCATGCTCTGTCGCCCGGATTTTACTATTAATCAAAATTACTGCATTATTTATCGGATTTCCTGTGTTGAGTTCTTTTACATAACCAGTTATCATATGGCTATCGGTTTCATCAAAGTTATATGGATTATAAGACATCAACGTTTGTTCAGGAAATGGGCCAGGCGATGCTGTTGGATCAAACGTCTGAAATGATTCCACCGCTGGTTTTCGAAAGGTTTCATAGCCGGTAACAGTATCCCAGTTCCCTGAGTTCAGAAGGCCAAAAAATGACTCTTTGTACGCTGCGGGGGAGGTTGAATCGGGATTTTGGCCCCAGTAGGTATCCTGGAACTGCCACCATGAAATGCCTGAGGCTCCGCAATCACGCATAAGTTTAAGAGCTGTATCGGCAAATGCTTTCTGGTCGGCAAGAGATCCCCAAACATAAGGTTGATGGGTATACACCGAATCGGTGTATTTCGGTTTGTTGAATGGGGGAAAACTGTTATCCGTACCTGCAAACCCTGTTTCGCCGATGATCCAGGGAATCGGAACATTGCGTGCCGTCCAGATCAATTCATCCTTAAACCGGATCATGGCAGTATCGATGTTATAATTCTCCTCAATGCGAAATGCCGGATAAATATGTTCCGAAATGAAATCCAGCTTCATGATTCCCGGGTCCCATTCAATTACATCGTGGTAATTAAAGGTCCCCAACCCCATGGTGACAAGGTGGTTGGGATCACCCAGCTTCAAGGAATCATACCAGCTTCTGACATACTGGCATACCTGGAATTTTGTATGATCATAAGCAGAATCAAAAACAGATAAGTGGTCAACCCAGGTAGGTTCATTATACAAATCATAGGCAAGCACGTCAGGATTGTTTGCAAAGTGAGCCCCAAAGACCTTCAGGTAGTCGGCAACATCATTTACTGCATCCTGCGATTGTGCAAGCCTGCCTCGCGAAGGCACAAGTATTACCTTCAATGAACATAAACCGGCCACGGCAAGAATATCATCCAATGAATTCAACAATAAATCCATGGAAGGATCAGAGGAATAATTGGGAGACAAATCCTTGATAATTTGATTTTTATAATTAGGATTAGCCCAGTAATTTATAAAGTAACTAAACCCAATAGGCGTGACACTGTCCTTTTCCGCATTGGGCCCCATTAAACGAATGGCATTAAACCCCATGTTCCTGATCTCAGTAAAATCATGAAAAAATGCATCAAAATAGCAGGTGGTCATGGGAACACAGTCATACCCCCAATTCACACCATAAGCGGCAGAAGGTGCAATATTGAAATTGCCAAGTCCATCATGAATGATGTCAGCGGCATAATTGCATATCACAGGATAAAAATCCTCACCATTCTCATCCTTGAACTGCCTGCCTTCGATGGTAACGTATTGTCCCTGCATGGTAATCACAAAGATACCACATATAAACAGGGATAGGAGCGTGCGTTTCATCTATTTTCCTCCCCGACCGGTAAAATCAGCGATTTCAGTTCATCGATCTGCTTCTGAAGAGAGATAATATAGAGAGTTTGTTCTTCAATCTTTTCGAGCAGTTTGACCTGCATCTGACCCACCTCTATGCCGTCATTTTCCATGACCTCGGCGGCCGAAGGCAATCCGGGCAGCCGGTGGTGGGCGCTGATAAACTTTTCCAGTTCCTGGATTCCAATGAGCGAATAGTTCTTGTCGAACACATAGTCGGCAAAAGCCGATATGGTAACTTTAACCTCCCTTGCTTTAATACCTCCCTCTACATATAACTTAAACGAGGAAGATGATGAGGGAGGATTTGTTCCAATTCCTATTGCCGTTGCCTTGAAATTCCCGTTCACCTCCAGTTTTGCTGCCGGCCACTCAGTGCCGATGCCGGTCATTCCGTTATCGGCAATAAAGAGTTCGGTGGCCTGTCGATTCTGATTCCAGATAAAGAAGGAGTTGGGTCGTGAAGCGCTTAAGCAGTGCCCCATCGACCACTTGCCAATTCCGGCAATGCTAAACTTGATCTCCGATTTTTTTAGCGAAGTGTCAAGTTGATTCAAATTTATTCCACCGGTGGAGTCGCGGTGACAAACTTCCAATGCTTGTGTTGGAGTTTTCGTATTTATTCCAATCCTACCAGATGGAGTGACCGTTAATTTAATATTGCTCTGGATTGTCGATTCTGTCAGAGTGCTCTGTGTTGATCCTGTAGAAGGTATGGTACTGAAATGAAGATCGCCATGCGTTGTTCCAAAAAGGATGCTACCCCCATTGTAATCCCCGTCTCCTTTAGAATACCACGATGCGTTTGTCATCTGGAACATGTTAAATCCAAGGTACCCGATTTCATGGTTGGGGCTCTCATTATACCAATGGCCAGTAACGATCCTTTCCCAATCGTCGCCAACTATTGACTCTCCAATTACATGGAGTTGTGCCCAAGGGTATGTTGTACCGATTCCAAGCCGGCCAATTCCCGTACTTCCTTCGATGTAGTAAAGGCTCGTTCTTCCCAATAATGAAGTGGTTCCCTCCTCCTGCCCTCCGCCCCCACCTGAGCTGAGCCAAAGAGGTATGTAGTTTGGATCGCCACTGCCTGTGACGGATTGAGCATGAAGCCCTGATGAAGATAGAACTGCTAATAATGCAATTGCTAAAAAAGTTAACTTGTTTTCCATA
>CAYLVY010000128.1:0-10465 GCA_964387205.1 uncultured Draconibacterium sp.
ATGCAAGGACGGCTCCCTGATATATTCGGAGGTGCATACCAACCCGGTATTTGACGATGAGGGCAATGTCGTGGCAGCGCATGGGGTATCCCGCGATATAACCCGAAGAAAACTGGCGGAATCGGCCCTGAAGGAAAGTGAGGATAAATTCCGGAGTTTCTTCGAAAATGCGCCCATGGGTATATGGGTGGAGGATTTTTCTGCTGTCCGTCAGGAATTGATAACCATAGCCTCACAAACAGATCAGCTTCCGGATTACTTCCTGAATAACAGGGAAGAAGCAGAACGACTGGCCTCCCTTGTCAGGGTAGTTGAAGTGAATCAAACGAGTGTCGACATTCTGGGGGAGTCGGACAAAGATGCAGTCTCAAGAAACATCCTGCACTATTTTTCTGAGGAGTCGCTGGATGGATTTATCAGTGAAATCCTGGCTTTTCTGAACGGAGAGACAAAACTGCAGGGAGAAGTTCCTGTTGAAACACGTTCCGGGATTAAATACCTCAGTCTTTCCGTAGCTATTGATCCCGGCCACCTGGATACCTGGTCCCGGGTACTTGTATCCTTCACCGATGTCACCCTGCAGAAAAAAATGGAACGTAACCTGCGGAACCGGGAGATGTTGCTCAGCCGGATTTTCGATATCCTGCCGGTTGGATTGTGGTTTGCCGACAAGCATGGCACCCTGATCAGGGGAAACCCCGAGGGTAACCGGATATGGGGAACTCATCCCCTGGTTGATATCGACGAATATGGCAAGTTCTCGGCCCGGCGACTGCCTTCCGGGCTCCCCGTTGCACCGGAAGACTGGGCCCTGGCCCACACCATCCGGGAAGGGGTCACCATCACCAAAGAACTCCTGGAAATTGATGCCTTTGACGGGAAAAAGAAGGTCATCCTTAACTATACTGCACCCATTCAGGATGAAAAGGGAAAGATTGACGGAGCAGTTATTATGAACCTGGATATTACAGATCGTGTAAACGCCGAACAGAAAATCAGTATTCTGGCCGAATTTCAGTCGGAGCTGTTGCGGATGAATCTCCTGGCCGACATATATAACCTGATCACAAGAAAAGTTTATTCATTGATCGGCCATGGCGTCGTCTTTTCTGCCAATGTCGATCACCTCACCCAAAAAGCTAAGATGATCTCCTGGGAAGGATTTAATCTCCGCGGATCTGCTGTCGGGAATATCCTGGGTTATGACCCGACCTCGGTCGATTTCGATCTGTCCGGAATGCAGCCCGAAGAGGTTGAATTATTCCGCTCAGGGCATCTGGTAGAGTTTCCCGGCGGTCTCGCCGCCCTTTCAGGTCACCGGCTGAAAAATGAAACAGGGCGGAAAATTGAATCCTTATTAGGCATAAGGAAGGTGTATATAGCAGGATACCGGTACCACGGGCAAGTGCTCGGAGCATTGGCAGTACTCTCTGTCAACGACATAAGTCCGGTGCTGGAAACCATTGAAATGCTTTTAAACCAGTCCAGTATAACCATAAACAGGATCAAGACGGAGGAGGCGCTCAGGGAGATAGAGGAAAGGTTCCGGCTGGCATTTCTGACCAGTCCTGATGCCATCAATATTAACAGTAAAGAAGATGGGATTTTCGTGGATGTCAATGAGGGTTTTTGCCATCTGACCGGATACCGCAAAGAAGAGGTCATTGGCCGGACCTCCCTCGATATCAATATCTGGGCGAACCCGGATGATCGCACCCGTCTGGTGGAGTTGCTCAACAATGATGGCAAAGTGGTCAACTTTGAAGCCATCTTTCAATACAGGGACGGACGTCGGCGTACCGGCCTGATGTCGGCTTCCCTGATCATGCTCAACGGGATGTCTCACATTATTTCCATCACGAGGGATATCGAAGAACTGAAACAAACACAAACTGAACTGATCCATGCAAAAGAGACTGCGGAGGAAGCTTCACGGCTGAAAACAGCTTTCCTCAACAATATCTCCCACGAAGTGCGCACCCCGATGAATGCCATCATGGGATTTACCGAACTGCTGCTGTCGGAAGAAGTCGAGCCGGATGAAAAAGACCGGTTTATCAGCATTATCCACTCCAATGGCAAGCAGCTCCTTAGCATTGTGGATGATGTTCTGGAGATATCCAGGCTTGACAGCGGAAGGATACCGCTGAACCTGGTATCATTCAGCCTTAATGAACTGATGGAAGACCTGTATCTTTCCATGAAGACCGCGCTGGTCAATAAAGGATTGCAGTTCTCTTACTCCTGTGACGATAAGGGGTTGGGCGACATTTTAACCGCCGACCGCGAAAAGATCAGGCAGATCATTGCAGGATTTATCGCGAATGCCACCAAGTTTACCCACACCGGAATGGTAGGGTTCGGATATGTCAAGCGACCGGCAGAGGTGGAATTTTTCGTCAGCGATACGGGCATTGGCATTCCGGAAGCGGAGCAGGAGCGGATCTTCGAACGGTTTTACCAGATCGTTCCCGATTCGATGCAGGGTACCCGGGGAACCGGACTGGGGTTAAGCATCGCCCGGGGGCTGGCCAATTTCATGAAAGCCGGAATACGGGTAGAATCCGCTCCCGGGCAGGGTTCGGTCTTTTACCTGACAGTTCCAAATGAAACCTCCGGTAAAGCTCCGGAACGACCTGCTCCGGCAATCCCATTCTCCATGAAAGAGCTGATCATACTGGTGGCTGAAGACATAGATTACAATTATGAACTGGCTGAGATCCTGCTCGGCAGGAAATCCAAACGGATGATCAGGGCTTGCAACGGCGCAGAGGTACTGGACAGGCTTACCGAAACGATCCCCGACCTGATCCTGATGGACCTGAAGATGCCCGTGATGGATGGATATGAAGCCACACGAAAAGTCAGGGAAAGATTTCCTGATCTGCCCATCATCGCGCTTACGGCTTATACCCAGCCCGAGGAGGAGAAGAGGGCAATGGAAGCAGGATGCAATGCTTTCATCAGCAAGCCCATTAATCACCAGGAACTGATCGATACTATTTATCGAACCGTCAGATGCAGCAGAATGCCGGAATAATGCTGACATTCACTCGTCCTTGAATTCCTCCATCAATTTGGTGCTGAAGGCCCTTTTTAACACATAGGTGAAAATTATGGCCGTCCAGAAAGAAAACATCGAATAAACCAGCGATGGTTTAACCATGTCCTGGTTTTGCAACAATGTACCGGCCACTAAAAAAGCCAGGGTAGTGTTTTGCATGGTCACCTCCACCCCAATGGTGTAAGAGTTCCGGGTGTCAAGTTTTGACAATTTTCCGGTAAAGAATCCAACAACAAAAGCTAATATATTGATTAATAGAGAATAAGGGAGTATGGTTGCCATTTCATCTGATGAAATACCAGTACCACCCTGGTCTTCGTTAGCAAACAGTTTAATAATAAAAACAAGGGCGAGAAGAAGTATTAAAACAGTTTTTAACGGTTTTTGAATCCCTAAAGCGAAATCCTCATATCTTTTTCTTACCAGTATTCCAACCATGACAGGTATTACTGCAATGGCAAAAATCTGAATCAGTGATTCAAGATAAGGAAGATGAAATGCCGATGTTTTCCCCAGAAATACCCAAAGTCCCAGGTTAACAATAAATGGAATTGAAAACAGCGTGATCAGGCTATTGACGGTGATTAATGATATCGAGAGCGCCACATTGCCTTTAAAAAAAAAGGTAATGAAACCCGAAGTAGTACCACCCGGACAGGAGGCAAGAATGATAAACCCAACTTTAAAATAGAGGGGAATATCGGCGAAGAAAACGACAACAAAGGCCAGTAACGGAAGAAAGATCATTTGAGCGATCAATCCGATGATCAATGATTTCGGCGCAAAAAAGAGATCCCTGAAACTTGAGAATGTCAGGGACAGACCAATGCCAAACATAATCAGGGCCAATACCCCGCTGATAAACAAATCGATGGAAGTGTAGGAATTAAATTCCATTAAATTACACGTTGTGAATGCATTAAGTCAAACAAAACATTACCGGTTTCATCTCTTGCAATTTCCTGAAAAAACAGATACAAACCTGCAGACATCCGGAAAAAATATCATTTTCATCATTTTCCTTGATAACCAGACAAATATGATCGCTTTATGTAGAACCTTCATCTTCCAACTTCATCTGACCATGTTGGCAGCACTGATCGTCCCTGCGCATTTCAAGCAGAAAGAGTGATACCAGCTCTGCCCGGATATAAAAAATGTATGGTTTTATGCAAACCTGCGTAACCCGCCAGACTCAATTTGCATTTTTTGCAACTTCATAATCTATAACCGGAAGATTTTGCAATCCATGCAAACCTGATGACCGGTTTCGGAAAAAGCCGTATCAATCCCCGGGGTCTCCGGTATAATTTTGATCCCGATTACCCATGAATATTTCTTGGGAAAACAATCTAAATATCCAAAAGATGGAAACAAAGATCATCAGGGGAGATCTCGTCAAGGAAAAGATCTTCGGCGAAGTTAAATCGGAAACTTCCAGGTTGAAAGAAGAATACCATGAATCGCCAGGTATTGCTTTTATTGGGTTCACAAACACACCTCTGGCAAAATACAACATCCCGCTTCATGTTCAGACGGCAAGTGCCTTGGGATTCAATGTGACAACCAGGACCATGGACAACTTCACCTCAGAGGAGGATATCTTTCAGATGATAGACCAACTGAACAATGATATCACCGTTCATGCCATCGTACTGCTGCAACCACTGCCCGAACATCTCAATCCTGTCAGGATCGTAAACCGGATCGATCCGGTCAAGGAGGTGGAAGGTTTTCATCCGCGAAACATGATGGCCACGATGATCCCGGACATTCAGGAAAGTCTTTATCCAATGTGTCTTCCCGGGGCGCTTTTCGAAATGTTCCGTGAAGCGCATATTGAATTCGGTCAACATCAGGACTGGGTGTTTGTCCTCGATGACAGTTTTTTCTCCAATACCCTCACCAAAATGATTGTCAGTGCAGCGGCGGCGCGGGTTGTTCCAAATAGTTGCTCCGTCACCTTTGTTAACAGGGAGAAACCCGATTTGCCCATCCATTGTCGCCGTGCTGATGTCCTTGTTGTAGTCACAAAATTTCCGGAGTATATTCGTCCGGAGTGGCTTAAACCAGGGGTCTGCATCATTGACATCTATTCAAATCTGGTCAGGGAGGTTCCATCAAAATCCGATCCGGAAAAATTTGTGCCGGTTATCCGCGGTGGCATCAATGTTGAATCGGTGATGCAAACCGCCGGCGTTCTTCTCCCCATCCCGGGCGGTTTGATGACAGTGGTAATGGCGCTTCTCTTCCGCAACACGATTGAGGCGTATAAAAATAAAAAAAGGGCACACAGAAATTGACAATCATACCTGCCATGAAAACACTCACAATTTCGGTACTATTGCTTCTCCTGGCCTCCTCCGGGATCAAGGCACAGCAAGACTCTATCCAACTGCAGAAATTTTATCATGTATGGGTGATCCCGACAAAGGGATACAAGCACACCTCAGGTACACTTTTCAGGGTGGGAGATTCGTCCATCCTGGTCTCAAATTCGATCCGAAAAAAGGATTATTTCCGGGACAACTACTATGTTACCTCTTTCGATGTATCAACCATCAGCGCTCTGAAGGTCAGGCGACAGGGCCGGGGTTTTGCTGTTCTGGTCGGGGGTGTGACCGGATTGGCTGCAGGCATTGCCATTTCGGCCGCCTATATGGATCATCTGCAAAATACCATGAATCCTGTTGCATATGTATTCGGAGGGTTTATACTCGGGTCGCTTCCTATTCTGGTTTCAACAGGAATCGGGATTGGTACGGGAGCCATCTTTGCAAAAAAGACTGTCATTCCTCTTGAAGGCAGCCAGGTATTCTTTGAAAGAAACAAACAGAAATTGAACTCCCGTGCATTGGTTTTCAATCCACAAGCATCCGGTGGGAACGGACCACTTTTCAATCGTCTGATTACAACTGTTGAAGATACAGATGGAAAGATTTACGCCTTGATTGCACTGGGTGGCCAGGTATGGATGGCTGAGAACCTGAAATGTTCAAAATACCGGGATGGCACACCTGTAACAGGAGCGACAGTCACCAGACAGGGCATGCTTTATGATTGGCATTGTATCAGCAGCAACCATCAACTCTGTCCTGAGGGATGGCATGTTCCTTCGATCCGGGAGTGGCAATCCTTTGTCAATTCACTTGGTGGGGAAAAGGTGGCCGGAGCCCATGCAGAACGAGGGTTCACAGAGCAGGGGAAAGCAATGCAATGGTGGTCTTCGACAGAAGCAAAAGAGACTGACGCTTATTCCCTCTATATTAACAATGCGACAGTAGGAACGGCGTATACAGTTGTGCCGAAAACCAGAACTTTATCTGTTCGGTGCATCAGAAATTTCTGAAGCCATTAGTGTAAAAGTTTCCATAACAACCAGCCATTATGAAAACAATGATCAAAATTTCGTTATATATCTGCCTGTTGGTGCAGGTTGCCAATGCCCAGGATTCGCGACAGGTCCCGAAAAAGCTTTATAAAGCCTGGATTACCTTCTCCGGAAGTGAAAAAAGAAAGACAGGGGCTCTTTACGAAGTCTGCGATTCGTCATTGCTGCTCTCCTCTTCTCTCGCGAAAAAGGATTATTTTGACCCTTCCCGTTACGAACAGATTCGGGTGAATGTTAAAAATATTGACGTGATCCGGGTTCGTCGTAAAAATGCGACAGGACGGATGATATTGTATGGGGGAGTAACCGGAGCCGTTTTAGGCGCAGTTATTGGGTTGACCAGCAAAAATTCCGCCAGAAATGAGAATGTTAATGCAAGCATCAAAATCGCTTCCGTGACCTTTGGTGCGGTTTTCTTCGGAGCATGCGGAGCGGTCATCGGTGCTGTGTTTTCACCCATACGAAAAGCATTCCGGGTGCATGGAAGCCAGGAGGCGTTTGAGAGAGAAAGATCGGCGTTGCAGAGGCGTGCCCTTGTCTTCGACCCCGATATAGCCGGGAAACGAACGTCTGACATTCCAGGTACAATGGATACCGTTGTGAATGCTGACGGGCAATGATATTTTCTTTACGGGCCCGGTAAAGGATCTTTTCTTTCTATCCTTCGCCGAAGTTGATCCACCTTATCATGAAGGATATTAAAGAAACGGAACCTCTCCTTTTCGGAGGTTCCGCTGATCAGTGTCGATTTTCTCATGAGGTTCCGGAGCGAATTTTCTATCTGGTTGCAGAAAACAGGGTTGGTGGTGATGAGCTGATTGATCACATTGTAGGTATTGTAGGCTGTTTTCCGGCCATCGGCCTTCACCAGTATGGTGTTGTCGGTGACCAGAACTTCGTTGTGGAACAGTTTGTAACTATCTGGGATTCCTTCCGTTGGCTGTCCCAGCAAATACTGAAACCCGCTTTCGGCCTGGCGTTGAACATGAACCAGCCAGGTATCCAGCACATCGTAGAGTTTAAATACATCGTCGCGGTGCTGAAAAAATCCGGAGTCATAGCAATACACCATCTGACGGAAAATGCTGGAGATAGTCTCCTCGCTCCATATTTCGATGACAGGGATTTTAACATATTGTGAAAGCATCAGCCTGCCGGTCTGATAAAGCGAATCCGGCACCTCAAGGGTAAGTTTTTTATGTTCATAGTCTGGTGAAGGGATCAGCGATTTATTCCAGAAATATATTTTGAAAGCCGCTATTTCCGGAAACTCAAAATAATAGAAAACGGGTATATCCTTGGCGGCGTATATGATTTCGCGCTCCCTGGCAGCATGGATCTGCCGCATCGCTGAAACAAGTGACTGAAGCCACTTTTCAATATCCAGGCCATTCTCCCCAATTGCAAGAGACTGAAAGACCACATGATTACTGCTGAAGTTGAACAATGAATCCAGCGAGATCCTGTAGTGGTGGCATATAGCTTTCAGCTCTTCGAGCGACAACTCCTTTTCTCCGCGAATCCTGCGATAGGCGCTATCGTAACTTATCCCCAGCAACTCAGAGAGGTCGTGTACCAAGGTTATATTAGAGGCAAGATTGCCTTTGATGGTCTGGAAGAGCAATTCCTGAACCCGGGAAGAAGGCATCAAGGATCGGTTTTAGCAAAGATACGCATTTGTGGTGTGGAATAAAATTTAAAATACAAGTATATGACGGATGGCAATGCAACCGGATTTCATGTCCCTCTGTTGCTTCACGCATTGCAAGTTTCAGCAGCTTACGGGATCAGTATCGATCGTCTGACAGTTGTCAGTAAAAAGGGAAATATCCGCTTTACCGGAACACGATCTGCCATCCCGGATATCGGTGCAGTAAAATCCGTGGTCACCGGTCTGCCTGGTGAGTTACAATAATCCTTCTCTTTATTCCAGCGCCTTTTTTATCTCCGGATCATTAAGCCATGAAGTCATTTCGTTTTCCACATATTCGGGGGTGTATTCCTTATATTTTCCGGTTCCCCACACGCTTCCCCCAATATTTTTATCTTTCTGGAAATTCTTATGGAGGACCAGATTCCCGGAATTATCATAGATGTGGAAATCAACATCATAGTAAAATATTGTTCCGGCGTAGAAGTCGGAGTGCATTTTGTTTAATGTCACCGCCACGGCCCGGTTCTTATTTTCTCCCAGAAGCCTGGCCTGAGCATCCTGTTTTGATGTGCCCGGGGGCAATGTAACTGTTACGAGATCACAACCTGCATTGATAAGTGATCTGGCCATCGTTTCCTGGATAATTTCCGCAAAAGATTTTCCGCTACCGGTCCCCATCGGATAGGCAATACCTGCTCCTGAACGGGTGTATCCCACAAAATCAGGTTTTCTGTTCTTATCGATAACCATTTCTCTGCTGTCGATGACACTAAGGGCTGCCGGTTGAATTCCCGGTCCGGTCAGTGTCAATGTCATTTTTTCATAAGGGATTTTCCTTCCGAATGCACAACCCATAAGTGACAGGGTAATGCACAATACACTGATGAATAGAACATTTCGCTTCATGGTTCCTTCTTTTTAAGATTTTGGTTTACACGTAGCCCGATCTGCCTGCACTTCAAATATCCAAACTGATATATTCCGGTCTTCTAGAAAGATATGGAGAAGTAATCACTGTAATCATAAACCAGGCTGTATTTGTTTGAGATTACTTTGATCCTGTAACAGTAATTGCCAATATAGTCCGTTTCCACATACCAGTTGTACTTGCCGTCGTTATCGGTACTTGAGGTTATAGTCGTTTCCTTGAATTCATAAAAGGTTGAAGATCTGAAATACAATTCTATTTTTACAGTCTCACCGGCTTTAAAACTTTCCCATTCAATGGACTTATAGGTTTTATTTCCCCAGGCATCCGTATTTTTTGGTTTGTTAACCTGAATATACGGTTTCTGTTCAATCTCAAACCAGGCGGGACTCATTACCGTAACGTCGGAGAATTCCACACTAATCAGCTTTATTTTATACTTTTTTGAAGGTGCTACTGATTCAGGAACCTTCCAGTAATAATGATTATCCTGTTGGACCGTGGCCAGGGAGTTGTAGAACCCCTGCTCGTTATGCAATTCCACCTTTATCCCTCCGGTAAATCCGACCTTTTCCCATTTTATATGGTAGAAGGCATTTGGCGCCCAGACTTCTCCACCCACAGGAGCTTTAATTATGATGGATTTCTGGTCGGCCGGTTTTTTTGTGATCTCAAATGCATTTTTACATATTCCTGCAATATCGGGCCGTTTCACGCTAATAATCCTGAGCATATAGGCAGCCGCCGGAGGAATGGCTACCGGGATTGTCCAGGAGAAGTTTCCGGTGTTTGCCGTGCTGTCGTGTATCACCTCAACCACTGCCTGGTCTTTGAGAAGTTCAATCCTGACCTTGCCGTCAACCCCGGCGCTCTGCCATGTGATCGTGACCACATTCCCCTGCATCCACTGCTCACCTCCGGCGGGACTGGTTACCATGATATATACTTCCGGCAGGGGTGGATCCTGATTGTCAACTACCTCTTTTTTCTTCTCACAGGATGGAAACAGCGAGAAGAGCATGGCCACCATAAACATCACCACATATTTTCCCATTGTGTTACTCCTTTCTTTTTAGGATACGTTTGATTTACCGGATCGGAACCGGTCTGTTTCGATAACTCTGCTGTTCCCTGTGGTATAAATGCATCCCGGGTTCAATCCAAAATAAAAATAAAGTATTGGCAAAGAGAAAGGATGCGAAATTTATGATCGCCTGCTACCGGTCTATAAACGCCGTGAAAAATTTGACGAACGCATCTTTATACGGGTACACTTATACAGAACAAGGATGCAATTTACACGATCGTATCCTTGTTCACCAATATTTTCTTTTTGTCGTTATCTTTGAGAAAAATATCATCCATGAAAAAATTCAGCAGAAGAGAATTTTTATTCACTTCAGGATTGACCGTGGGCGCATTGGTGTT
>CAYLVY010000129.1:0-10461 GCA_964387205.1 uncultured Draconibacterium sp.
TTCGAACCTGTGACCCCCTGCTTGTAAGGCAGGTGCTCTGAACCGGCTGAGCTATGCTCCCGAAAGAGGGTGCAAAGGTAGTACCTTTTTTATTCCCCGCAAGAATTTTTTTTCATTATGCGGGCATTCCGCCAAAGATGCGCCGTAAGGCCCGATGAAAACGGTGAACACCCGTCACCGGCTCAATGTGCATAAAGAGACATTCACCTGTCACGACATTCAACCGGCGCTCCTTCAACAGGGCAACCGCCACCGGATCCTGCGATTCGCGCTGGATCCAGAAATGTTCCATACCACGGTCCACCGCGGCGGAAATGATCTCTTTGGATTTGGCCTTCGGCGTCGCTACGACCAGGTGTTTGACACCCTCCGGTAACGCCCCGATATCCGGAAAACAGGGTTCATCGTCAATCACGGTAGCATTCGGGTTCACCGGAAATACCTGATAACCCTGCTTTTTCAGCATTTCGTAGATCATGTACCCGAACTTCTTACGGTTTCTCGAAACGCCGGCAATGGCTATCTTCCCCGGGGTCAGAAAAGGTTCTATTGACTTCTTGGTGGCTTTCATACGCTTATTATTTTTTAAAGATAAAATAGACAGCCAATACCAGAAACGCAAATCCGATCAGGTGATTGAGGCGGATCGCTTCCGTCCTGAACAGCAGAAAGGTGAACACCATGAAAACTACCAGGGTGATCACCTCCTGGATCACTTTAAGCTCCACCAGCGAAAACGGACCTCCGTTTCCTTTGTACCCGATCCGGTTGGCAGGCACCTGGAAAAAGTATTCAAACAGGGCGATCCCCCAACTGATCAGGATGATGCTGAGGAGCCCAAGGTTTTGCAATTTGCTCATCTCCTTGAACTTCAGATGCCCGTACCAGGCAAAGGTCATAAAAGTGTTGGAAAGAATCAGTAAAATGACAGTGACAATTCCTTTCGTCATAACCAGGATCAATATTAGTAAGCCGGGGTAAAATTTTTGGGTACATAGTTATCTTTACTCATGCAGACGGCCGAGGCAAAACTGATCCCGCAGGTCAGCAGCCCGAGATCATTATCAGGCCTCTGCCGATCCGGACGCATCAGGGCATATATCATCCCGGCACTGAAGGCATCCCCGGCACCAATGGTACTAACCGGTTCAAGGCCGGGCGCCGCCACCGAGTATTCACGACCCTGCAACATGGCCTGTGCCCCGTGCCGGTTCCGGGTATAGACCAGATCGTGACATCCTGCTTTCGCCAAGGCACTGAAAGCGCTTTGAAAATCATCAGCCCCGAAAATCATCTCAAAGTCTTCATCCGACCCTTTCACCAGACCGGAAACCGCAATATTCTCTATAATGGCGCCCTTTAATTGCTCCAGGTGCTCCCGGTGAGGTTTCCGGAAATTGGGGTCACAGATCAGCAATGCCCCCCTGCTTTTTGCCTGATGCAGAAAGGCAACCAGTGGTTTGCGGATTTCCGGGGTCAGGCTGTAAAAAGATCCGAAAAGTATAATATCGCCGGGTAAAATTTCGGGCAGGTCATCCGGAAACCTTTCCTCCGGATAATCCTTATAAAAAGAATACTCCGCACGTTTCTCCCGGTCGAGAAAAGCCAGTGCCAGTGCACTTTTCCCGTTTTCATAACGCCTCACATGCCGGGTTTGGACCCCATTCCGCTTAAGAAAATCCACGATCAGATCACCGCATCGATCCTGCCCCAGGTCGGAGATCATGCTCACCGGAACTCCGCACCGGCCTAAAGATACTGCCGTGTTGAGCATCGATCCTCCGGGGGTGGCATGGCTGATGGCATCCTCTTCAAAGATAATATCCAGCAACGCTTCTCCGATGCAATAGACCCGGGAAGCTGGGGAATGGGTGATCCGGTAATCGGTGATGACCATGAAGGGATTAATATTCAATATCGAGATCGAGCGTTTCCCTTAATTCAAGCAGGTTCGGGTTCCGGCCAGCCATCTGGTCGAATTTCTCGCGGTCGGTATAAGGTTTTCGGGTAGCAGTCGGCTCTGCCACACTGGTCTGTAATGTAATATCCCGGTTTTTCAGCCGGCTCCTCAGCCATTCGGTCAATTCTCCCCGGATGGCCATCAGTTCGCTTCCGAGCACTTTATTGTCCAGCATAAAAGTAACGCTCCACCTCTCTCCCAATTCAGGTCGCGAGGTCTTCAAATTAGTGTACAGATGTGGGTGACTGCTGCGGATGGTTTCAGCGAACTCATCCCATTCTTTCAGCAGCGCATCGACCGTGAAGGGTTCTGCAGCGGCTTCTGCCTCCTTTGGCCTGTCCTGTCCGGTTTCTGCCCGATCGGGGTGGGTCCCTTTCACCTGTTCTTCCGTGGCGGAGAACTTCTGCCTGACATCCTTCATGCGCATAGGTTCCTGCGCTTTCCCCGGCTCAGCAGAAGCGCTTTTTTCGGCTGATGATGCAGGGGGGTCCGGCGGTTTAACTTTTGGCAAAGGAGCAGCGACAGTTTCCTGCGGGCCCGGGGCAGATGGTTGTACCGGGACTGTCGCAGTTTCAGGGGTCAGGCTCAGCGCACACATTTGCATCAGGGTAATCTCAAGATGCAACTTCTTATTATTGCTTGATTTGTAACTGAGATCGCATCGGTTGTTCAGATCGAGAAGTTTCAGGAGCAGCCCCACCTGACACATTTTCGATTGCTCCAGGTAACGCTCCCTGATGGATGGAGCGGTTTCCAGGAGTTTAAGTGTAACGGGATCCTTGCCAACCAGAAGGTTCCTCAAATGTTCTCCGAATCCGATTATAAAGTGCTGACCTTCAAACCCTTTATCGATGATATCATTGATAGTTAACAGGGTGCCGGCGGTATCACCCGCGATAATCTGACCGGTGATCCTGAAAAAATATTCGTGATCCAGCACATTCAGGTTCTCCAGCACCATTTCATAGGTCAGGTGATCGCCGGCAAAACTGACCAACTGATCGAAGATCGACAGGGCATCCCGCATGGCGCCATCGGCTTTCTGGGCGATCACATGACGGGCATTATCATCAATGGTGATGCGCTCTTTCTCTGCCACATAGCGAAGATGTCCGGCAATATCTTCCACGGTGATCCGCCGGAAATCAAAGATCTGGCAGCGGGAGAGAATGGTCGGAAGAATTTTGTGTTTTTCAGTGGTAGCGAGGATAAACTTCGCATAGGCTGGCGGTTCCTCCAGTGTCTTCAGAAAAGCGTTGAAAGCAGAAGCAGAAAGCATATGCACCTCATCGATGATGTAAACCTTGTATAAACCGGTTTGCGGAGGTATCCTCACCTGATCGACCAGCGTCCGGATCCCATCCACCGAATTATTGGAAGCGCCATCGAGCTCAAATATATTGAAAGATGCATTCTGGTTGAAGGAGACGCATGATTCGCAATGGTCGCAGGCTTCCCCTTCAGGGTTGAGGCTGCTGCAATTGATGGTTTTGGCCAGTATCCTGGCACAGGTGGTCTTTCCGACGCCCCTCGGACCACAAAACAGAAATGCCTGGGCCAGTTGCTTGTTCCGGATCGCATTTTTCAGCGTTCCGGTAATGGAACTTTGTCCGACTACAGTATCAAAGGTTTGCGGACGATATTTTCTGGCCGAGACAATGAAGTTATCCATGCGATTGGGGATATTGGCAATAATGAGCCAAAAGTACGAAAGTTTTGGTTTTTTATGTAATTTGGCCGTTGCTTCCATCTCCGGTACCTTATGCTGCTCATTGCCACCCACCGTATCACGGAAAGATTGCGATACACCATTCAACTGATCTTTGGAGATCTGATGGGTCTCTCTTACCGGTTGACCCCCTCCTCCGCTGAATTTGAAGCCTGGGAAGGGCCGGGAATTTTTTATGGACACACGCCGCCGGACAAGGGCCTGTTTCTGGACGCCCATCCACTACTCTGGGAAACGGAGATCAAACCAATGGTGATCGCTCCATCCAGGTTAGAAGATATCCCCGTCCTGTTTCCCGGCTCCCATCCGCTGTCCGTTTTGCCGTTCGATCCCCTGGCCGCCGCTTTTTTTCTGGTATCAAGGATGGAAGAGTATTTTCCGCATACAAAAGACCGGTTTGACCGTTTCCCTGCCACAGAAAGCGTAGGATTCCGGCAGGGATTTCTGGAAATTCCGGTCGTCAACCTCTGGGCCGGACTTTTGCAGAGGAAGCTGGCTGTAAGCTGGCCTTCACTCAAATTTACGTCACCGGCGTTCCGCTTTATTCCTACCATCGACATCGATCATGCCTGGTGTTACCTGGGCCGCCCATGGTGGCGAAATGTTGGCGGCACCGCACGCTCCATCCTGAATGGTCAATGGAACGAGGTCAGGGAACGTTTTCTAACCCTGGCAGGAATCCATGCTGATCCCTATGACACCTATGATACCATCGAAAAATTCCATGGAGATGATCCTTGCCTGCCGCTGTTTTTCATCCTGAACGCTGATTATGGCGGGCATGACAACAATGTCACAGTCTCTTCCGAAAGGTTCCGCTCACTGGTCAGGCGACTGGACCGGGAGCAACGTGTCGGTATACATCCCTCCCTCTCCTCTCATCTCCATCCCGGCAGATTTCGCAGTGAAACAGATGGTCTTGCTGCCGTCACAGGCCATCCGATCATCCGGAGCCGTCAGCATTTTCTGAAGTTCCGCCTACCCGAAACTTACCGCAGGCTCCCGGATGCAGGGATCCGGCATGACTATTCCATGGGGTACCCATCCCACCCCGGATTCCGTGCCGGTATTGCCTCGCCTTTCCCCTTTTTCGACCTGCCTGCCAATAAAATCACGGAACTGACCGTTCATCCCGTTACCCTGATGGATGTAACGTATCGGGATTACATGCGTCTTACGCCAACAGAAACGCTGGAACACATGCAACGAATCATCATGCGGGTGAGAGAGGTAAATGGGGAATTAGTCACAATCTGGCACAATGAAAACATCGGCTCCCGACAGTCAAAGGGCTGGGAGACTGTCTATCCGCAGATGGTGGCCATGGCAGAAAAAAAATGATCAGGTACCTTCGGCATACTGAGATCAACAAATTCAAATGGGACCAGTGTATTGAACATTCGGTCGACCGGAGGATTTATGCGTTTTCCTGGTACCTCGACCGGGTTTGTCCCGACTGGGAAGCCTTGGTGGACGGAGATTACCGGTCAGTTTTCCCGTTGACCCGCAACCGGCGTTTCGGCATTAATTATCTGTTCCAGCCGTTCTTTACCCAGCAACTTGGAATTTTTTCCTGTTTCCCGCCGGAAGAAGAGAAGATGACTGCCTTTTTTGAAGCCATTCCCGGCCATTTCCGCTTCGCGGAGATATGTATGCACGGCGGTATGAACTTCACCCCTGCCGGATGGAAAGCAACCGGCAGGATCAACCACGAACTTTCCCTGAATGCAGGCGCGGAAGAGATCCGAAGCCGGTACGATCAGAATACCAGGCGAAATGTCAGAAAAGTGACTGAAAAAGATATTTCACCGGGTGAACCGCCATCACCAGCCGCGCTGGTCGCTTTATTCAGAGAAACTTTTGGCAAGAGGGAGGGTAAACTCAGGGATATTCATTATCAAACAGCCGTCCATCTGATCACCGATCTGATCCGGAGAGAAAAGGCCCATACGGAGGGTATGTATGACCGGAATGGCAGGTTAATGGCGGGAGCGTGCCTTGCCTTTGACCGGGAGCGGTACTATTTCCTTTTTGCAGCTTCTGCTCCCCAGGCAAGGGAAAATGGTGCAATGTTCCTGCTGATCGATCGGTTTATCCGGCAGCATGCAGGTCAGAAAGCCATTCTCGATTTCGAAGGGGGAAATGATCCGGGTGTCGGCAGGTTTTACAAGGGGTTTGGCGGAACGGAGGCCGGGTATCTTTTCCTGAGCATGAACAGGCTGCCCCTGCCCTGCCGGATGGTATATAATTTTAAGCTATAACGCTCCGGGACATGAAAAGAACTATCTTTGTGAAAGTTAAAAAAAACATGTCATGATCAATGTTCTTTCAGCAGGAAATTCGGTGCTCAATCAATTCATCGCTGAACTGCGCGATGCAGAAGTTCAAAAAGACAGTCTCCGCTTCCGGTATAACCTGGAGCGTATCGGTTCGATATTTGCCTATGAAATCAGCAAAACGCTGGACTACGAACTCCGGGAGGTTATCACACCTCTCGGTATTGCCAATGTTCCGATGCTGCTCGAGTACCCGGTGCTGGCCACCATTCTCAGGGCAGGCCTCCCATTCCACCAGGGTGTGCTCAATTTTTTCGACAAATCGGATAATGCGTTCGTTTCCGCCTATCGCAAACACCATAAAGACGGATCCTTTTCGATCAATATTGAATATGCATCGGTGACTGACATCCGGAATAAGGTGGTCATTCTCACCGATCCCATGCTGGCTTCCGGATCATCGATGATCCTGGCCTACCGGGAATTGGTCACACACGGGACGCCCAGTCATCTCCATCTCGCCACCATCGTAGCCAGTGCCGAAGGAATCGAAGCTGTCAAAAAGCACTTTCCGGCGGAATTGACCACCGTTTGGGTTGGTGCGATCGACGATGAGATGACCGCCCAATCGTATATCGTACCCGGTCTTGGCGATGCCGGCGACCTTGCTTTTGGCAAAAAACCCTGATGCCCTATGAAACTATCACTGGTCCTGGAAAATATCAGTATCAGCCTGGTGTCGATCAAAAGCCACCTGCTGAGGACGATCCTCACCATTCTGATCATCGCTTTCGGAATTATGGCCCTCGTCGGGATACTGACAGCCACCGATTCGATCAAGTATTTTCTGACCGAAAATTTTTCGATGATGGGGGCCAATACCATCACGATCCGGAACAGATCCTCCAATATCCACATCGGTGGTGGCCCCCGAAAAATGAAGCTGTATGAGCCCATCTCCTATGATCAGGCCCGCGAATTCCGCGATCAGTTTGATTTTCCTGCCCATGTTTCCTTCTTTGTCTGGGCCACCGGAATAGCCACCCTGAAATATGAAGACCGGAAAACCAACCCAAACATTGATGTTGTTGGAACTGACGAGTATTATTTTCTGACCTCTGGCGATGAAATAGACCGGGGCAGGTCATTCAACACGCACGAAATCGACTACGGTTTAAGTTCGGCTGTCATTGGGTCGGACATTGCCAAAGAATTATTCAAAAACAAAGAAGATCCTATCGGAAAGATCATCTCGGTCGGACCGGGAAAGTACAAGGTTATCGGGGTACTGAAATCGAAAGGATCCAGCATGGGGTTCAGCGGAGATAAAAGGTGCTACATTCCGGTATCTAATGTCCGTACCCGTTTTTCAAGGCCCAACATGTCATTTAACATCAACGTGATGACGTACCGGCCGGAACAGGTGGAGGCGGCTATCGGAGAGGCCACCGCGCTGCTGCGAAATCTCCGTAAAGTACCCGTTGGGATGGATAACACCTTTGAGATCACAAGGAGCGACAATGTGGCCAAAATGCTGGTCGAAAATATAAAATATGTGACCCTTGCCGCTACTTTCATCGGAGTGATCACCTTGCTGGGCGCTGCGATCGGTCTGATGAACATCATGCTGGTTTCGGTGACCGAACGTACCCGTGAGATCGGCATACGAAAAGCGATCGGGGCAACCAAACGGGTGATCCGGAACCAGTTCCTTGTCGAATCGATCGTGATCGGACAACTGGGCGGCATTTTGGGGATCATCCTCGGAATTCTGATCGGTAATTCCATTTCGCTGATGATCGGCAGTGCTTTCATCATTCCCTGGTTATGGATCATTACCGGGGTCGTGCTTTGCTTCGTCGTGGCGCTGCTCAGCGGGATCATACCGGCAAGAAAAGCGGCCAACCTCGATCCCATCGAATCTCTGCGGTACGAGTAATCACGGTTTATGGAGATGACCACCGTGCTGGCCTTACTCCAAAAGGCCTTCCCTTACGAACCTACCTGTGGACAGGAGAAGTTGCTGAACGAATTGGCCGTTTTTTTAACCATCGGGTGGCGGCGGAGCCATGCCCTGTTTATCCTGAGGGGCTATGCCGGAACCGGGAAGACCACCGTGGTAAAAGCATTGACCGATGCCCTCCCGCAACTAGGCAAGCGGACTGTACTCCTCGCCCCAACCGGCCGGGCCGCCAAGGTCCTGCAGAGTTATACCGGAAAACCGGCCCACACCATCCATCGGAAAATTTACCTGGCCCATACCAGCAAAGAGGGGCAGATCGTGCTGCGGATGCAGACCAATTACCACAAACATACCCTTTTTATTGTGGATGAAGCCTCTATGATACAGCACGCCCAATCGGATACGCAAACCCTGCTCACACCGCGTAACCTGTTGGATGATCTTTGTCAGTACGTTTATAGCGGTGAAAATTGCCGGATGCTGTTCATCGGCGATGCCGCCCAGTTGCCTCCCGTTGGCCTGGACCATAGCCCGGCCCTCGACCAGCTATTCCTGAACCGTGTCTATCACCTTGATATCGATGGTTATGAACTCACCGAAGTGGTCAGACAAGCCGAGGAATCGGGTATCCTAATGAATGCCACTTCGATCCGTGGAAAACTGGATCAGAAGGAACTTGACCTGCCTTTGTTCCGCATCGGGACATATACCGATATCGTGCGTCTGAACGGCCAGGATCTGGAGGAGGAACTCAACAATGCCTATTGCGGTTCTTCAAGAGAAAACAACGTGGTAATATGCCGGTCGAACAAACGTGCCAATATTTACAACCGGGAAATCCGGCGGCGTATCCTGTTTCTCGACAATGAGATAGCAGCAGGCGACTATCTGATGATAGTGAAAAACAACTATTTCTGGTTGGGAGAAGATTCGGTGGCCGGGTTTGCCGCCAACGGTGATATCGTGGAGTTGCTGAGGATAAGAAATACGGAAGAGATGTATGGTTTCCGGTTTGCCGACGTTACCATCAGGTTCACAGACTACCCTGAAGAAAAGGAGTTGGAGGTGAAGATAATCCTCGATACCCTGATGGCGGACTCCCCAGCACTTTCTCAGGCAGAGAACAACAGACTTTTCAACACTGTCATGGAAGATTATCAGGATATTCCAAGCCGCCGGGAACGTCTGGAAAAAGTCAAAGCAAATCCATATTTCAATGCTTTACAGGTCAAGTTCGCTTATGCCCTGACCTGTCATAAAACGCAGGGAGGGCAGTGGGACACGGTTTTCATCGATCAGGGCTATCTGAAAGACGAAATGATCAACCGGGAATTCGGACGCTGGCTTTATACCGCAGTGACCAGGGCCACCCGTAAGGTGTACCTGGTCAACTTTGAAGAACGGTTTTTCAGATAAATGGTGCGGCAGGGGCGGGCTGCTGATAATTTACCATCCTGCCAGTGTGATCCCCACGCTGAACGGATAGACCTCGGGACCTTTATCTTTCTGGAACATGCTGGTGAGCGAATAGGTACCATGGAGTTTAAGGTACGACCACCCGATCCGCACTGTAGCATCCATCCTGAAAGGAGCAAGGTGGTAAGATCCTTTTGTACGGACCACGTTCCGGCTGACGTCATAGGTGGCCACCTTCTGGCCTTTATCATCCACGAGGAAATACTGGCCCTCCTTTTCATGATAGACCTGCTTCGTATAACTGCCGATCCGCACCCCGGCGATTACACCAAGGGAGAGGTGGAAACTGCTGAGACGGCGATAAGGATTGGTCTGGTATTCGAAAAGTAACGGTATATTGAGGTGTGATACCACCAGTTTGTTTTTATCCAGGCCAACCAGATTACCTTTTTCATCCTGAATGCGATACGCTTTCAGGGTGGAAGAATCACTGAGCATGACGCGATTTCCCGTGAAATAATAATTGGCTGTGGAAAAACCGACACCGGTAGTGAAGCCAATGTGATTCTTATAAAGGTTGAGGTTAAGTTCAAAAGGGTTGACATTGACAACCAGCGAACGTGCAGAATTCATATCGAGGTACGAGGAGGCAGCCCCGTAATTCATATCAAAACCGGGAGTGAGATATCCGGCGAAACCCAGATCAATTCCTGCCCAATGGCCGTTATATTTATCTTTCTTTCTGCACTGGGGAAAGTCGCTGAAGGGACAATCCCTGAATGACCCGGAGAAGTCATACATTCCGGATGAATCATTCTTATGCCATGAATGTTTCCATGGACCATGATGTTTTTTCGACTTTTCAGTCCCGGTGTTGTCCTGGGCAGAAAGATTCAGGGTAATAGCGGACAAAAGAATGGAAATTGCTGCAATGATGGTTATTCGTTTCATATTTTCAGTGTTTAGGTTTGACAAATATGAACGATAAGACGAAAGGAGAAGAAATTTGTTACAACTTTCCTGAAGAGATTATGTATCGAGTTTCAGCACTGCCAGAAAAGCTTTTTGCGGGACTTCGACATTCCCGATCTGACGCATGCGCTTTTTCCCTTTCTTT
>CAYLVY010000130.1:0-10335 GCA_964387205.1 uncultured Draconibacterium sp.
CAACAACGACGTAATCACCTGCCAACTGACCTCCACTGCCAACTGCACCACCGGCAACCCGGCGACTTCCAATCCGGTCACTATGACGGTTTATCCGATCCTGGTGCCGGGTACCATCAGCTCATCACAGACACTTTGCAACGGCAATGCTGTTCTTCCGCTTGTTTCCACCCCGCCTGCCAATGGAGATAATCCGACCTATCAGTGGCAGAGTTCCCTGGATAATATTACCTTCTCCAATCTGGCGGGTGCCACAGCCCAGCAATATCAACCTGTAGCCCTGATAGGAACATTATATTACCGTCAATTACAGATGGCCAATCATACCTGTTGCGGACCGATGGCCACCAATACCCTGCATGTCACGATCCACCCTGTCCTTCCGGTCAGTGTGACTATTCATGCCTCTTCACCGGTGGTTTGTTCAGGTTCCGCTGTGACATTTACTGCCATTCCGGTCAATGGAGGCGCCTCTCCGGCTTATCAATGGAAGAAAAACGGCATCATCATTCAGGGAGAAATAAATCAAACCTACACCTATATCCCTGTAAACGGCGATATAATTTCCTGTGTACTTACCTCCTCCGTGCCTTGTCCTGTAGGGAACCCGGCTCAGTCCAATTCTGTAACGATGACGGTTTACCCGTATTTGCAACCCGGGTCGGTCAGTGCCAGTCAGTCCCTTTGCAGTGGTGACACTGCTGCGCCGCTCATTGCCGTTGCGCCGGTCAATGGGGTAGCGCCGGTGTATCAGTGGCAAAGCTCACTGGACAATGTCACTTTTATGAATATTAATGCGGCAACAGAGTTGATTTACCATCCGGGGATCCCCCCTGCCACTACTTACTACCGGCAGGTTCAGAATGACTCACAAACGTGCGGAGGTCCTGTATATACCAATATAGTCGAGGTCTTGGTAAATCCCTGGGTCCAGCCTGTCATTAGCGTTTTACCTTCCAACAATCCGTTCTGCGCCGGGTCGGAGGTCACCTTCACAACATCTGTCCAGCATGGAGGGTCAGCGCCTCTCTTTGAATGGATGGTCAATGGTGTTCCTGCCGGAGATCAGGACGAAACCTTCGTATATTCTCCTCAGCATCTCGATTCCATTACTTGTCTGCTGACATCCAATGCAGTTTGCCTTACCGGTAACCCTGCATTATCCAACCTGGTCATGATGCAGGAGCAGGCACTTAATCCCGTAAGTGTCGGCATTGCTGCTTCCCAAAACCCGGTATGCTCCGGCACCATGGTCACCTTTGTTGCGTCACCAGCTAACGGCGGCCTCAATCCGCACTATCAATGGTTGTTGAATGGCGTTCCGGCCGGTCCCGATAACCAGGAGTTTTCTTTTGTCCCCTCCGATCAGGAGCAGGTGGTATGCGTATTGACCTCCGATATGTTCTGCGCTTCAGGAAACCCTGCCACTTCAAACCCCGTCACCATGACCGTCTATCCTCTCCTGCCGGTGGAAGTTGATGTGACTGCTACTGCCACTACTGTTTGTGCCGGTACGGAAGTGACCTTCACTGCTTTCCCGACGAACGGTGGATCATCACCTGGATATCAATGGTTCGTCAACGGTGGGCCGGTTTACGGTGCAACCGGAAATATATATGCCTATATTCCACAGGATCAGGATGCTGTGCATGTATTGTTGACTTCGTCAGAATGGTGTACTACCGGAAACCCGGCATCCTCTGTTCCAATAACCATGACAGTGAATCCTTTGTTGCCGGTCAGCGTCCAGGTGACAGCCTCCGATCTGGTGGTGTGTGCCGGGACCCAGGTGACCTTCACTGCGCATCCTGTCAATGGAGGCCAGACACCACAATATCAATGGTATATCAATAACAGAAATATACCAGGTGCATCAAATCAAGAGTATAGCTACATACCTTTTCATCAGGATGTCATCACCTGCTTGCTGACATCATCGGAAATTTGTACAACCGGAAATCCAGCCTTATCCGCGCCATTGACCATGACCGTGAACCCGATGTTGCAACCCGGGGTTTCGATAACCGCAACAACCACCGAAACCTGTGCCGGCAATTCGGTTACGATCACTGCCACTCCGGTGAACGGTGGTCCATCCCCTGTGTTTAACTGGTACCTGAATAATCAGCATTTGCAAGGCTTATCTGGTAGCTCCATCCTGCTGATCCCCGACAACGGGGATGTCATTCATTGTACAATGGTTACCAGTGAAACATGTGTTACGGTCAGTACGGTTACATCCAACCAATTGACCATGGCGGTGAATCCGCTGTTACCGGTTAGCATCAATATTGTGGTTTCTGCCAATCCGGTGTATGCCGGAACCCCTGTTACATTTAATGCTGCGATAACGAACGGAGGGAAAAGCCCGGTTTATCAATGGAGGGTGAATGGCGTCAATGCGGGGCAGAACAGCCCTGAATACTCATACGTGCCCCAGAATGGCGATGCAGTCACCTGTCTGATAACATCGAATGAACCCTGTGCCACCAATAATCCGGCCACATCCAACGCGATTACCATGAATGTGGTTACCGTGCCTGCAAACCTGACCCTGCAGAATCTGAATATCACCGATGTACGTTGCTTTGATGCTACTCA
Source organism: uncultured Draconibacterium sp. (assembly GCA_964387205.1). Classification (GTDB taxonomy): domain Bacteria; phylum Bacteroidota; class Bacteroidia; order Bacteroidales; family FEN-979; genus CAIVAT01. The sequence continues at coordinate 2,602 of CAYLVY010000130.1, forward strand.
GACCATCGTTGTGGCAGGAAATGGTACCTCCTTTACGATTCAACCGGGGGCCAGTGTCACGATGATTGCCGGACAGAAAATCCGCTATCTGCCAGGTACTAAAGTGAAACTGGGAGGTTATCTACACGGATATATCACGACCACGGGAGAATACTGTCTCTCACAACCGCCTGCCCTCGTCGCTGTCATTGCCGGCGAGGAAGAAGTTCCTGCACTGGTACAGCGGAGTAATATAAAGGTGTATCCCAATCCCACCGACGGAGTATTGACCCTTGAACTGGAGGGTGATTTTACTGAAGGGATGATAAAAGCCGATATTTACAACATGCGCGGTGAAAGAATTACGTCTATGATTTTGACCCGGGAACGCCGGTATACTTTCGACCTGGGCAGCCAGCCTTCCGGGATCTATCTGATCCGGGTGGTCTCCGGAAATCAAAGGTTTGTTGAGCGGATCATCCGCCGATAATTGCCGGACAATCAGTTCCCGAGCCTGATGAGATTTTCATCGGGCTCGGGAACTGATTGTTTTATCTCTTTCATCTTTCCTGCCACTCCAAAACGAAATACAAGGCTGAGCCACAGCAGCCGGGTTTCTGACTTGCTGTAATTGGTGAGGTGATAGAGCGGGTTTTCAGAAAGAATATTCCAGTCCTGTGTGTTGAACATATCCGTCACCAATACCCCGAGGGTCAGGCGATTTTTTAAAAACCTGCGTTTTACGGAGAGATCGGATGACCATGACGGATCCGAAGTAAATGACAACAATTGATTGCATGATTGATAATTGATATTCCATTCCACGTCGGTTTTAGCATCGGGGAAGATACCTGTGGTGAGATTGGCAGCGTAGGAAATGGATTCACTTGAGATATCCAGGCCATTTACCTTTCCGTCGGACTGATGAAACCAGAGGTTCACGGATGGTTGGACGGAGATCCATTTCAACGGTTCCCAGGTTGATTCAAGTTCCGCTCCTGCCAGGGTGTTCCGGTCTCCGTTCATAAAGGTGATCCTGAGCATTCCGGTGTCGGTGACTTCGGTAACCTGGGTGATGAAAAACCTTGTCTGATGGAGGTAAACGGAACTGAACAGACGGATTTTTTCCTTTTTCAGTTCATGGGAAACTTCAATTTTATCGGCTATTTCAGGACGAAGTCCTTTATTGCCGGTTTCAAAAGTGAACTGGTCCACCACATTGATCCATGGATTGATCTGAGGAAAGGAAGGGCGTGTCACACGCCGGTTATAACTTAGGGAAATGGTATGGTCCGGGGCAGGTCGGTATCGCAGGAGAAGATTCGGGAACGGGAACAGGAAGTCCCGGTCATCGGTATATCCGCTGCTGTTTTGCCGGAGGTGCGCAGTATTGTATTCCATCCTTAACCCGGCACGAAATTGAATTCGGCGGAAGAGCGTATCGCTGTAATTCATATAAGCAGCCCAGATGAATTCATTGAAATCGAGGTCATTGCTGAACAGGGAGTCGTACACCCATTGTCCCGGGTTACCCTCCATCCGGTAGAATTGGTAGGTGAAGGTATTCCAGCGCGAGAAACCTTTGATCCCGGTTTCCATTTTTCCGCCGTTGCGGTTTTTATGGCTGAAATCGGCCTGCATGCTGGCGATGGTGGGAGAACCTCCACCTTCGGAGCGTTGAAGGAGTTCCCCTTCGATAAAGTAATCGGACGGCCTTGATCCTTTATTCCGGGAAAAGTTGGCGCTGACACTCAGTGTCTGACGCCCCTGACGCGCATTAACCATGTATTCAAGCATAGTCTCGGTTGTTCGCCGCCGGTGGGTTATTTCGTTCCGGCGATGAACCGTATCGGGCGGCAGGGTATCGTTCTGCTGAATGTTGGTAATATTTTGATCATTATGAAATTCAGGATAACTGAGCTTGCCGTTGAATGAAATCCTGTGTCCCTTTTTCGGCCGGAATTCCAACGAAGCATTGAGCATGTGGGAGCGCGTGGTTTGAACAGCGTTGATTTCCTGGTCGATGCGCAGCGGCCTGAAATAGAGTTGACGGTGGAGTGTTGAATGGATATCCTCCGATTCATACCGCCCCTGATAACTCAATCCTGTCTCCCATTTACGGTTGTTGATCCACAAACCGAATCCGCCATTGGCGCATAACTCATGGTCCATACTCAGGTTTACACTGCCGTGCCACCCCGGAGGCACCTCCTTTTTCATCACAATATTGATAATGCCTGCCGTTCCCTCTGCATCGTACCGGGCATCGGGGTTGGTCATGATTTCAATATTGCCGATGGAAGCTGATGGAATCGAAGCCAGCGACTCTATCGTGGTCGGCTTTCCGTCGATCATCATCAGGATGTTGCGGTTGCCCCGCAGAAAGATCTCCTGATCATTTCCGATCTGAACAGAAGGAATGTTTCTTAATATATCCAGGGCGTTCCCTGTGGCGGCGCGTGTGCTTTTTTCCACGTTGACCGTCGTTTTTTCAATGGACGGACGTTTTGTCCCCTGCCTTGCCGTCACCTCCAGTTCGCCCAGTGTAAGTGAGGAAGGAGAGAGGTGTACCGGCGGGATGGTATTGACCTTTCCCTTTTTCACTTCTATTGGGACAGATCGGTTTTGATATCCGATAAAACTGACTTTCAGGATATATTGTCCTGGCCGGAGAGCGGTAAAACGGTATTCCCCCGTTTCGCTGCTGATCATCCCTGCAACCGGAAGACTGTCCGGATCGCGGTACAAAGCCACAGAGGCGAATTCTACCGGGTGCCCTGACACAGAGTCGACCACAACTCCTTCAATGCCTGTCTTTTCCTGACCCATCAATGAAGCCATGATCCCTGTCATGGCCAAGAGGAATATCAGAAGGGTACGAACCTGCTTCAAAGTGTTATCGGGATGATTTTATTGCTTTTCCTGCTCTCTTCGGCGGCAAAGCCCATCAGATGGCTTTCGATGGACTGGTCGATGGTGGAGGTCAGTCGCGAAGGGTCCTGGTTGGCTACAGCCTGGATGAAATCACGCATAAGGAACCAGTCCCCGCCGCCATGGCCGCTGTTTTTGTAATTTTCAGCATCTTCCGCTTTGGGTTTCAGTATCTCCGACTTACCCGTCCGGAAGTCGCTCAGGGTCATCTCCTCCATATCGCCCACGATATCACCCATGGAACCCATCACCTTGGTACGGCGACCGTGATAGGATGTGAAGGCTTCCATTGAAAAGTTGGCCGTGATCTGGTTTTCAAATTGGATGGAAGTTACATAATGGTCAGGCTGATCGTTTTCCATCCGGTACACGCAACGGCCATAGTTGGTGGTGCGCAGGTATTCGAGGATGGCATCTCCCTGCTTATCTTTTTCTGCCGGCAGATCAAAAACATAGACATAAGAGCGATCCCGGTGATAGATCTTCAGGGCGGAATAGGGGCATTGCGCTTCCGCTATGCACCCGTCGGCGCACCGGGCCGTACTTCCTTCCGGCGCATTGACTTTCCGGAACCATTTCAGGCTGCCCATAGCGGCGATCCGCTGGCTGTTCCTGCCAATCATCCAACGCAGGATGTCCAGGTCATGACAGCTTTTTGCCACGATGATCGGGGTGGTCTCCCTTGAATTGTGCCAGTTGCCGCGCACGAAGGAGTGCGCCATATGGATATGCTGGATGGGCTCGAAATGCTGTATGCTGACCAGTTCACCGATCGCCCCTGATTCGATCAGTTGTTTCATTTTGACAAAATAGGGGGCATAGCGCAACACATGGCAAACCGCCACAATTCGACCGGTTTTGCGGGTCATTGCCAGGATTTCCCGGCATTCTTGTGAGGTCTGGGCCATGGGTTTCTCCAGCAAAACGTCATAACCCATCTCCATGGCTTTGAGGCAGGGTTTATGATGGAGATGGTCGGGCATGGTGATGATGATGGCATCGGCAAACTTCGGACGGTCAAAAACATGTTCCCAGGTAGTGAACCGGTTGGCATCTGGTATTTTATGTTTAACGGCATAACGTTCGTTCCTCACGGGGATGGGTTCGGCTACCCCTACAATGGATATCTGATCGGGAAAATTGACGGCATAAGAGCCATAAGTATTACCCCGGGCCCCTGCTCCGCAGGTAATGGCGGTAATGGGACGTTTCAGCGGATTGTCGATGGGCTTGTACACCTCTCCGTATCCGGTCTCATATTCAATTACATTCCGGCTGATTCCGGAAAACCCTTCCAGGCCGATGGTGGCAGCGCCGACCGTCAGACCGAGGGTTTTGAGCGCCTGCCGGCGGGACATTTTTTCTTTCATACCATTGATTGTTTAATGCTGGTGAAACAGGCTATACATTCTGCCGGTCATATTCAGAAGTCATGCCATTGGATAACCTATGTTTAACCATGTTTTCAGGACGATCAAAGGTAAAAATCTTTTTTTTCCCGCGGATTTTTTTTATTACTTTCGGGCTGAATTTGTGGCCATGGATAACGAAGCGGTACTGTTCGCCTTTTTACTGACCCTGTTTGCAGGGCTGGCTACCGGTATCGGCAGTATTTTTGCTTTTCTTTCCAAAAAATTCAACCCCCGGTTTCTGGCCGGCTCACTGGGTTTTTCGGCCGGGGTGATGATTTATGTTTCCCTGGTGGAAATTTTTGCCAAAGCAAAAGACTCTCTTACCGGTGCGCATGGGGATACCCTGGGTTACTGGCTCACCGTCATCGCTTTCTTTGCAGGAATAACGGTAATCGCAGCCATCGACAAGATGGTGCCCTCCTTCGGGAACCCACATGAAATGCAGAATCCGGAGACACCTGCTGTTCCGGGAGAGATGCAGATGAAGCACAAACTTTACAGGCTTGGCCTCTTCTCGGCTATTGCCATAGCCATTCATAACTTTCCAGAGGGGCTTGCCACCTTCATGGCCGGGCTTCACGATCCGGTCATGGGGGTCACCATTGCCGTGGCACTCGCCATTCATAACATCCCCGAAGGGATCGCCGTTTCGGTGCCGGTCTATTATTCTACCGGCAGCCGGAAAAAAGCATTTTTTCTCTCTTTCCTGTCGGGATTATCCGAACCGATGGGAGCGCTGATCGGTTATTTTCTTCTGTTCAGTTTTTTCAACCCTACCACCTTTGGGCTTGTCTTTGCAGGAGTGGCCGGGATCATGGTCTATATCTCCCTGGATGAACTTCTCCCCACTGCCGAAAAATACGGTGAACACCATATTGCGATCTATGGTCTTATTACGGGAATGGCCGTCATGGCCTTCAGTCTTCTGTTGCTTGGCCCCTGATTATCATTAAAAAACAGCCCATGAAAGTCCTTCTCACCGGCGCGACGGGTTACATAGGGAAAAGGTTGCTTCCCGTTCTGCTGGCCCAGGGGCATGAGGTGGTTTGCTGTGTGCGCGATATCAACCGATTTGATCAGCACGGGTATCCTGCTGGTTTGCTGAGTGTGGTGGAGGTTGATTTCCTGCTGAAAGAGGAGGCGGGGCGGATACCGACAGATATTGATGTGGCCTTTTTTCTCATTCATTCCATGTCATCAGCCGGCGACCGGTTTGATGAAATGGAGGCACAGGCTGCCCGGAATTTCAGGGACAGAATGGAAAAAACCAGGGTCAGGCAGGTGATATACCTGAGCGGGATTGTCAATGAGACCGTTTTATCCAGGCACCTCTCCTCCCGAAAAAAGGTAGAGGAGATCCTTTCGTCCGGCCGGTTTGCCCTGACCACCCTGCGCGCCGGGATCATCGTGGGAAGCGGCAGCGCCTCGTTCGAAATCATCCGCGACCTGGTCGAAAAACTGCCTTTTATGATCGCGCCCCGCTGGCTCAGCACCCGTTGCCAGCCCATCGGGATCCGGAATGTCCTGCAGTTCCTTTCCGGAGTAATGCTTCATCCCGAAACCTTTAACCGCAGTTTCGATATCGGGGGCTCTGATATTCTGACCTACCGGGAAATGCTGCTCCGGTTTGCCCGGATCAGGGGGCTGAAACGATCCATATTCATCCTTCCGGTTATGACACCGAGGCTCTCCGGCTACTGGCTTTTTTTCGTCACTACCGTCTCTTATTCCCTGGCCAAACACCTGGTAAACAGTATGAAGGTAGAGGTGATATGCAGCAATAACGAACTGGAAACAATGCTGAATATCACCCCCTGCGGGTATGACGATGCCATCCGGCAGGCATTTGAAAAGATCGAGCATCACGAGGTTACTTCCAGGTGGAGTGATGCGCTGGCCAACACAGAACTTGCGAAAGGTTTCTCCCGGTTCATGGTGGTTCCGGAACATGGCTGCTACCAGGATATCCGGAAATGCTGTGCAAATGATCCGGACAGATCCCTTGGAAGGGTCTTGAGTATCGGGGGAGATACCGGTTGGTATTTTGCCACCAGGTTATGGCAGTTCCGGGGATTTCTCGACCGGATGGCGGGAGGTGTCGGCCTGAGGCGCGGCCGAAAAAGCCCTGATGAGATCGCGGCAGGGGATACCCTCGATTTCTGGCGTGTCCTTATCGCCGACCGTGAAGAAAAACGGCTTCTGCTATACGGCGAAATGAAAATGCCGGGCGAAGCGTGGCTTGAATTCCGTTTCGATAGTAACCACTGCCTGATCCAAACCGCTACCTTCAGACCAACCGGAATCTGGGGCCGGCTGTACTGGATCATCCTGATCCCGTTGCATCATATTATCTTTGCAGGAATGATCCGGAAGATTTGCCGGTAATGTCAACTTTATAATTACCAATGACGATGAGGCTGTTTCTGATACAAATTCGAATAATGATCCTACTGGTACCTGTCGCCCTTCAGGCAGGTCTGGTAGAAAAGACCTGGTATTTCAATTCTCCGGAAGCCGTCACTAAAGATATTTATACCCTGTTAACGTTTCACGGGACCAGGCAAGCTGCCCTGCCCGGAGAACCTTCCCTGCCCTGGTGTGCAGAAGCTATTGCCATCCCGCAGGGTCATAAAGCCATACGGCTCGAAGTGATCCGGGAACAGCAGGTTCAATGGCCGGAACCGCTGCTTCTTCTTCCGGGTCAGCCGGTCTCACCGATATCCGTTACCGATTCCACCTTTATTCCCTGCAATCCGGTCACCTATGGCCTTCATCAGGAATACCCGAACGGTTTTCATGGGCCCCTCTCCATACAATATCTGGGAAAACAGTCTTACGCCATGGTCTCCTTTACCCCCCTTTCTTATCACCCGGCACTCAGGAGGGTCACCTGGTATCAAAAGGTGACCGTGAGGATTCATACCATCCGCGATGAAGGTGACCAAACTGCGGTTTTTACAGTTCCTTCTGATCCCTACGATTATCTGATCATATCCCCTTTTGTTTTCAGGAATGAATTCCAACCCCTGATTAATCTTTGTAACGTAAGGGGAATGGGGGCAAGGGTGGTGACGATCGACAGCATCGCAGCGGTCGCCACCGGATTTGACACACCTGAGAAAATTCGGAATTTCGTCATCGGCCAATACCAGAACCACCAGATAAAATATCTCCTGCTGGCAGGTAATCCGGCACTGGTTCCCTGCCGTTACCTCCACTGCTCGGTACAGTCAACGGGAGTATATTACGATTCCATCCCGTCGGACCTCTATTTTTCAGCGCTGGACGGCACCTTCGATGCCAACGGAAATCACAAATACGGAGAGATTGCCGATCTGGCCGACCTGCTGCCGGAACTCTCCGTGGGCCGGTTTCCCGTGAACGACACATCGGAACTTCGGAAAATGATCCG
>CAYLVY010000131.1:0-10097 GCA_964387205.1 uncultured Draconibacterium sp.
GTGGGAGCTACAGGATTCGAACCTGTGACCCCCTGCTTGTAAGGCCGATTTAGCCTTACAATTTGCTAATTCTTATATCCACGGATAATCAGTATAAAAAATTATCAATCAAATATATAAATAAATATTAGTAGTTTTTTATCGGATTATTATTTGGTTATTAATAAAGTTATGGGTACATTTGGGGGTACATTTATAAAGGCATAAATATGAGTAAAATCAATGTGTTGACGTATACAGCCATACGCGAATGCAGAGTACTTAAAAACGGCATGTACCCGGTATCACTGATAGTATATTATAATGGAGTCAAAAAACGATACAGGACCGGCCTCGAAGTTAGTAAAAATGATTGGACGAAAATTAAATCTTTAAAACTCCGGGATGATGATCTTAAGGAAAAGAGAAATGATATCCAGGATATCATCAAAAAAGCTGACAAGGCCGGTAAAAAGTTGCATGAATTCAGTTTCGAGGCTTTTGAGACGGAGTATTTCAGCAAGAAAGACATGGTCATCGAAGAAATGACCTTTGAAGAATGCACGAGGGAGTTCCTGAAAGAAAAAAGATCAGACCTGAGTTATAAAACTCGCCTAATGTATGAGACCATGTTAAACTCAGTCAATAAATTCAGGCCAAATCTGAAGCTTAGGTCTTTAAGCCAGGACCTTATAAGGCGATATGAGGAAACTTTGAAATCTGATAAAAAGTCTGTTTCAACTGTCGGGATATACCTGCGGCAAGTCAGGGCCATATGCAACTTCGCTATTAAGAAAAAGTATATGACCCACGAGAAGTACCCCTTTGCTGAGTTTGTTGTACCGGCAGCCGGGAAGAATAAGCGGGCATTGAATAATACGTTGATTAAGGCATTAATTCGTTACAAATCAACAACTCCTGAGAAGCAGAAGGCAACTGATTTCTGGACTTTCAGTTTTTTGGGGAACGGGATGAATTTTAATGATATAGCTAGATTAAAGTATTCCAACATCTCGGGAGAATATCTGCGGTATTATCGAAACAAGACTAAGAATACAAGTAAGGGGGATCAAAAAGAGATCAATGTCTATTTACAACCCAGGATGAACAGAATAATAAAAAAATGGGGAAACAAAATGTCCTCAAAAGATGATTATGTTTTTCCGATTATGAACGAGAAGTTGAAGGAAAAGGCGCAGCATGATGCCATTGCTCAATTCATAAAGACGACAAACAAATACCTGAAGGAAGTGTCAAAGGAGAAGGAGTGGACAGAACACATCACAACCTACCATGCACGGCATTCATTCGCAACAATATTAAAAAGAAATGGGAGTTCCGTAGCGTTCATCAGTGAAGCATTGGGCCACGGCAATATTAAAACCACGGAAAATTACCTTTCCAGCTTTACCGACGAGGAAGTTAAAGAGAATGCTAAGTTACTGCTTAAATTATAGTTATTAGATTTCTTTCTATCAGTCTGAATTTCAGTTAAGCAGGGAACAGATTTGCCCTTAGCCAGCAAATCAACCAAATACTGCTGGCATTCGGTTGGAGTAATACTATATCCGATCTTTTTCCTTTCACTAAAAGCCTTTTCGTGGAAATTTTCACAATCCTTTGTGATTGTATCATTTTTATTTCCTAATTTGGTCCGTGTTAGGATGCCCTGGGAGCTCTCCCAGGGATGGAACAGCGGATAACAGGGTTTCCGTTACCCTGATGTGTTAAAGTTGTACTACTCCCTTTTATTTACTGAGAAAAGCATTACACAAATGATAACTACACTTAATCATTTGTGTAAAAGAATAACCTTAAATTTTTTTAATAAAGTAATCTCCTTCTGCAATTGTAATATCCTTTTTAAGAAATCAATAATGAAAAAGAACATTTTACTTTCCTTTTTGGTTTTAGCGACGATGGTCATTAATGGACAACAAAAACCAGTTAGTGGATACAGCGTTGAACAAGTGAATTTCATTAAATGGGATCCTGATTTTGGAATTCCATATAATCAAGTTCCGGGGGCAAATCTTGGTTCAACATCCTTCGCAATTTTGGACGAAAACAGAATGGCCTTTTTATGCAATTCAACAGCTGAGATTGTTACTACTGACAAAACGAATCCAAATGTTATTACCAAATTTAAAGTATGTGTGGCTCCAAGGGATTTCATTTTTGATAATGATCATTTTTATGTTCTTTCAGAAGATCAGGTAATTGTGTACGATATCCATGGAAATGAGGGGGCCCATTTTTCATTTCCAAAGAATTACATCGGAGTTGAACGATTGACAAGACAAAATAATAATACTTATTTATTACTCTCTTCAGGAAACAGCCTCAAGGTTGAATCAGCTGGCCGATCAATGATTCCTGAAGAAAGCAAAGGAGGAATAAGTAAACAAGGGTCTTATATCCTTGCCAGATTAAATGGGAACTCTTCCTTTCAACTTACAATCAAAATGAAAAATGGGATAACGTACAATAAATTACTGTATGCTGACAAAAAAGTGGCTGGCGTGTTTGTCGTGGGTACAACAGAAAACAGGATTGTATTAGATGTTCAAACCTTTGTTTCAGAGAATCCGATTACAGTTGAAAGACATATTGTTTCTGTTGATTATAATGAAAGTGGAATTAATGGAATTGTGAAAAGCATTAGAATCCCGGATTGCTATTTTGTGCTTTCCAATAAGGATTTCCTTTTAACTGAAAATGGCACTATTTTCAACATGGTCACTTCACCGGAGGGAGTATATGTTTTTAAGTTAACGGAAGAAAATGCCAAAAAATCTTCCGGATATCCTCTTTCTTTATTGCAAAATAAGTATCATTTTAATGATCATCTTCTTAAGGTCGATCAATAATAAAGAGTGTTATTGCTAATTTATCAGAAATTGAAAGAAAATACAGTACAACTTTTCCGATTCATATATGAAAACAAGATTGATCAGAGTAAAAGCTAGAGCAATTATCTTTTTTTTCATGATCTTTTTCGTAGGCTCACATCGAAATTACGGCCAGATTACCCGACAACAAATTGTAAATAACGCAAATCAATATACGACTTTTACTTGGACCGCATACTCCAGTAATTGCATGTCTGGTGGTTATTATTGCAGCAGTATTGGCCGGAATGTTTATGCAGCTACTCCGGCAAATTCAACTCAAAGAGGGTGGGTCATTGTCGGCACAAATACATCCATGCCATATGCCTGGAATGGGTGGTCAACGATTTCGGAACACATTAATCTTATGACAAGTGGAAGCAATACTCAGGCTGGTGATATTTGTCACTCAGGAGAGGTAGGAGGAGGTTGCGAGGGATTGGCAGGAGCGCCTTTATCTTGCGCTAGTGGTCACGATTGCTCTGGGCTTGTTTCCAGAGCTTGGGTATTAGGGTATAAACATAACACATCCACAGACCCAGTATATGGTTTAGCGAGCCCAAATGTTTCGACTTTGGTACCATTATCTTCAGTTTTGCCCGGCGATATTTTAAATAAAGTTGGCAGCCACACAAGATTGGTTGAATCTAGGAACACCGATGGTTCGATCACTGTAATTGAAGCATCTGGAGCAGACTGGAAATGTGCTCATCATACATACCAGCCATATCAACTTACCGCTTATGATCCAAGATGTCCCAATCCCAATATCGTGATCGGAGGGTGTGGTGTCAATCCACCTGCTAATGATGACTGTTCAGGTGCACTAATAATTACTGCGTTTTCCAATAGTACATGCGGCGGAGCAACTTCTGGTGATATAAGCAATGCAACACAATCGATCCCGCCGATTTCTTGTGGTGGATATACGAGTACATTGTGCAACGACGTATGGTTTAAATTCATTGCAACTAGTACAAACCATATTGTCACAGTTACGCCCTCTTCGGGATTGGATGCCGTCGTTGACCTGAGAACGGGAGATTGCAACGGAACCTCAATGTTTTGCTCTGATAACGGTGGTGGTGAAGGTGGGATTGAGACGATCAATGCTACTGGATTAAATATCGGAACAACATACTACGTGAGGGTCTATGATTATACTGGCAACATGTCCCCTCCGACCTCAACCACATTTACTATCTGTGTGACTACACCCACGACAAATCTTCCTGACTTAATCATTACGGCCGGAACTCAGTCCGTTAATCCAGCAACCGTATCTGCAGGATCGGCTATCACCGCCTACGCTTCTGAAAATAATATCGGGAACGCGGCATCAGGTACAAGTGTTGTAGGTTTATGGCTTTCACAGGATAATATCCTGCAGGAGAGCCAGGATATTCATTTCGGGGATATTACTGGCTACCCTGCGCTGGCCGCTGGATCATCCAGTTCGGTTCTCAATTCATCAGTGACCATCCCTGCATCCATTTCATCGGGGACCTACTACCTTTTTTTCTGGGCTGATGGAAATAAAACCAATAACGAATCCAATGAAGGAAACAATTTTGCATCTACGACACTGACAGTGACCTGTTCAGCTCCTTCTCAGCCAAGTACAATTAATGGTCCTGCATCGCCTTGCCGTAATTCAACCGGTAATGTGTACTTCGTGACCAACATATCCGGGGTGACCTATACATGGAGTTATAGCGGAACAGGAGCTACCTTGACAGGGCAAGGGACAAACATAATTAATGTAAGCTATGCTACCGGTGCAACTTCTGGTACCTGGTCAGTTACTCCAGTAAATGGATGCGGTTCCGGAACACCGAGGACTTTACCGATAACGCTTCAGAATTGCGGGGGAGGACCGTACACACTGACTATTGCCTCTCAAAATCCTGCTTCCGGGATACCTGTTACGGTATCACCCAATGACAACAACGGTAACGGTAACGGATCAACAACTTTTCAACGGATTTTTAACGTTGGGACCACAGTAACTTTAGGGGCTTCTTCATCATACAGCGGCACGGTATTCGCTAAATGGCTGAAAAACGGATCGGATTATTCTATGAATCCGTCAATTAGTTTCTCCGTATTTGCTAATGATACTTACACTGCCGTATACAGTGACCAGGGCTGTACTCTATCGGTCTCACCCCAGAATCAGAACGTCTCATATTCAGCAGGGTCCACATATTTTAATATCATCTCCAACTGTTCATGGTCGGCAGCCACCAATTTCCCTGGCTGGTGTTCTGTTACACCCTCAGGGAACGGAAGTGGCACACTTACGGCCACCTATACACAGAACACGTCTTCACTTGAACGAGATGCAGCGATCATGGTTTCTGTGAACGGCATCGATCCCGTTTACGTTTATGTTTCACAAGATGGAGCCCCCTGCAATGTGCCGGCTCCGACGCTCTCGAGTAATTCACCTGTATGTGAAGGCTCTACACTGACTTTAACGGCAACCTCTCAGTCCGGAGCGGTATACTATTGGTCGGGCCCTGCCGGGTTCAGTTCAAATAACAACAATATTTCTATACTCAACGTGACAGCTGCCAATGCCGGGTCATATTCCTGCTATGTCATCAATAACGGCTGCCAAAGCCCGACCGCGAGCATAAGTGTATCAGTTAACCCTGCGCCAAGTGCAGGATTTACCTATTCGCAGAACGGGAATACCGTTACCTTCACAAACACATCGGTGAACGCTTCAACCTACAACTGGACATTCGGTGATGGCGGAACTTCTATTCTATCAAACCCTTCCCACACCTTTAGCTCCAGCGGTTATTACAATGTTTGCCTTACTGCCGGGAAAACCGGCTGCAATTCATCCTCTTATTGTAACCTGATCACGATCGGGGCACCATCGGGTGGACCTGCACATCCGACTTTTGTAAAACTATATAAGGATAATAGTCCAACATTCCGGTCCGGCATGTGCTATGGTATTGTTCAATCTCCTACTGATAGTGGTTATATCGGCACCGGAATGTATCAGAATCCATCGACCATCAACAATGTCATTGAATATTTTAAAACAGATAAAAACGGTAGTCTGATATGGGCCAGGCAATTACCTGAATTTTCAAGTGTAAATACCCGGGCAGTTATTGCTTCACAGAACGGTTATTTGTTGTTGATCATATATAATTATCATTTTGTGATAATGGAAATTGACGAACAGGGTAACAAGTTGTGGGGAAAGAGTTTCAATAACATCAGTGATATTAGTAAAATTACAAAAGTCTCTGACGGATATATTCTGGCGGGTACAACTTCAAATGCATTCCTTCTGATCAAAGTGGACAATTCAGGCACCCTCGTTTGGCAGAAACAATACAATTTTTCTTTGTACACCAATACAGAAATTGGGCTGGGAACTGTAACCAGGGATCAGAATAGTAATATTTATATCAGCGGGACCGTGGATGACGGGAATTCCAATCCGCCCTGGAACTCGTATGACGGGTTGCTTTTCAAAGCTGGTTCTGATGGCAGCCTTCAATGGTGTAAATCCTTTTCGACAGGCAATGGAAATGTTGAAGACCGGATTGGAACGTCAGTCATTGACAACAATTCCGATCTGGTGTTTACAGGATATTCAAAAGATAATTTCAACAACAGAAATGGGTTCATTGCAAAGGTAAACTCATTCGGAACCGTTTTGCTTGCAAAACAGGTCGGAATAGGCACTGAAGCACAGATATTTGAGAAAACATCCGGAAGCCTGTATGGTATGTTGTTCTGGTTTCCGTCCGGGCTCAAAGGAATTGCCTCTATGAACTCCACCTTTGACCTGATCAGCCAAAAGCAATTGAATTTCCGAAATGATGATTTCAGGTGTAAAATTGTAACGCTCGATAACCGATATGTCTTTTCAGGGCAATATACCCTCAATGCTTCTGTTTATGATTATCGGTACAGTATCTTCAAATTAAGTTTGGATGCCTCCTCTTGCCTGGATACAGTATCGACCGGTATAACTCCATCGGATCTTTCTATTTCATTGAGTAATCTGAATGTGAGCCTGACAACACCTTCTGTGACAGTTTCGGATTTCGCTGTAAGTCCTGTAGTAGCTACACTTTCCGATACAAACTTTTGCCCTACTTGTATTCTGACCGCAACGATTACTCCTTCCGGAAGTACCACTATTTGCAGCGGCAGTAGTGTGACTCTCACGGCCAATGCTGGTATGACAAGTTATTTATGGAGTAGCGGACAGACCACGCGATCGATAACTGCAACAACAGCCGGAAATTACTGGGTAACCGTAACCGATGCCTTTGGTTGTTCAGACCTTTCACAACCGGTCGCCATCACGGTTTTACCTTCGCCACTGGCTGATGCAGGACCCAACGTCAGCATTTGTTCTGGTAATTCAGTGTATATCGGGTCGAATCCGGTTTCAGGATACACTTATAACTGGTCGCCTAATACCGGCCTTAGCAATCCCTATGTTTCCCAACCGGTAGCCTCTCCGGGGAATACCACGAATTATATCTTGACTGTGACAGACTCTTCCGGATGTGCTTCGACTGATCAGGTTATAGTAACAGTTAAACCATTACCAACTGCGGCTATATCCGGGACCACTTCGATTTGTTCAGGAGGCAGTACAATGTTAAGTATTTCACTTACGGGCACATCACCCTGGAGTATAACCTACACAGATGGATCATCCACAATGACAGTTACCGGAATTACAACAAGTCCGAAAACAATTACTGTCACTCCGTCTTCTACAAGGACCTATTCGGTAACCAATGTCACAGATGCAACCGGTTGTGCGAATTCAGGAACCGGAAGCGCAGTCATCACAGTAACTCCATTTCCTGTTACTGCCGGAATCATAACGGGCCCGACTGACGTGTACCAAGGACAGACAGGAGTTCCTTATAGTATAACGCCTCTTGCTTACGTGACAGGATATCAATGGGTTCTGCCAAGTGGTGCCACCATTACCTCAGGCAATAATACAAATAGCATTTTGGTCTCTTTTTCACTTAGTGCTGTTTCCGGAACAATAAAAGTCAGGGGAACTAATTCGTGTGGAGCAGGAGGATACTCACCCGATCTTTCCATTACGGTCAATCCTCCGGTTCCAGCGACCCTCGATCTGATTAACCAAATTGTGGCTAACGGGCAGAGCAAATGCTATGATGCAAGCCAGACCATCACGGTCGCAGGGAACGGGAATGTATTCTTTGTACTGAGCGGAGGAATGGCGGAATTCATTGCAGGAAATAACATCCGCTTTTTGTCCGGGGTGACAGTCCTCAGTAACGGCTATCTTCATGGATCGATCACCATTAATGGCAGTTACTGCGGCTCCAAATCTCAGTCAATGTTGATGAATCCAATGATAGCGGAAGAGGATATGGGACCAATGGTACCAGAACCGACCCGGTTCAGGATTTACCCAAATCCCACTACAGGCAATTTTACTCTTGAAATACTAAAGGAAACCCCGTTTGAAGGCCTAAGGATCGAAATCTACGGAATGCGCGGTGAGAAAATCTTAACGGAAGTTGTTGGCGAGGGGCTGAAGCATGAATTTTCAATATCTGACAGAACACCTGGTATTTATTTTATCAGGATAATAGCAGAGGAACAAACAGAAACGGTAAAGTTGGTGAAATTGTAAGTCAACGACTTTTTCAACGTGTCCTACCCTCGCAGGATCACAGCCTATCTTTATGAGAAGCGCATTTCGGGGTTCCATACTAATTGTAAAAATCACTTTTACTGTTTAAACTTGATTCGAAGAATATTTGAACAAATTTTGCATAGTAATTCAAAAAGTATTAATTATCAATCCCGGTTAAAGAATTTGCAACCGATTTACTGGATTCCCGAAAGGAAAATTTAAGTTTGAAGAGAACCCTTCCATTATTACTCATATGAAACTATATTCATTACATGACAAAAAGCTAAAGGGCGTTAACACTGTCCCCTTCAAACTGGAAAAAGATATCCAGGGCATGGTCGAAGCAAATCTGGACGTGCTTTTCCGTCTTCAGTTTGTAAAGACCGAGTTCGCGATCAAGAACTTCCGGCTGGACACACTTGCCTATGATGAGGAAAACAGATCGTTTGTCATCATCGAATACAAGAAAGACCGGAACTATTCCGTCATCGACCAGGGGTATACATACATGTCGCTGATGCTGAACAACAAATCTGACTTCATCCTGGAATATAATGAGATGTGCGGCAAGAACCTGAAACGGGATGATGTGGACTGGTCCCAGTCCCGGGTTCTTTTCATTTCTCCCTTTTTCACGGAATACCAGAAGCATTCGGTAAACTTCCGTGACGTTCCTTTCGAACTCTGGGAGATTAAACAGTTTGATAATGGGATCATTGGGTTAATCCAGCATAAGTCCACATCCGAAGAAAGTGTGGAAACCATTTCATCCCTTGAAAACACAGTCATAAAGAAAGTAACGAAAGAGGTCAAGGTTTATACTGAGGAAACTCATTTAAATTCATCTAAAAGCCGGCCTCCATGGGTAAATGAATTATACTTCCGGCTGAAGGAACGTATCATGAACCTGGGAGAGGTGGAGATCAGGGTGACGGGCACAATTATTAGTTTTATGAGAAACCAGCCCTTCGTTGATGTTGTCCTTTATAAGGAAGGGTTATACACAATAATCAACATGAAGGAAGGGACTTTGAATGATCCGGAGAAATTGATGGGGACATACGGGAAAAAGGCACATTGGGGAAGCGGTGATTACAATGTGACCATAAAGGAGGATACGGATCTGGATTACATGATGTTCCTCATCAACCAATCCTACCAGGATAAGAATAAATAAAGCAGGCCCCTAAGTTGAGGGTTCTGCAGCAATTGACGGGGACAAAAACATAAAGGTGGTTCGATATCAATAAATTCTAAGCAAATAATTCTGATTCCATGGGATCCTATAAAATCAATCTGGAGAACTTCTCCTGTAAACCGGTTAAGGATTTTCGATTCAAAAACGAAGGATCGGATATTCTCTCCCCGCAGGTGATCCTTTCAAAGAACCCGGAAATTCTTATCGAACTCCGTGACCTGGAACTGTCTTCCTCGGAAATAGTTTTTTGTTCCAGGGAGTTCTCCTCGCTAAGGGGTCCCATCGACCTTTTGCTGATCACTAGTATACCGTTCTTTAAATAATATTGCATTAGAAAATAATTTGTAGTATATTT